>QHOX01000078.1 GCA_003219465.1 Verrucomicrobiota bacterium | reverse complement strand
TGGTTGTCGAAATTGAACCGGGAGACACCGCCGAGATGACTTTCCTTCTCGGGCAGGCGGACGACGAAGAAAAAGCGCGTGCGATCGTGAACCGATTTCGCGATCCCGCCAACGTCGAAGCCGCGTTCCAAGAAACCCGCCATTGGTGGGACCGGCTCCTAAGCACGATCGAAGTGGAAACACCCGAGCTTTCCACGAACCTTCTGCTCAACCGCTGGCTGCTTTATCAGACTCTCAGCTGCCGAGTCTGGGGCCGCTCGGCCCTTTATCAATCGAGCGGCGCTTACGGGTTCCGGGACCAGTTGCAAGATGTCATGGCTCTCGTGCACGCTGCGCCACACTTGGCTCGCCAGCACATCCTGCGCGCGGCCGCACGGCAATTCGTGGAAGGTGATGTGCAGCACTGGTGGCATCCAGAATCTGGCGCCGGCGTCCGGACGCGGATCAGTGACGATCTTCTCTGGCTTCCCTTCGTCACCGCGCATTACGTTCGCACCACCGGCGACGCCGAGATCCTCGATCAGATGGTTCCATTCCTCGACGGCAAACCATTGGACGAACAACAGACCGAGAGTCTTTCCATTCCGGTCGCTTCCGGCAAGGAGGGTTCGCTACTCGAACATTGTCGGCGGGCCGTTGCGCGCTCTGCCACTGCCGGTCCGCATGGGTTGCCTTTGATCGGAGGAGGCGATTGGAACGACGGCCTTAATCGCGTCGGACTGGGCGGCAAAGGCGAAAGCGTCTGGCTCGCATGGTTTGAGATTTGTGTGCTCAGGGATTTCGCCGAATTGCTCGTCCTTCGCGAGTATCACGACGAAGCGCAGGCATGCCGGGCCCGCGCCGCCAAGCTCGCAAAGATCATTGACGCCCAGGCTTGGGACGGAGCCTGGTATCGACGTGGATACTTTGACGATGGCACCCCTTTGGGATCAAAGGAGTGCACCGAAGCGCGAATCGATTCGATTCCGCAAACCTGGGCTGCAATTTCCGGCGCAGGCGACGCGGATCGCGTAGACGTTGCGCTGCGATCAGTTGAGGAAAACCTTGTGCGTGAAGCCGACGATTTGATTTTGCTCTTCACTCCGCCGTTCGACAAAACCACCGCCGATGTTGGCTACATCAAGGGTTACCCGCCCGGCGTGCGGGAAAACGGCGGCCAATACACGCATGCCGCCACGTGGGTGGCCATGGCTTTTGCCCGCCAAGGCGATGGCGATAGAGCCGTCCGACTTTTGCGGATGCTAAATCCGGTTGAGCATGCCCGCGACGAGAAGGATTGCGAACGTTATAAAGTCGAGCCGTACGTCATACCGGGCGACGTTTACTCTTTAGCCGGCCACGTCGGGCGGGGTGGCTGGACTTGGTACACGGGCGCGGCAGCTTGGACTTATCGCGTCTGGCTTGAAGACATTCTGGGATTCCAACGCCGCGGCGATACCCTCACGATCAACCCAGTCATACCGAAAGATTGGCCTAGCTTTCGCCTGCGATACCGTTTCCAAAACACCACTTATCACATCACGGTTGAGAATCCTGACCACTGTTCTCGCGGTGTTATCGTGATGGAATTGGATCGAGTCTCAGCAGCCGACAAAACCGTGAAGTTGTGTGACGATGGCCTGCCTCACGAGGTGCGTGTTGTCTTGGGAAACAAACCGCCGGTGTGAGTCATCGATTCACGGCGGCAATCCTTGGCGTTTAAACGCGTCCCTTCTTGCGGTGTTCCAAATTCACGATTCGATTTCGCTGGAGCGGACGCCCAAGAGCGCTGCGATAGAATCACATGTCCTCAATCTCGGCTCGAAGCTCGTCTTTTGTTTTGCCCAATCTCTTTTGAAGGCGTCCCAGAAGCTCGTCCTCCTTGCCCTCGGCAAACATTAAATCTTGGTCAGTCAATTGACCGTACTTTTGCTTGAGTTTCCCTTTTATTTCGTTCCAGCTCCCTTTTAATTGCAGGTTCATAACAAAGCGATTCGTCTATCAGACGACGTACGGTCTTGTTCGGTTTTTCAAACCACGCGCGAGAATCCGGGCTGCAGATCTGGCTCAAGTCATTGTCCAACGAACTAGAAAAAACGCGCCTTTGCTGTTCCCGCGTGGTAGAACAAAGGCGCGTTGGAGACGAACGAGACTAAATCAATCTTCGTCTAGGATCACGCGATCCACGACCATAGCTTCGCCAGACCCGGTATAATGGACTCGGACGGGAACACCCACTTTAACCCTTGTTCTCACGACATCTTCATCCAGCACCTTACCGCTGCGCGTCACATAGGTAACGGTTTTGCCGAAGCGATAATGCCGAGGCCCGCTGGTTTCCTTAAGCACGATCGCGCTGCCCGGAGTGTACTCGGTAATCGTCCCGCTGGCGTCGGTCGTGGTCGTCGTGGTGGTAGTCTCTGAAACCTGTCCCCACGCAAACGGCGCTACAACCGCCAAAGCAATGCTCAATACTATCTTTTTCATGTTTTCCCCTTTGTTAGTTGAATTGCGGCAGTCATATTCGCCCTCGTTTCCGTCTAAATTCGACGATTCAAAGGACTTGCCGCTACACCCGATTCGGATTCGCTCTGTGCTGCGGATGTTTGTGCAAAGCGTTTTCTCTTGAAGCTAGCTTCGCAGAACGGACCGCCTTAGCCTGAACGCTGATGAACTTCTGGATTGGCACCTCTGGATTTCAGTACTCGGAGTGGAAAGGGAATTTTTATCCCGAAGATTTGCCCACGGCGAAGATGCTGCCGTTTTACGCCGAGCAATTCGCTACGACAGAAATCAACTACACTTTCCACCGCATTCCCGCCCAGAAGACGATCGAGAATTGGAAACTGCAAACACCGGCGAAGTTTCGCTTCGCGCTTAAGGCGCCGCAGAAAATCACGCACTGGTCGAAGCTGCGCGATTGTTCCGATACGCTTGAATACTTCTGCAAAGTCATCACCGGTCTCGGCGACCGACTTGGCCCGGTTCTGTTTCAGCTTCCGCCAACCTTCAAAAAAGATGTGGACGTGTTGAGTTCATTCCTGCGCGAATTTCCGGATATGCGCGGAGCTTTTGAATTCCGTCACGAATCATGGTTTGACGATGAAATCCTCGACCTGCTTAAGTCGCGCAACATCGCGCTTTGCATCGCCGATACAGACACAATTGTGACTCCGAAGAAGATTACCGCCGATTACGGCTATCTGCGGCTTCGCCGGGAAGACTACACTGACGAGGACGTGAAACGCTGGTCCGAATTCGTACGCGAGCAGAACGCAAACTGGACTGACGCGTTCGTCTATTTCAAACACGAAGAAAGCGGCATCGGCCCGAAATTGGCCAAGCAAATGATCGAATTGCTCGGCTGATCCTTCTCTAGCGCCCGATCAGAATAAGAATTCCGGCTAGCAGCGCCAGCACACCAGTAATGATGCCGATGCCAAGACCGGTGAGCGTGAGAATTCCTACCGCAATTAGGTAGATCGCAAGCAGAAGCATTCCGATGTTTTTCGTAATCATGTCTCGAGTATGGACAATTGCACCTATGACTGACAACCCTGAAGACAGTTGCTCAGCCGATATCCTCGGCGGCGAAATGTCCCATCTCCACGACCAGCGAGGCCTTGCTATCTCCCAGCCACACGAACGACGACCGCTGAAATATCTTTCACATCCACGAAAGCATCGAAATATTCCGCCCCAGTGAGATTGGAAAGATGAACGACGTTGTCAGTTACTTGTGCGACTTTGCCGCCCATTTTCTCTCCAGATCGCAAGTGCAGTTCGACACTTTTACCCGCGCTCCCCTGAAGAAGGCTGACCACGGTCGCGTTAGGTTGAAGAGCAGCTTTTTCCTCAGCGATCAAGCTGGAGCAAGTGACCGCGAGGATGACTACGAGAAGAAGTGAATAGTGTTTCATGCTCAGGGCTTTTGCCGCACAGGATTCGGATTGGCGAGCAAATAATCGTTTGATCTCAAGGAGTCCCGGTCTCCAGGCCGCCAAACCAGTCAGCTCCCGCGTCTGCGTGCAGCGCGTTTGCGGATTTTGAATTGGCAGGCGAAGCGCCCGCCTTACAATGCTGCATGGTTTCCATCGCCGAAAATCTTGATCGCGTGCGTGAGCGAATTGCGCATGCGGCGGCGAAATCCGGCCGATCAACTAATGACGTTGAGTTGGTCGTGATCACCAAGACGCATCCGGTCGAGAAAGTGCGCGAGGCGATTGACGCTGGGCAAACTCTGTTCGGTGAAAGCCGCGTGCAGGAAGCGCGCGCAAAAATCCCGGAGCTGCCCTCGAATGTTCGCTGGCATTTTGTCGGGCATCTCCAAAAAAACAAAGTGCGCCACGCACTGCCATTATTTGAAATGATTCACAGCGTTGATTCCCTCGCGCTGGCGCAAGACATGAACCGAATCGCGCAAGAAGAAGGATTGCACCCGCGACTTTTGCTAGAGGTCAATGTGGCGGGTGAGTGGAGCAAATTCGGTTTTGCGCCCGACAAGTTGCGCGAGCAAATGGAGGCGCTTCTCGCGCTACCGCGATTGTCCATCCTCGGTTTGATGACAATTCCACCGCTGGCCGAAGAAGCGGAAGCATCCCGAGAATATTTTGTTCAATTGCGCGAGGTGCGTGATCACTTGCAAACCGAGTTTCGAGTTGATCTCGCACACCTCTCAATGGGTATGACGCAGGATTTTCCGATCGCAGTCGAGGAAGGCGCTACGCTGGTGCGCGTAGGCACGGCGATTTTTGGCGAACGTTCGAAGCGGTAACTCAGGCATCTTGCCTGATTTGTCGGCTAGGCTTCCCAGCTTGGAGGGATACCGAGCCGACAGGCAGGGATGCCTATCCGACGAGACAGGCTCGAAGCCTATGTTACGGTGCTCAAATGCGACGTGAGCCAACTACCATCGAGCAAAGCGGAAATGAACCTGCGATCCAATGGAATTGACGGGACGAAGTCGTTTTGCGGAATGGGGCGGTGCGGATTTGTTAGGTCCACGCAGTAGCTGGCCTGAGTTGAGCCGAAAATGAGCCGCAAACAAATCGCTGTCGCGGTCGCGATCAGTACGCTGATGCTCGTTGTGCTTTGGGCGATCGCGATGGGCCGTGGGCTGAATGTGGATGAGCATCAGTTCGTGGCGAGTGGCGCACTGCTCGCGCGCGAAGGACTTCTGCCCTACCGGGATTACCCATTCTTCCATACTCCAGATTTGTCCTTCGTTTACGCGCTGCTTTTTCGTTGCACCGACTATTTGCTACTATCCGCGCGCCTGCTCTCGGGGCTTTGCGCGTTCCTCGGGTTGATTTTGATTTCGCGCACGATGTGGCGAAGTCTCTCCGAATACTCAGAGACATTTCGGGCTTTTATCACTGCGAGCGCGGCGATTCTCCTTTTCTCGAATCCGGTCTTTCGTTACAGTTGCTGGCGCGCCTGGAATCATCCGCTCGCGACCTTGTTCGCAACGATCGCGGTGCTGTGCCTTTGGCGCGCGCTGGATGATCGAAAGTCTGGGAGATGGTATTTCGCCGCAGGTCTTCTGCTTTCGCTCGCCATCAGCACGAGGCTTACGTTCGCGCCGCTTGGCCTCGCCTTCGCTGGAATCAGTCTTTTCCTGCCACGGCAAATTGTTATCTGCCGGCGGATGCGAAATGCGCTCCTGCTTGCAGCCGGTGCTGTGCTTGGTGCGTTGCCAATGCTCTGGCTGTTCGCCGTCGATCCACGAGCATTTATTTTCAATAACTTCACATGGAATGGTCCAATCAACGAGCTGTATGAACGGGCCGCGGGGAAGTATGTCAGCCTCGGAAGCAAATTTCTGTACATCCTAACGCACATGTTGCGGAATCCGGGTAATCTCGCGTTGTTGCTGCTGTTTCTGGCGGTCCAGTATGCGGCCCTGCGGCAACGCGAATTTCGGAAAGACGCTCGTAACCTGTTGCTGATGGTTTCGCTCCCGTGCCTTTTGATTGGGGCGCTGGCTCCTGCCATTCCGTACGATCAGTATTTTTATGCGCTCGCGTCTTTCCTGGTCCTCGGTCTGGTGCCACCAGTTATCACGCTCGCAACAGCCGGAGCGTTACGGTCGCTTTGCTGGGGCTTTGGAGCGGCGGCGATGATCAGCCTTTTTTCCACCGCTCAGGATTTTCGGTATCTGGCTAAACTGCCAACTCCCAGCCGGTGGGCTCCGATCAGGCTTCATCAGGCCGGTATGAAGCTCGCACAGATCGCAGGTCCCGGGCCGATCCTGACGCTCGCGCCAATCACACCATTGGAAGGCAGGTTGCGTATCTATCGAGCTCTCGCCACCTCTCCGTTCACCTGGAAAACGGCGGGTTTTCTTTCGGAGGAACAACGTCGTGAGTTTGGCTTCATCAAACGACGGAATCTCGCCTCGGCGCTCGACCCGCCCCTGCCAGGCGCAATATGTACCGGCAATGAAGGGGAAGCGGAGGAGACCATGCTGCGCTACAAAGATTCACTCGGTTACATCTCATTTCGCCTGCCAAATGGCGAGACCGCCTGGGTAAGTAAACACTGAATGATCGCGATGCGGAACGAGGGACTTAAGCGCGGGAACTGAATGAACGAGGATTAGCAGATTGAGATTTTCTGCGCGCTTCCGTACGATTTGCTGGCAACGATGAGGCTCGAGTTAAGAAACGTGCAGTTGATCGGCAACGAATTGGCGCTCGCGTGGAACGATGGCAGCGAATCCTTTGTCGAACTTGGGATGCTGCGGCGCGCGTGCCCTTGCGCGGCTTGTGGCGGCGAGCCTGATGTGCTCGGTCATGTTGCGCGTCCGCACGTGAGCTATACCGACAAAAGCTTCGAGCTTGTCGGATTCGAACTCATAGGCGGTTATGCGTTGCAACCGCGCTGGGCCGACGGACACAGCACCGGCATTTATAGCTTTACTTATCTCCGCCGTTTGGCGCAGCATTCTGACTGAACCTCAACCGACAAACCGTGATTCGTCTGTGAGCCGGATGCTGAAACTAGCTGTTGTTGTCGTCTGCTTCTCATTATGTGGAGCGGGAACGTTCATCGTGTCTACGCCGCAGGACGAAAAATCGCAGCAGAAGACAAACGTGATGCCCATCAAAAATCATAAAATCGTTCGGCCTGTCTGGATTTGTGCGTAGGTGTAGGGGCGGCCGTGTCGGCCGCAAATTTCGTTATGATCAAGGCCCGCCCGCCAAGACTTCAACAAATTTTCCAGACTTACGCTCCGCCTCTGTTCTTCGTCACGATCTGCACAATTCATCGGCAGAAGATCGGAAATTAGAAGCAGCGCATCAGGCATTCGAAGCCTACGTCCGCCGAGCTCGTGACGAATTTGGTGTGGCCGTCGGAAGATATCTGATCATGCCCGATCACATGCATTTCTTCGTTCGAGGCGGAGATGACTTTAAACTGGCGCAATGGGTGAATGGATTGAAGCGAGCAATCTCAGTGGCGCTCGGAGCGACCAAGAAATGTCCGCTTTGGCAGCCGGGATTTTTCGATCACCTGTTGCGTAACGACGAGAGCTACAGCCAAAAATGGGAATACGTGCGCGAGAACCCCCTACGTGCCGGACTGGTTGTACGGCCCGATGAATGGCCGTACCAAGGTGAACTTCTGGTGATAGATCGAGCGTAGATCTTTTTGCGGCCGACACGGCCGCCCCTACACCGGAATGGTGATGCACAACAGACTTGTGTCGGGCACGAGTGGTTTCAGTTGCCGGTCCTCCAAATGGGCCGGGATTAGAAAAAGTTCTCCTGGCGCCAGATGCACGTCAGCCGATCGAAGCGAACCGCTCAGACAACAAACGATCGCGAATTGCCCGAGCGGGACTGCTTCGCGAGCTTCATCGAGATTCCATTTTCTGATTTCGAATAGGCTATGGCTAATCAGCAATTCGCCTTCCGATTGGATCACCTTCGGCTGCACGTCTTCGAAATCGATGCATTGAATCGCCTGTTCAACGTGCAAATCCCTCTTCGAGCCGGTTGCCGGATCGGTGCGGTTCCAGTCGAATACCCGGTACGTCGTATCGCTATTCTGTTGGATTTCGATTAACAGATTGCCTGCGCTTACCGCGTGGAGGCGGCCGGCCGGGAGAAACACCGCGTCGCCCGAGCGAACCGGAATCTTTTGGACCTGATCGATGATCGTGCCGTCGTGTAACTTCTCCTCGAATCGGTTCCGCCTGATAGGTTCACGAAATCCAAGCAAAAGCTCAGCGTTCCGTTCGGCTGCGGCGATATACCAAAATTCGCTCTTCGGCTCCCCTCCCAGTCTGTCGGCAACATCTGCAGGCGGATGCACCTGTAGCGATAGTTCTTCCTGCGCATCGAGAATTTTGATGAGCAACGGAAAACGTAGAGTATCAGCAAGGTCTCCGAAGATTTCCCGTTGGTGTTGCGTCCACAATTCATGCAAAGTTTTTCCGCACAGCGGCCCGTCGGCCACAATACTCTGTGCTTCGGGGCGATCGACAATTTCCCACGATTCGCCGATTCGCTTGTTCGGCGGCAATTTTTTGCCGAACAGATCGGCAAGCTTACGCCCGCCCCACATCCGCTCGATGAAAATCGGTTCGAAGATGAGGGGAGTAGTGAGGCCTTTGTGGGACATAATCCCGGCAAACGTCCAATGTCCAACATCCAACGTCCAACACTCAATTCAGAACTGCGTGTGCGATTTCTTTCTGCCATTGGACGTTCAGCGTTCGATGTTGGATGTTCGGCGTTTCCGTGCTGATCTCTGATTTCAGAGGTCTGACCTCTGGATGAAATCCTTCCTCAAGTATTGGTTGCCATTACTGATCTGGCTTGGCGTGATTTTTCTCGGCTCGACGGAACTCCTGTCCGCCGAGTACACGTCGCGATTCATTACGCCGTTTTTGCTGTGGTTGAAACCGGGCATGTCGCCGCAGACAATCTGGAGAATCCTCGTCGTCGTTCGCAAATGCGCGCACGTGACTGAATACGCGGTTCTGGCTCTGCTGCTGTGGCGCGCACTTCGCAGCATTCCAACTCTTTGCGCGAAAATGTCGATATCGTTTGCCGCAGGTCTGCTGGCGTGCGCACTTTTTGCCGCGAGTGACGAGTTTCACCAAACATTTGTTAAATCGCGCACGCCGTCAGTTCGCGACGTCTTGCTGGATGTTGCAGGAGCCCTCGTCGGACTATTGATTGGAGCGAGTTTCGCACGCCGGCACTTTAAAAAGCGTCGGGGCGCTGCCCATAGCCAGTTTGTTGACGCGCAATTGTAACCCTCGCATGACAGGCGAAGTGTATAAGCGTCCTCAGGCAGAACTGTACAAACGGTCAGTGCTCCCGAAAGCGGGCTCATTTATGGCTGCTCTTGTGGTGTGGCTTGCCGTCTATTCGGGAACAGCGTCCATGCTCGGAACAGATCTCGAACAGACTGTGTCCGGCAGCAATTCAGATCCGGTTTCCCCTGCGCCTGTGATCACATCACTGAGGAGTGGAAGCGGCAGCACAGAGATTCAATGGAACACTGGAAACGGATCACCGGGATTCGTGTTTGTCACAGAAAATGGCGGGAGCCCTGTTCTGTTTGCAAAAGGTTCCCGAGGCAGCCATGTCGCTCCCTGGATCGGAAAGCATCGGTACGTTTTCGAACTGTATCAGGATGATCAGCGGCGGACATTGCTGGTCAAAGTAATTGTTTCTGGATCTGACGGGCGCCCGTCTTCTCAGCGCACCGTTTCATGGCAGGCTCTAGCCCGCTGGGTGTTGATTGTGGCGTTAGCAGCGATTTTGTATTTCGCCGTTTACCTCAGTTCGACCGGACCGGTGCGAACGTCATTTCCGCTGGAGCCGACTACATCGCCGCGGCCGCTCCATGTTGGACGAAATCTTTTCCTCGGCATCGCCGCCTTTATGTGTGTCGATGGCGTTATCTTTCATTCCGGATTGTACGTGTCGATCCTGGCGCCGAATTCGTACGCAGGACGCATCGCGGAAATCACGCAAGCCGAAAAAGCGCGCGGTCCATCAGGTCTGAAGGAGGTGCTGGTTCTCGGTGATTCACGCATAGCGGAGGGGTTCTCCATGAGCCTTGCGAACGAGCTCGGCTCTACCGCTGGACTGAAATTTGTTAGTCTCGCCGAACCCGCCGCTTCGGCTAACACATGGTACTACATGGTTCGGGACGTCGATCCTACCACGCGACGGTATTGGGGCATCGTCATTCCTTATGGCATCGGCTATGAACCAAACAGTGCCGATCCTCTGCGCATTTCTATGACAGCTCCGCTGTTGCGATACAGCGACTCTTTCCATTTTGCCTCTGGTTTTCAACGATGGTCTGGACGTTTCAGAGCGTTTATCGCGTGCATACTGCGAGGCTCGGCATATCAGGACGACGTTGTTGATCTTCTTGGACATCCCATCGCCAGAATAAGAAGTATTCAACAAGAGAGTACGAGAATGCATTCCCGCGAGGTGTACAAAGGACGGGATTACGATCTGGTGGGCACATCTTACGATACTACGACAGGACGGGTAACGTTCGCGGAAAAGCTAACAGAAGCTCAGAGACTGGCTTTCCGGAAGAGCTTACTACAGCCGTCCCAATCGGACACCGAATATTCTCTGAGACTACAACGCGAGTGGATCCCGCGAATCATGAACCGTTATTCGAATAGTCCCACTGCAATTGTGCTTACGCCTGTCCCTCGCGGTCCATTCGTAGAGCTTCCTGGTTTTACGAAAGGATACGATTCTGTTCTTCCAAGTTCCGTAATTCAGAGCACGAATTTTTCGCTGCCTGGGCGCACCTTCGATTTTCTTGAAAAACCGGAATATTACTTTGATGCATTCCACCTTAATGCGAAAGGCCGGCAGAAATTCACAGAAACGCTGGTGTCGGAATTAATCGGGCGCCTTCGATCGGCTGATTCGAGAGCACAGCCTAACTGTGGTTTTCGATTGGCTGCGACTTGGAACCAATGAGCGGGAAGTAGTCCCTAACCGTTTATGTTATTTAACAGCTTTCAGTACTGGATTTTCTTCCTCATTGTCGCGGTGCTGTTCTACAGCACGCCTTTTCGGTTCGGCAAGATCTTGCTGGTACTAGCAAGCTATGTCTTTTACATGTGGTGGGACCCACGATTTATCGTGCTTATCCTGACCTCCACGGTTGTTGATTACTACCTGGGGATCTTGCTCGAGACTGCAATCGGCCGCCGCAGGAAGCTTCTGCTAATCGTTAGCCTCGTAGTTAACCTGGGGATACTCGGCTTCTTTAAGTATTACGATTTCTTTGCGGGCTCGCTCGCCTCATTGTTTCGCATTCCTCAGTCATCTGTGGTGTTGCAAATTGTACTTCCTGTCGGCGTCAGCTTCTACACCTTCGCCAGTCTTTCCTACACCTTTGACGTCTATTGGGGAAAGATGAAGGCAGTCAGAAACCCGATCGATTACGCGCTGTTTATTGCATTTTTTCCTCATCTCATCGCGGGTCCCATCATCCGCGCCCGACAATTCATCTCTCAAATCTGGTCGTGGCGGCAGCCGGCGGGAATTGTGATTCAGAGTGGAATCATCCTCGTTCTGTCGGGTCTGTTGAAGAAGATGGTGTTTGCCGATCGGTTCGCCGTCGTGTCCGATACATACTTCAACGATCCAACGGCACACCCGGGCTGGCTGGCTGCATGGTCGGGCTGTCTGGCCTTTTTTATGCAGGTGTTTTTCGATTTTTCTGGTTACACCGATATCGCCCGTGGTTGCGCCAAGCTGCTCGGCTTTGAGTTTCCGCTCAATTTCGCCCGGCCATTCCTGGCTAGGAACCCGCCTGACCTCTGGCAAAGGTGGCACATAACGCTCTCCACATGGGTGCGTGACTATGTGTTCATGCCATTCAGTCGAGGGAGAAAAGGGCGTCTCATGTTATACCGCAACATGTTTGTTGTGATGGTGCTCGTTGGCCTGTGGCACGGAGCGAACTGGACGTTTGTAGCTTGGGGCGCCTATCATGGTTTTCTCTTGATCGGCTACCGCCTTTTCGGTCGGGCTACAGTCGGCACACCGATTGATCGAGTTATGAAGCAGCGCTGGTTTGTGCCATTTAGTGTCGGGGCAATGTTTGCGGCTTTTGTCTTCAGCGCGGCTTTCTTTCGCCCCAAAACCCTTCAGGCCAGCGGACACGTGTTAAGCGCGCTGTTTGGGTTTCAGCATGTGACCGGAGAATTTCTGCTGACAACTGGAACGATCGTGCTGATTTTTATTTCTTTGTTTCTGGCCGTTGCACAGGAACGCAGCCAATTTATCGATCGCCTGGCGTTGCAGCCGGCGCGCGTTCAAATACCTGCATACGTATTGGCATTTCTGGCGCTCGAACTGTTTCCCGCAACCGGTCCGGTGCCGTTTGTTTATTTCCAATTTTGAGCAGCGGCCTGAGTGAAGCGGCTACTGCAAATGTCCGAAGTGCGAAATGCCAGCCGAAGAAACGCAACGTGCTGGATTCAGCACGAAACCGTTTGTTAACCGGTTTACCGTGTCCAATTGAAAATCAGATCAGTCTCCGCCCCGCCGTGGTTGCCGTTGCCGACAGCCCAGATGGCTCCGTCACGACCCGAGATCGACCATAGGGCGGACCATGGATCCACAGGCGGAGTGGGAATGACGCGCCACTGCGTCCCGTCCCAGCGCGCCGAAAAAGGCTGGTTGCCTAAGTCTCCTACGGCCCAAACATTCGTCGTCGAAAATACCTTCACTGCGGTGAACGAGCCCTCCGTCGGTGTGGGCACCGCGGTCCAGGCTGCGCCGTCCCAATGGATCGCAAGGCTGCCCAGATTTGAAGAGCCTACTGCCCAAACATCATTAAGGGTTGCTCCGTCCACACCGGAAAGACCACTGAATTCGTCAACGTTCGGGCTGGGAACTTCGCTCCAAGCTGTTCCATCCCAGTGCAGCGTGAAAGTCGAAGACGTATTTTGATTATAGTCAAAGTCTTTGGAGCCGACTGCCCAGACGTTATCAGTCGCGAACGCCTTGACCGAACCGAGTCCGCTTGAGTTAGCGAGATGGCCATTCACCAGCGACCAGCTTGTCCCATCCCAATGCATCAGAATGTAAACGTCACCAGTACCGAGTGTTAATGAGGACCCGACCGCCCACGCATCGTTACGGGAGATAATGCACACCGAAGAGAGCCTATCGTACGTGCCAAGGCTAGGGCTAGAAACTGCGACCCATCGCCGTCCATTCCAATGTTCCACCAACGTCTGTCGTTGCCCTCCCGGCACAACAATCGAACCAACGGCCCAAACATCTCTCGATGAGTGCGCCGCAACTCCGAAAAGTAGGGTTCCAAACGGCAGAACCGTGGCCACTGACCAGTTCGTTCCATCCCAATGCTCAATTAGCCCCTGCCCGCCGTTTTGGCCCCAGCTTTCCACTGCCCAAATATCGTTGTCCGATACGGCCGCGATGCCATACAGGGCGCTGGGATGTGGTGCCGCGCCTCCCGCCACCTCCGTCCATTGGCCGGCGGAGGCGGCAGCTGCGTTGAGAAAAATCGCGAAGGAGAATGTCGCTGAGAGAATTGAGTTCTTCATGGGCCGTAGAATAGAATCGAACGCCATCGTTTTTCGATCCAAAACGAGGCGGCAGATATTTTCGAACGTCGGCGTCTTCCCGACTCAGGCTGACACCTCGTGTGCGGCAGCGCGCTAAAAAAACTCGCAAGCCGAAAACGAAAATGGGCCTGACTGGGCTCGAACCAGTGACCCTGCGCTTATCAAGCGCATGCTCTAACCAACTGAGCTACAGGCCCGGTGCGACGGCGTCGCCGTTGGATTTTAGATTTCCGATTGCCGATTTTCGATTTGGAACGACTGGCGCGCAAGCGCGCATTTACAAAATCTTGAATCGGCAATCGCCAATCTGAAATCGCAGATCAAGACGTCCGCCTTCGTCAAGGCTACGGCGCGACAGCCCCGAATGCTTTCGGGGCTGGAGGCAAGGGGATTACGCTCCCGCTAGTGCATCCAAAGTGTGCCCGGATTGTCCAATTTTGCCTCCACGCCCCTCAGGCTTTGGAGGCAAGGGGATTCGAACCCCTGACTTCCAGCTTGCAAAGCTGGCGCTCTACCAACTGAGCTATGCCCCCACAGGAAATTTCGAATTTCGATTGCCGATTTTCCGATTGCAAGAGATAAAAGCAAGGTGCCGGATGCCGATCTTAGGATCGAGCATCCGGCAGGCGTTGTTTCTCTAGTCTGTTTTATTGTGAAACGGGTACCGCCAAATACGCCGTTAAAACGCCCGTAATTGGATCGGTAGCTCTACCTGTAATTTCTCCCTTGTTATTAATGTCTTTCGCGCTTGTGAGCACTGCAGAATAGCCGGGTGCTTTGAGATCGTTTAGGTCTGTTGGTGTGTTGCCGTGATCCCAAATAACTGCACGGCAATCAACCAGGTCCGCGTCGCATGAGACACCGACTACCTGCCGGGCTTCATTAATACCGTAGGCCTCACTGTCTACGTGCGGCGGCGTGCGTCGCGGCAAGGGTTTGAGAGGTCGGATGCCATCTTCTCGGGTCCACATGAATGCGTGTAAGACGTCGCCTTCAACAAACGCGGGGTCGCCGGCAAACCCGACGACATCGCCTCGTTGATTGATTGCCGTGGGCGTATTCCACCACGGGGCTGGCGCGTTCGGGTAAATATCCGTCACAGTACCATTTTCCCAAAGCACGGCATGCTTTGCCGTATGTCTTCCAACGGCCTGGTCGCAGATACCGGAGATGCCCACGATTTGACCATTATCATTAATCGCGGTCGAAGCTCCTGAGCTGTCGCCGGGGATTAGTGGCAGGTCTTGGATCTGGTCCGGTGGTCCCAGAGTCCACATGGCTGGACGAAACTGGAGGACCTGAGGCGATACGCAGGTCGGGTCATGAACATCGTTTTCCGCCCATCCGACTGCTTGACGCAAGTTATTGGCTCCTGTGGTAAAGCCGTTATTGCCGCCTGGAAAATTGGGAAGTCCCCTCATCGGGCCTTGTCCATCTTGCCAAATGAACCCGAGATTGATATAGCCGACGTTGTTAGGCGTACTGTAGAAAGCCGCGCTACTCCAAGCCTCCCCCAATGGCTCCGGATCGGCAGTTTGGGAAATACCCACGATGATTCCCGCGGTATTTTTCACGTTATGTGACACTGTTGTTGGGTCCGCCAAGTGTGCCAAGGTCGGTGAGCAAACTGTTTCGCCACAACGCAGCGTGCCGGTTCCTATCCGGCAGTCTGGCATAGCCTGCCACCCAGGTCTGGTCATTAATACTATTTCCCCCGTTGCTCGTTCCGCCAAGCCCGGGGAGGTCCGACACCTGGTATTGCAGCTTTGCCTTTGTTTGCACTGGTCCCTGCGCAAGCACTGACGCCGGAGTGACTCCGCAGCAAATAGCTGCGAGAAGAATGAGAAGAGTTTGGCTAACTCTTTTGATTGTGAGTTGTGTTGTCATGTTTGTCTCCTTTGTTGAATTTTCATGACGGCACTTTAGGAACTGACCGGATCTCACCTCCATAGCCACTTCGCAGATTTGGTACGGACCATTTCAGTTTTAAATGTCCGGCCGATGGACCAGTAGATCCAAAACAGTGGGATGATTGCCCCTGAAAGAGCGCCGCGTGGCTGCCCAGACTACTTAATTCAATTTTGAATTAAGCGCTGCGGCGAATTTGCTAAGGCCCTCGCGGATTTGTGCGCGCGACCACGCGGCGAACCCAAATGTGAGCGCGGGCGCCGGCTCTACTTTCATAAAGCACGACGACAACGGCGACGGCCGGAGACCGATGTCAGCGCATACGTGCGTGATCACCGGCATGTTTTCCTTCTGTCGCACCCAGGCGACGAAGTGTAATCCAGCTTCGGGAATCTCGAGGATGAAGTACTTGCCTAACAATCTGTTGAATTGCTCGATAAAGAAGTCTCTTCGGTCCGAATATAATTTTCGCATCCGTTTGATGTGCGTGAGGAAGAATCCTTCCGTTAGGAATCGGGCCAGTGTCGCCTGATCGATGGCCGGGGAATGTTGGTCCATCACCGCGCGAATCTTAATCATCGGTTCGACCAGTTGGTGTGGCGCGACGATATAACCCAACCGCAACGATGGGTACAAGATCTTGCTCATCGTGCCTGAGTAGATGACACGACCCACATTATCCAAGCCCTGTAAACATGGGAGTGGGGGACCGGTGTAGCGAAATTCCGAGTTGTGATCGTCCTCGAAAATGTAGGCGTCGCACGCGCGCGCAAAATCGATCAACGCCGTTCTCCGCGCGAGACTCATCGTCATGCCGAGCGGGAATTGATGGGAAGGAGTTACGTAAATTATTTTGGGCGAGCGTTGTTTCGACGACCGCGCGATTGTGATTCCTTCCCCGTCAACAGGCCTTGGCACAACGTTCGCGCCGGCAAACCCGAAGGTTCGACGAGCTTGGTAAAACCCCGGGTCTTCAATCCACGCAACCTCGCCGCGATTTACTAATGCCATCGCGCTAATCATCATTGCCTGCTGCGTTCCAGCGGTAATGATGATTTGATCCGGATCGCAACGCGCGCCTCTGTAGTCGCACAAATACGTTGCCAAGGCCTTGCGCAGCTCGGGATCGCCGCGACTTGATGCATACTGGAGCAAATGCGCTCCTTTTTGTGCGAGAACTTGTGCTCTGAGTCGTTCCCAAACTTCGATGGGAAATTCATCGAGGGCGGCGACAGCTGGAACAAACGAGACGCCGGGCGGCCCGGCGATTCCAAAATCGAACTGCTTACCGACCCTGTGATCCGGAATATCTTTTACCCGCTTAGAAAGCCGCGCTGGACGTTCTGTGTGTGATGCCGCTTTTGTCGTTCGCGCACTAAGAAAGGTTTCAGGCAACGCCTCGGAGATAAATGTTCCAGATCCAATTTTAGATTGAAGATATCCTTCCGCATGAAGCCTCGAGAGCGCGAGGTTTACCGTGAAACGTGACACTCCGAAATCGGAGGCCAGTGCGCGAGAGGACGGAAGTCGCGACGAGTTATGGTTGAAACTTCCCGACGCGAGTTCATCGCGAATCTGCCGGTAAAGTTGTTGATGCAGTGGTTCGGCCGCTGCGCGATCCAGCCGGACCATTTCAAAAGCCACTATCGAATGGCGACGCCGCTTCCCATGAAGATTTGGCGACGGATGTTCAGCGTTCGGCGTTTGGCATTTTCTTCCGATCATGAGCAAGATGATGAGCACGAGCACGAGTAAGAGCAACTATCCATCGAAAGTGGTATGGCCATTTCGCTGCAAGTGGACTGTTGACACCTTACCACATGGTCAGAAGGTTTCGTTCAAATGCAGACTCAAACTCCGTGCACCGATTACATTGAAACGAAAGGCGTTATTTATTTTGCTCGAATGCTGGACAAGATCCGGCTAAAGGCAGCAGGAAAATTGCCGCCCCAGTATTTTACAGGGGTCGAAGATCCGACCCACTTCGATGCTCGTTGCACGAGGTTCCTCGGCGTAAATTACGATGAGCTTGCGGAACGGACGCTGCAAGGCGGATCGGATGAGGAAATCCTCGAATGGTGCTTTGCGCGCAGCCGGCGGCCCAGCGATGAGGAAATTTCTGTTTGGAATGCATTTCTAAGAAAGCGTGGCTGGCGAGATGAGGCGAGCGAAGAGCTCGCTGAGTCGAAGAAAGAAGCGGGTTTCGGCGATCGCGACGACATTCAAACCTGGATGGACCTGCATGATGCGGAGGAAGGAAGAACGCCAGCTGTCTCGTAAGACCGAGAAGCATCATCTGCAGAGTTGGTAACGTCCCGATTGCCATTATCGCCATCTGCTTAAAGCCATGAAATTGCGGTCAATTTACTGGCTGAGCATCCTGCAATTGACGTTAACCTTTGCAATAGCAGGTGAATCGCCTGCTCCCGCGCGCGATGGCTCTCACGACTTCGACTTCCTTATCGGCAACTGGAAGGCTCACGTGCGCCGGCTTCCCGATCGCCTGGTTGGCTCCAACAATTGGATCGAGTATAACGGCATCTCCAACCATAAGAAGCTTCTCGATAGCAACGCCAACTTCGAGGAGTTTGAGGTCGACAATCCAGAGAAGCATCTGCACATCAAGGCGCAGACGCTGAGGTTGTACAATCCCGACACGCGTCAATGGAGCATTTATTTGCTCGATTTGGACAAAGGCGTTTTGAGCGTACCGCCAGTCGTTGGCGAATTTAATGGGAACCGCGGCGAGTTTTACGATCAGGAACAATATAAAGGCCGCGCGATTCTGGTGCGCTACGCTTGGTTAAATATCTCGCCGAAGTCTGCGCGTATGGAACAGGCCTTTTCGGCTAACGGCGGGAAGACGTGGGAGACAAACTGGATCTGCGAACTCAGCCGATAGCCACGGGTTTCCAACGCTTCCGGATACAATATGAAGACTGCGATGCTTATTGTTTTGGTGGCTATTTTGGCCTCACGATTCTCCGTTGCCCAAACGCCGGCTGAACAAGAAGTGCTCCAGTTCGAGCGCGATGCGTGCAAAGCATTTCTTGACGCAGATGTGGCCGCGCTAGAGGGCGTGCTCACGCCTAATTTTACGCTAACGCTCTCGAGTGGCGAAGTGAATACGCGTGCTGATGAGATCAACGAGCTACGCAGCAAGAAAGTTCATTACGACGTATTTGAAAACTACGACATGTTAGTGCGGCTTTACGGCGATGACGTCGCCGTTGTTCTCGGAAAAACGCGCGTGAAAGGAACAGCTGACGGCAAACCATTCGATCGAGTCGTGCAGTTCACGGATACAGTGATCAAGCGCGACGGTCGTTGGCAGCTTGCCGCCGGACATGTTTCGCGGATCGAGAAATAGCGCGTAAGCCTGACACCAAGACCGGAATCGGACCTGCTTCTCTGTCTTCCTGCGTTCCTCGCTTCCTGATTCAATCTCCAAACAAAATGCCGGATGTCGATTCTTCCGATTCGTCATCCGGCATTGCAGTCGATGTGCAGCAAAGACTGAATTGTGCGTTACCGTCTTTCGTTCTTTGAAGCTCTGGTTTCTTTCGATTCCAAAGTCTTCACGGCATGTCCGGGAAGTGATCAATTGATTCACTCCACGGATTTAGCCGTCGACCTATTCAACCGCTCTTCGAATCTGAAGATTCGAAGGCGATGAATCTCTCCTTAGAAAGGAGGTGATCCAGCCGCAGGTTCCCCTACGGCTACCTTGTTACGACTTCATCCCAGTTACCGCTCATAGCGTAGGCGGCTGCCTCCTTGCGGTTAGCGCGCCGACTTCGGCT
>QHOX01000246.1 GCA_003219465.1 Verrucomicrobiota bacterium | reverse complement strand
GATGATTTTGCCGTGGGTATCGTAGGTGATTGCGGTTCCGCTAAACGCCCGGGTCGTTGTGCCTCCGAACGTCTGCGACGGCGCTGAATCTTCCTTATATGTTACCGACACTTTCGAAAGATCGGGTGTGAATTTATAGGTTCCGCCTCGCTGCACGGCCAAACCGCGATACCACGTTAACATGTCGGACTGCAACTGTTCCGCGCTCAGCACGTGTTTACCTTCCAGCGACATAAAGATCACATAAGAGTGATATTCGGGGGAATCGGTCTGGTCGAAGTTCGGTGAGAAGAAGAGGTCTACGAACCCGTAATAGGGGAGTGTCGGCGCCCATGGCAAGGGAAACGGAACACGCGGATCGTTACTCCAACTTCCGGGAACGACGTACCCGAATGGATCGGACGCGGGATTCACATGCGCCGGGAACGGCGTTCGGACAAGAGTGATCTCCGATTTGCTGCCGTCGGTCGAACCTTGCAATGGTCAGACGGACCGTACCGCCAACAGGTCCTTTAAGGTCCTTGTTCAGGATGTCGGAGAATTCGCGTCCCGGCACGGGCACTCCGTTGATTGCGGTTATGAAGTCACTGCAATGGATGCCAGCTTTGGCGGCGGGCGAATCCTCAACTACATGCATGACCGCCAGAACGCCACGGTGGTTCGGTTCCTTCTCAGAGAAAAGCTGGCGAACTACCAGTCCCACGGTGCCGCGGTCGTCCGCCGCGACAGACAACGGCGTCGAAGAAGCCAGAAGAGTGAGGAAGAGGGCGAGCGAAGCAAATTTCGGTTGGTTTCTTGCTTTGAAATGCGTTCGCACAGTGATCAGATTCAAAAGTCGTTTTTGCTGTTGCGAGCACCTATTGCAACACGCGTGCCACTTGTTTGATTGAAGTCCTAACATGTTGTCCATTAGCGACTCGCGATTGGAGGTCTTAACAGTGCCGCGCATGAATCGTTTCATTCGTGGGATGAGATCGTCCCGATCTTGGGACGAAGAACGATCTCGCAGGCGGGATATTGATAGTTCCTCCTTCGTCCCGCAGCCGCGGGACTTCCATCTTCGCCGAGGCTACGGCGTGACAAGCAAGTGACGATCGCAGGCGACACGCCTGCCGCTACAGGGAACGCCGCGAGTAGTCGAAGCAAATTTACAAACGACGGAAAGGGCCGCAGAGCGGGCGCGTGGAGTCGCTAGCAAAACCCGGCCATCATGCCGGCGCTTCTTTTGATCTCACGAAGGACGAATAATCCTTCAGGCAAATTGCGTTGGCCGCCTTGGCGATCCGCTCGGTGGAGCGACCGCACGGTGAATCTCACCGTACTTTAAAGGGCACCGAGTCTGCGTTTAGTCTGTGTGTGTCCGTCGAACTTATGGGTTTCCATTCTTACATTGTCGCCGCGGGTTTCCACACTCGCGTTGACGCAATCGAAGCGATGAAACAGTTAGTCGCAGAGGGCACAGCGCCAAGTCTCGACGAAGAAGGGTGCCAAATCTACCACTGGTCCCAAGGCGCGGATGATCCAACGCTTTTTCTACTGTACATGGAATGGCGGGATAAAGCGTGTTTTGAGGCACACATTGCCACACCGCACGTGATGCACGCCGAAGATCGTCTGAAGCGCGAAAAAATGCTCAGCGAGCCGGCGAGAGAATGGCACTTCTATCCACTCTAGAGTCAACTTCACGGCGTGGCAGACCCGTGACACGCGCGCCGTTCATATGATTTTGTCGTTGCGGGGCGGAAAACAAAAAAGGCAGAATCTCGCCGCGTGAAGTATTGTGGAACCCTAATTTTGGCAGTCCTGTTCGCGTCACTCGCACTTTCGGAGGACTTCAAAACCGCCAGCGGCAAAATATACAAAGACGCGACGGTGAGCCGCATCGAAGGGGATGGGATTGTGCTTAGAACTGAAGCGGGAATCTCTAAGGTGTATTTCACCGAACTCCCTCAAGACGTTCAGGAACGGTTTCATTGGGCAAAACCGGACGTGCCCCGCAAGCCTTTCTACAGCCGCTGGGCAGCGGCAGCCGAAGATCCGGCTGCTCTGGCAAAAATCATCGCTTTCGGGACCGTTATCATCGCTGGCGTAGGGCTTGTTATCGGTCATATCCGTTCTCGACGACAGCCAACAATGCGAGCAAGACGTACATCGCGACGGAAAGCGGTTCATCGTGCGCACCGATGAAATACTGACTGCGTTCGTGGAACTGCAAAGGGGGATACATAAGTTCGCGGTAGATTTGATCTCGTATTGGTGCTACCCGCATCTCGAAGGAAAAGTTTTCTTTTCTTTCAGGCTTAGAAATCCAACGCAGACAAACGAGACGATTCATTGAGTTGTCGGCGATGAACACCTTATTGTTGCTGGTGATTGGGCTTTTGTTCTTGAGCGGGTCCTTTGTAAACGCCGGTCCGGTGGGAGACTTTTTCAAGAAAGTTGGTCAATCGATCACCAAGCCTTTACAGCCTCAGCCTGAGCCTCAGCCTCAGTCGGCGCCCCCTCAACCTGCGAAGACGCCGCAGGCCACACGGCGATCCACTTCGCGAGCGGCACCTCCAGCGGCGGCGACGTCCCCCGCAGTTGCACAACCATCACACCGCTCCAAAGAGGAAGAGTCTACTGGCACTGTGCATGGCGTTTCAGCCGCGGATTTGGAAAAAGCAAAAGCTGGTTTGCCCTATGGAATCCCGGTCCCCGGCCGGAAAGGCATGGTCACGAGTCCTTATACACCGGAGGAGGGAAAGTATGTCGATGTCACCGGTTTTGCGTCCGGGTCCATCGTGAAAGATCCATACACAGGAAAGTTTTTTCTGGTTCCCTAAACTTGGGAATAATCAGGAATGGAGCTGACGGGATCAGCGACATAGAACACGTCGCGATCGGGAATCGCGCGAGTAGACGGCAACGCAGCTAGGGTAGCTGGCGCGAGCACGAGGTAGTGCGAGTGATCAACGTAAAAGCGACGAGGGTAGGAGCGAGTGAGGCCGGGAGGCGAGCGAGTTTCAATAATCGACGGGATCAGCGACATCCGTGGATTCCAACGGGCGAACGATATGGATTGTTGACGCCGCATCGCGATGGAACGCGTTTCGTTGTGCGCGCAGATGACACGCTGACTACGTTTTTGGAACTCACATGGCCGATTCGAGATTGACACGAAAGGCGGCGGACAGAATCGTCTTTCCTGAAGAGGGTTGAAATCGGAAAGTCAAGCGAAGGAGATGCATCATGTTCGCCGTCATTCGTCATTATCACTTTAATCCAGAGGACGGTGCAGAGATTGACCGCCGGATACGCGAGGAATTCGTGCCAATCGTTAAGAATGCGAAAGGGTTTGTGCGTTACTATTGGCTTGATACTGGCGACGGCGAGGGCGCGTCCCTCAGCGTGTTTAAGGACAAGACTGGTGCTGATGAGTCAGTGCGTCTAGCTGCGGACTACGTAAAAGAGCATCTGTCTAAACTTCTCACTCAAAAACCCGAGATTATCGAAGGGCCAATCAAGGCTCACGATTGAGGAAGGGGAGGCGGGGGTCGCGAAGGCGGATGCAGGGATCAAATCTAACATTTAACATTCACCAGCAGCTGAGCAGTTGAGAGTCGTTAGTTGAGAGTTGAGAGAAAGGAAGGAAGAGGGGCTCAGAGCTTACTGTCGACAGTTTGTGACAAAACAAGTCCTGACCCCTAAACCATTGGACCATACTTTTACCCATCGCCGGCGGCCCGCTAGGCAGCACAGTTAACAAGCCCACCGGTCCGCGTTTCATTTTCTCGATCACGGGCGCCGATTTCATCTCTTTGAACGAAAAACAGGGAAAGAAATAGGCCGGCCCCGGTGTCATGCCCCGCACTTCCCAACGCGTCGGTCACACGATCTTCATCTGGCAATTTGCGTTAAATCACTTTTGTGGTAATTGTCTGGCAGCTTCAAGCCCCCTGTAGAACGATTTACCTAGGAAAAAGATACTCTATGCAATCCAAACGTTCGTTGATTTACATTCTCGCGGTGCTAATCACGCTCCCGTTTTTCGGAAGCGTTGCCCGTGCGACAACGATCGATGTCATTGTGACGTTCGATTATCCCGGGGGCGCAACCGCAACTATGCCACAGAAGATTGAGGATCAGACAGACCTCGTTGGCACTGTGATTACGGCCGACGGAAAAGAGAGGGGTTTTATTTACAAGCCGCTCAGCCATAAGTTCAGCCCCCTGCTCATTCCGCCTTTTGCTAACCGCGGCCCTACTGAAGGCCGAGGCATTAACTTCAGGCGGCATGTCGTCGGCGATTACCTGAACGAGAGCGATGGCACCTTTCACGGTTATTTGATGGTCCACCCCAATTGTACACCAACACCTACCCCAACCGCGACCGCTACACCGACCCCAACCGCGACCGCTACACCTTCTCCGACCCCAACCGCGACCCCTACGCCCAACGAGGGGGCAATTGCAATGGCGACTGCAAGCGATTCACCCTTTGTGGACGATCCCGACGTGCAACCGCGTTGCCCTCTCATCTATTCTCCGTTCGATCTCACCGGCGCTTTGTCTACGATCCCATTGGGAATCAACAATTTGGGCGATATTTGTGGTACTGCCATTTTCAGTGACAGTCAGCCGGGCTTCATTAGCGTGCTGCAAGTTGTCACAACGTTTGCCGTGCCAGGCGCAACCGCGACGTTTGCTTACCAGGTAAATGACTCAGGTCAGATCATAGGCTACTACACCGATTCCAATGGGATTGCACACGGGTACACGCGCGATAGCGCCGGCACCCTGACTTTCCCAATCGACGTGCCCGGTGCGACCCAAACGTTTCTGCTTGGAAATAATGCTTCGAATTGGGCAGTCGGCACATACACAGATACCTCAGACAAGACTCATGGCTTGTTCTACGTTACGTCCGACGATATCCTGACCTATGATTATCCAGGCGCGACCTCCACCTCGCTCACTGGGATCAACGCAAACGGATTGATCTGTGGCTATTACACCGACACCGCCGGAGTTATCCACGGATTTGTGGCAAGAGTGAACGTTACGGATAGCGGTAAACCCAACATTAACACGCCGAAGGCACCGGTGAAGCCCGCCAACACCTTGCCTAAGGTGTCAGGGATCGCCGTGCCCGCGTTGTAAATTGGAAATCCGCCCTAACCACGGTTCCAAGCCTGCCAACTCGGATCATCTGGCTTCGGTGTTGCTGCAGATCGCCACCGAGGTAAACCGTATTCGAGCCGAGTGTGATTGTGCTCACCTGTCCACCAAACGCGTTGGGGCTTATCAATGGGGTCGCGTCTAAGATTTGACCACAATTCCCTGCAACAACTACGTGTTTTGCGCACCACGGATATTGCACTGGTCAGCAACTCACGGTCATGCAGTGTGTGAAGATTGACTCGGTGTAGCGACGGCAATAGTATCGGCGGCGGAGAGTGTGATGGACGATTTGCACGACGTAATTGTGCGCTCGGGCGGATGGCTTTTGAGAAGCCAAGACAAGGACTCCGGAGGTTGGGGAGAGCAGCCCGGAAAACCCGTTAATCCTCTGAACACGGCGGAGGCTCTAATTGCGCTGCTGGACGGTAAGGTCGTCGACGCAGGGGACAGCCATGTTCAGAAAGGAGTGAAGTTTCTGATCGCTCGCCAATGTAAGGAGGGGTCTGACTCTGGTTGTTGGCCGCGCATCGAACCGGGAGAAAGCGGGCTCTGTGAAGTCCCTGATATCGTGCGCACCTCATTTGCCATGGAAGCGCTGATTAAAGCGGGAATCAATGTGGATGCGGCGCCTGTCAAAAGCGCGGTGGATTGGCTGTTCTCCATCCGAAACGCCGACAATGGGTGGGGTTATCGACGGAACGTTCCCAGTGTCGTGACGGCTACCGGCTTTGCACTTTTAGCGCTGCTCAAGATCCACGAAGCAGATCACCCCAATCCTAAACGGGAAGAACTCATCAACCCAAGTTTAAAATTTCTCAGAAGCTTCCAAACTCCGAGAGGCTCTTTTGGGCAAGAAGGACCGGCAGAAGCGCTTCAAACTCTCGGCGCCACGCTCGTGCTGCAGGCCGCACGCAGGCTCGAGAGATAAGCGACAAAGATGCTGATCACCACACAATACAAAAACCATTGGACCAAGTTCTTTCCCATCGCCGGCGGCCCACTGGGCAGCACAGTTAACAAGCCCACCGGTCCGCGT
>QHOX01000061.1 GCA_003219465.1 Verrucomicrobiota bacterium | reverse complement strand
GACGATTTAGCGTTGCGAAGCTAATTAGCCCTTGCACATATCTCCGCCGAACGCGGCACCGACAACGCTTGCCCGAATGGTTTGGATGAGCAGGTCATTTACTATTGCTAACCCTAACGACTGACATGCCGGCACGGTTGAAAAAAATCCCGCTGACGATCTTTCAGCGCTTTTTCCGCACAGAGACACTTGGTGGTCTGGTTCTGTTGGGATTCGGTCTTGCTGCGCTCGCGATTGCCAATTCGCCGTTGTCCGAAGCATACAACCATCTTTGGGAGATATCGCTGACACTCGGAATCGCTCCTCACGAGCTTTCGCTGAGCCTGCACGATTGGATCAATGACGGTCTGATGGCCGTGTTTTTTCTTCTGGTCGGGCTCGAAATCAAACGTGAATTGCTGGCTGGTGAATTGTCCTCTGCCCAGCAGGCAGCGCTTCCAATCGCGTGCGCAATCGGGGGAATGGTTGTGCCCGCGCTGATCTATTTGATTTTCAATTTGCGCGGGTTGGGTGCGCACGGTTGGGGCATTCCCATGGCAACCGACATAGCATTTGCCCTGGGCGCACTCAATTTGATCGCCCCGCGGGCGCCAATCGGGGCAAAAGTGCTGCTGACTGCCCTGGCCATCGTCGACGACATGGGGGCGGTGCTTGTTATCTCACTTTTTTATTCGCAGGCGATCGTCTGGAGTGCGCTGGGCGGCGCAGCGGTGACGCTGCTCGTGTTGATTGGATTAAATCTAATCGGTATTCGTCGTCTGTGGCCGTATCTGCTGGTCGGAGTCGTTCTATGGTGTTTTGTTCATGCCTCCGGTGTGCACGCGACGATCGCAGGCGTTGCCCTTGCCTTCACCATTCCTACACATTCGCGCATCAACGCGCGGGAATTCTCCAGAGAAGCACGCTCGCTGCTGGATCAATTCGATCGCACGGAAACTGGGGACTTTCTGGTTTTGACCAGCAAAGAACAACAGGAGACATTGTTCGCTCTTGAGCGGGCCAGTGGAGGCGCAATTGCGCCGGTCCTCAGGCTCGAGCACGCATTGCACAATTTTTCGGCGTTCGTGGTCATGCCCCTGTTCGCGTTTGCGAATGCCGGAGTGAAAATTGATCTATCGCTGCAGCACATAGAGATTGGGCTTGGAGTATTGGCGGGACTGATGTTCGGTAAACCACTTGGAATTATGATAGCTGCCTTGGTTGCTGTGAAGATTGGGATTGCGAAGCTCCCTCAGGCGGTGAACTGGAGATCGTTGCTTGGGTATGCGTTTCTCGCCGGAATCGGTTTCACGATGTCACTGTTTGTCGCCATGCTGGCGTTCGAGGAAGCGGCTTTGATCGACGCAGCCAAGCGAGGCATTATCGCTGCTTCGCTTTTTGCAGGAGTTGCCGGTGCGGTGATGCTGAAAATGCGGCCGCCCTTGCGCGATGCCAAGTAGTTCGCAAACATCGTGCGTGTCTCATGCACGGCACGCGTTACGTCCGGTGGGATCGCAGGGCGCGCGCGTTGCGGTTCTCTGCGGTGTTCTCTTCCTCTCCGGCACGGGCGCGCTTATTTTTGAAACGCTGTGGCTGCGACTGAGTGGCTTGGCCTTTGGCAACTCGATCTGGGCTGCAGCGCTGATTCTCTCCAGTTTCATGGCGGGCCTGGCGTTGGGAAACGCGCTCGCGGCTTGGTTGAGAATCAGCCGGTGGCGGCCTTTGTATTTATATGCTGTGCTGGAGCTCCTCGTCGCGTTCTTTGGCTGCACAATTGTTTTTGGCCTTCCGGTCCTTGGCGAGTTACTGCGGCCTCTGTGGCAAACGCTTTGGAATCACCAGCCGACGCTGCTAGGGCTGCGCTTCGTGGTTTCGTTTCTGATTTTGCTCCTGCCAACCACAGCCATGGGTTTGACACTCCCGGTGATAATTGAGGATCCGTTGTTGCGACAAACAAACTTTGGCCGCGCAATCGGGCTTCTTTATGGCTCAAACACGCTGGGCGCGATGACCGGCGCCCTGCTTGGTGAAGCTTTTTTGATCGGCGCATTTGGACTTTACGGCACAAGTTTGGCAGCTGGCGCATCTATTTGCATTGCTGCGGCGATTGCCTTGTCAGTGGCGAGATTTGGACGGGGGCGATATGTGGCTGCTTTTAAAAGCGCTGAGCCGGCCGCCCACTCCAAATTCCCGTTGAGCTTCGATGTGAGTTATCGCCCGCCGTGGCGTTTGCTTTTCGTCAGCTTTGGGATGGGATTAATTTTTCTCGCGCTCGAAGTGATTTGGTTTCGTTTCCTGCGCCTGTATGTCGCCTCCTCGCCTACTGCTTTTGCGATCATGCTCGCGGTGGTGCTGGCAGGAATCGGAGTCGGCGGTCTCGTCGCTGGCGTGGTTTTTCGTCCGTCCGATCGATCGAATCAAATGCTTGTGATCCTGCTGCTCACAGCAGCGATTTTGGTACTTCTTTCATATTTGCTTTTTCCGGGTGAATTGATTCAGGCGCCGACCGGTGTGTTCGACCTTCGTTGGTGGGAGATTGCGGTTCTGTGTGTTGCGCTGATGTTCCCCGTCGCGGTGTTTTCCGGCATCCTGTTTCCGATTATTGCAGCTGAGGTCCAGGCGAGTGTGGGTGACCGGATGAACAGTACAGGGCTTGCGACGCTGCTTAATACCACTGGAGCGGCGATCGGTCCGTTGGTTGCGAGCTTCTTGTTGCTGCCGGGTCTGGGCTATCAGTGGAGTCTCATTTGCTGTGCTGCCGGATACGCTTTGCTGAGTATCCTGGTGACCGAACCGGCAAGGCGCTCGCTGCGCCGACCGGTCGGGATTATCGTTATTGCGCTTTGGGCCGCACTACTCCTCGGCCTCATAGTTTTCCCGTATCGACGCACCGAAGCGCATTTCGAACACGCGAGCCGTCCATACGAAATGGAAGGGCAGGGACATGTGCTGGCGCACGTTGTGAAACGTATGGAGGGAACATCCGACACGTGGCAGTTGCTCCGACGCGATTTGTTTGGCGAGCCATACTACTATCGATTGCTCACGAACGCGTTCTCAATGTCTGCCACAAGTCCGCGCAATCAGCGCTACATGCGATTGTTCGCTTACCTTCCGTTGGCATTCCATCCCGCAGCCAGAGATGTGCTGCTTCTTTGTTACGGGTGCGGCGTCACGGCGGATTCGTTTACTGGCAAATCCAGCGTGGAGCGGATCGATGTGGTGGACATCTCGAAGGAAGTGTTCGCTCTCGCCGATTTCTATTCGGGAATTAATTACTCGAATCCGCTGCGCGACCCCCGGGTGCACGCGATCCTCCAGGATGGGCGATTTTTTCTGCAGGCCAGCCCGCAGCAATACGACATCATCTCTGGCGAACCGCCACCTCCGAAAGTCGCCGGGGCAGTGAATCTTTATACCCAGGAGTTTTTTTCGCTGATGCGAAGCCGGCTGAAGGAAGGCGGAATCGCGAGCTTTTGGCTTCCGATCAATCAATTGAAGATAGAGGAAACAAAATCGATCCTGCGCGCGTTTCACAACGCGTTTCCAAATGCATTGGTCTGGGGCAGCGCCGATCAGGACTGGATTATGATGGGCATCAATGGGCGGGGGCGCAGAGTCAGTGAAGCTGAGCTTCGGCAACTTTGGAATGATCCGGCGACGGGTGCAGATTTGCGGCGGATTGGAATCGAGGTGCCCCAGCAACTGGCCGCGCTGTTTTTGATGGACGGTGATGACATTGATCGGATCGCGCACAACGTCGCGCCACTCACCGACGTTTATCCAAAGCGGCTAACGGATGAGCCGTGGAATGATGAAGCAAATCATCGGTTCGCGTTAACGTACCTGACCGCACCTGCGGCGGTTCAACGTTTTGTTCATTCGGCGCTGATTCACCAAATCTGGCCCGAGACAGTGAATCCGGCCGCTGCCGAGTTGGAGTCATTCTTTATCCTCCGCCAATCGCGATACCTCTCTGACACAATTGGGAGCAATAAGCTGGCTGAGCTCGACCTTTATCTGCGCCATTCCCGTTTACGAATACCGGTCCTGGAGGTGCTGGGGAGCGATGCGCTTCGCGTTTCAATTGCCGAGCGAGTGGCGAAGAAATCGCCAACGCCGCCGCTGGAAATCATGCCGGACTTAATAGCAGGCGCGTTGGCGCAGCGGAATATCGATCGAGCGATTGGCTTTTTGGAGAGCGAAAAAGATCGCGATGTGCTCGGCGCTAACGACATTTTGCTGCTGACCTATCTCTACTGTTTGAACGGCAGTGTCGAAAAAGCGGAGAGGCTAGTTGCCGATAACGCTGCCTCAATCAAGAAAGACTGGTTCGTTGATTGGCTATGGAAAAAATTGGAGACCGATTTCGGGTTTCATCCGCCCGCTGATTAAGGTGAACCACGCCCGGACCCCGCGATCGTTTTCGAGCGTTACACGCCATAATTAAGTACGGTTGCCGGCATAAGGCGTAGTTATGACTGAGCAAGGAAGCAATTCAAGAAAGTGTTTTTGCGTGCATTTTCACTGCGTTGCACAGCATGTTGTTCAGAACGAAGCCTAGCGAATCCCGCTTGCATCGCATTTCGCGGATTTGCGCGCTTTTGCAGCGAAAAATTTCACAGACCGTAGAAATGACCGTGAAAAGATTCAGCAAGACGCGATTGTTTTCCGTTCACGCCCTCCTCGCACGCGCGTGTGGAATGATCTGATGATAATTCAAATCTTGGTGAATAGAGCTAAACTCTTCTCCTTAACGCGTAAGCGTATCTGGCTGTTTGCGATGGTTCTTGTGCTCGCAACAATTTTCGCTTACCGGCCCGCGTGGAACGGCAGTTTCGTTTGGGACGACGATTTCTATGTGACGAAAAACCGTCTGCTGACGGCGCCGGACGGTCTGCGCCGGATTTGGTTTTCGCTCGAGTCGCCGTCGCAATATTTTCCGCTCACTTATACCTCATTCCGGATCGAGCGCGCGCTTTGGGGCCTGAATCCCACTGGCTATCATTGGGTCAATATTCTTCTTCACACCGCGAATGCGTTGCTCCTATGGCGACTGTTAACAGAGCTGGGAGTTCCCGGCGCGTGGCTGGCGGCCGGCATTTTCGCGTTGCACCCTGTTCAGGTGGAATCAGTGGCATGGATCACGGAGCGGAAGAATGTGCTGATGGCTTTTTTCTTTTTACTCACACTTCTTGTGTGGGCGCGGTTTATCGATGAACGGAATCAACGACCGATTCAGCGATCGAGAGCGCATAGGAAACAGCGCGCGAAAGAAGTAACCAAAGCTGGCAAACTCAATCGGTTATCGTGGCCCTTTTACTGGCTGGCCTTGATTTTCTATCTGCTGGCGCTTTGTAGCAAGACGACCGCTTGTACGCTGCCGGCCGCGCTCTTCCTGATCTTGTGGCTACAAAAGAAACGAATCGATTGGCGGCGAATTTTGCAAATTGCTCCATTTATCGTTCTCGGGTTCGCGATGGGTTTGATGGCGATCTGGTGGGAACGTTATCATCAATTCACGCTTGGGCCGATGTTTGCGTTTGGACCGCTGGAGCGCTTGATCATTGCTACTCACGCGGCGTGGTTCTATTTGGGCAAATTGTTTTGGCCGGCCAAGCTGACGTTCATTTATCCGCAATGGACGGTTGAGCTGAACAATCCGTTCTCCTACATCTGGCTGGTCTCTGGCATCGCTATGTGCGCGGCGATTTATTTCGCAAGGCGTTACGTTGGGCGAAGTGTGGAGGTCGCGGCGGCATTTTTTGTCGCGACGCTGAGCCCGGTCCTCGGATTCATAATGCTCTACACGTTTCGCTACACGTTCGTGGCTGACCATTACCAATACCTAGCCTGCATCGGCCCGATCGCGCTGGTTTCCGCCGGTTTAGTGACGGTGAGTAACTCATTGGAGTATGGTCCGCGTTTTCTCTCCGTGCTCGGGATTGTGATCTTTAGCGCGCTGGGATTACTCACGTGGCGGCAAAGCGCGAGTTACCGCGATAGCGAGACACTGTGGCGAACGACCATCGACAAGGATCCAGGTTGCTGGATGGCGGAAACCAATCTGGGCAGCGAACTATTGAAAGGAGGCGATATCGATGGCGCGATCGCGCATCTCGAAAAATCGTTACGATTGAAATTCGATGTTCTGGAGGCCCACAACGCTCTAACCTGGGCGCTGTTCCGCAAAGGCGACGCCGACGCAGCGATCGCGGAGGCGCACGTCGCCTTGAATTTTGACCCTACCAACGCCGATACGCATACGGTACTCGGCATGGCACTGATGACGAAAGGGCGATTAGACGAAGCAATCGCGCAGCTTTCCAAAGCGATTGAGCTTCTACCTAATCACAGCCGCGCACACTATCATCTCGCCGTCGCTCTGGCGGAGAAGGGTGAAACTGTCGATGCGATCGCTCATTACGAAAAAGCCATAAAAGCGCAGCCGGATTTGTTTGAAGCCCTAACGAATCTGGCGTGGATATTCTCCAGTTCCTCGGACGCTAATATCCGAAACGGTCCAAAAGCGGTGGAACTTGCCGAAGAGGCTACTCGGCTCACGGGCGACACGAGCCCGGTCGTCCTGCGCACGCTAGCCGCAGCCTATGCTACTAACAAGAGCTTCGCCAAAGCCGTCGAAACTTCCCGGCGCGCTCTACAATCCGCGCAACAGCAGCGCAACTCCGAACTCGCTGAGACAATCCGCCACGAAATGTCGCTTTATAAGGTTGGCCTGCCCTATCGCGCTCCTTGAGCTGATCGCCAGATTAGGAATCTTCACAAAACAAGATTTTATTGTGGCGTGCGCTGCTAACTATGATCATTTTCTACGACCTGCGTTGGACCGAACCGTCTCAGATCCGTTTTAGCGACGCGCAGTTTTGGAAAAATCTCGCTCGCTTGTCAAGACTGCCCGCCGCAAGCGGAAGTATCAGTCGAAAAGCTACGCGATTAACGCTGGCTCTTGAATGCATTCCCAGAGCGCTTTCAGGTGTGCGAAGGCAGGGGGAATTTGTAATCAGTTGTGGTTTTCGAAGCTGTGGCGATGATCGCGCTGCTTGAAGTGAGAACCGACGTTTAATGCGCCGACACGCGCTGTTTGTTGGAGTATTCGTCCTTATCGCGGCGGCGCGATTTGCGATCCTATTAACGTCTCAAACCCATGTCCATAGCGACGAGGCGATCATCGGTCTGATGGGCAAACACATTTTGGAGGGACGGTATTTTCCATTCTACATGTACGGTCAGCCATACAATGCGGGTGCAGCGTGGGAAGCTTATTTGGCCGCGGTTGCGTTCGCATTCTTCGGCGTCAGCGTCATTTCGTTGAAGAGCTGCATTGTCGTGCTTTCGTTGGTCTGCCTTTTTCTGTTTTATCAGATGTGCCTGGCGGTTTATGAGGAGCGCGCAGCTGTTTTGGCGACCATTGTGTTTGCCGTCACTCCTTCGCTCCTCAAGTGGCACTTTCAGGTGAGAGGTTATTCCTGGTATTTCCTTTCGATTCCAGCGCTGACGCTTCTGTTTTTGTCGATCGAATCGACCCCGAATCGGCGGTGGCCGCTATTTCTCTTATTTGGCATTGTTTCAGGTTTAAGCATCTGGAGCCTGGAACTGGGCATCGCATTTGATATTGCCCTCTGGATCCTCCTTCTGCTGCGCCGAAACTTATCGCTCAAGAATGCACTGGTCGCGGTTGGCGGATTCCTTGTTGGCTACGCACCGGCTATTACGTTCAATCTCGCACATCACTTCGCCAACTGGAACGTTGTGCGCGAGAAAACCGGCGGCGGATTGGCACTGTTCTTTCGGCCTGGGGCGCTGTCTCAAATCTTTCTGACTGAAATCCCGAAGTTCTTCGGCCCTGATACCGTGCTCTGGTATTATCCACAGAAGCCTGCTTCGGGCTTTATCTTTTACACGATTGCGATCGTTGCGGTCGGCGTTGCGGCTTGGCCGTTTATTCGGTCGCCGTTGAAAATCGTGGCAGCGATTCGCGGCGGATTCGCGGACCGCGACGAACAACGGGATCTGCTATTGCTATTGCTCATCCTGGCGTGCTTCGTTCCGTACGTGACCGCGCCGCTTCGTGTGCCTGGGTATTTTTTGGCCGGTTGCTTCTTTTTTGCGGCGCTCAGTGGCCGGCTGCTGGAACGTTGCTTCGCGTCTTCCAAATTGGTCGTTCGTCTGGGCGGAGTCGGGATCTTCGCGGCGGCAGTTATCACGGGCACGGCAGTGATGATCGACACCGCTCGCCACAACGAAATCGAAACATTAACGCTCTGCGATAGCAGAGAGGGCTACTGCATGACGCGGATTGCCGGGAGCGATCTGGAGCGCGTGAAAAATCATCTGCGCGAAGCTCAAGTGGCAGGTGTCTGGGCGACCGTTTCTTTTGTCTATCCGTTGCTGTTCGAATGCGGTGAAACGTTCGCCGTCTCCGATACGATCTTTGGTTACCAGCACCAGGTTTATCCGGCGGCAATGCCATGGCGGGAACCGGATCCAGAGGGCCATTTTGCGATTGTCCTTGAGAGCGATTCGCCTTTTCGCGCGCCTTTGGAGGCGCGCTTTCTGCAAGTGACAGGCGCCGGGCCCGTGATCAACGAATATGGCAAGCTCGCGGTGATCGAAAGGCAAGCTTGGTAATTCCGCGGTCCTAATGGCAATGCGACATGAGCGAAAGTTGATTCTGTTTTTTTGCGCCGTTGCCGCAGTTCGGGTTTTAATATTTTCGGCGGCGTTTCCGTTTTTCAACAACGTCGATGAACAGGCGCACGTTGATCTGGTGATGAAGTACGCACGCGGCCAGGTGCCGCGCGATTTGGGTCATTACTCTTCGGAATCCGCGTATTACTTCTCTTTGTACGGCACGCCTGAGTACTTCACGGCAACACAGCAATTCAACACGGGAACTTTTCCACCGCCGAACTGGACGTTGCCCGCCGAGCAGCGGGACGCAGCGGTAGACAGGGCAGCAGCTTGGTGGGAAAACAACCAAAATCACGAATCAGGGGAACCGCCACTTTACTATGCTGTCGCGGGTCTGTGGCTAAATCTTGGCCGTGCGCTCGGTCTCACCGGCGGCTGGTTATTGTATTGGGTTCGCTTTCTGAACGTCTTTGTCGCGGCGCTTCTCGTCTGGCTTGGTTTCGTCGCCGCAAAGCTGGTGTTCCCTGACGAGCAATTCATCCGGGTAAGCGTTCCGCTGCTGCTGGCGATTTGGCCGCAGACCACATTATATTCAGTAACGAGCGACTCGCTCTCGCCGCTTTGTTTCGGAGTAGCTTTTGTTGGCTTGCTAAAAATACTCGAAGCCCGACCAAGTCTGCTCCTTGCAATTTGGACCGGCCTCGCGCTCGCCGCGACGTGCCTGGTCAAAGCTACGAACATCCCTCTACTGCTCGTGGCTGGACTGGCTTTGATCTTCAAGATTCGAAATGCGACCGACTGCAGAAAATTGCGCTGCCTTTTTGCGCCTGCCGCTGTGTTGATCGGATTCGCGGCTGTGCCGATCGTGCTTTGGTTTGCCTGGAATCTTCACACATTCGGCGATCTGACTGCCACCGCATCCAAGATCGACTTTCTGGATTGGACCCGGAAGCCTCTCGCCAAATGGTGGCCTCATCCAATTTTCACTCTCACCGGGCTACAGGAGTTCTGGCCGCAGTCGATTGCCAGCTTTTGGCGCGGCGAATTCATCTGGCGTGGTCAACGGCTGGCGTCCCAGCTGAACGACGGGTTCTACTGGATTTCTTCCACGCTCGTAATCTTCTTCACGGCAATTGGTCTGATCTGGTGGTTCGGAGAATTGACCCGGTTTCAGCGGCAGAGTCTTTGGCTCGCTTTGTCGAGCTTTATCGTTTTGCTCTTATTGCTTGTGGTTCTATCGATCGCGTTTGATTTCGGGCACTGCGTCTATCCTTCGCGTGAACATCCCTATTTCACTTCCGGCAGATTACTTTCCGCTGCCGTCGTCCCATTCGTTTTGCTTTGCTCCTACGCCCTGAAGTGCGCGGTTTCCTGGATTCCCGGGCGGTGGCCGCGCATGATCTTGTTTGCAGGAATTATCGTCTTGATCGCAGTTTCGCAATGCATGCTTGACCGACCGGCGTTCTCTAGTCGTTACAACTTCTTCCATCTGAATCAGACCGGATAGCCCTCTCTGGAGAAGCGGACCGCGAATCACGAATAAACCACAATTCATTGCAGAAAAACGGCGCACGTCACCTCACTCCAAAGCGCTTCGGGCGAAATTCTGGTTCCCGACTCGTGATCTCTCAAGTTGTTCGCGTCGATTTCACGTCGTTCCGTCGCGCAAAATCAGTATTCGTTCGCGTTGATTCATGGATTGCCGCGCGCTAAAAAGTTTGAAAAAAATTGAAAAAAAGGCTTGCCAGAGCCTTGGGGCTTCCGCTAGAGGGGAACTTCGAGCGACAAATCCCCTCATTTTGCCGTTCAAAAAAAATTCAAAAAAGTGAAAAAAAAGCTTGTCAGGGCCTTAGAAATTTAATAAGCCTCCCGAAACCTAACCAAACCAATGGAGAAACTAATGATTAAGAACGCACTAAAAACGTTTAGATTCGTTCGTCTCGCTTTGATGGCGGGCGTCGGATTTCCATTCATCCTTGCGTCCAACGCATTTGCGCAGTTGCCGGCTCCGGCTGTGCCTGCCGAGCCCGGCGCGCCTCCGCCGTCGACGGCTGAGGTCGAGCGCGTGGTCGTGACCGGTTCAAACATTCCCACAGCGGAAGAGACCGGTCCCAATCCAGTGGACACGTATCGGCCGCAGGACATTGAGAAACTCGGTATCCGCAATGCCACGGACCTGCAGGAATTTATTCCGCAGCAAGCAGGCGGCACAGTGAACCTCAACATCGGCAACGGCGGTGACGGCACGATCCAGTTCAACCTGCGCGGCATCTTGCCGAAGGAGACCTTGATTCTGATCGATGGCAAGCGGGTGGCCTATGGTTCGTTGGGCGTCGCTGGTTTTAGCGGAGGTCCCGACATCAACCTGATCCCGTTCGTCATGGTCGATCACGTGGACATCCTGAAGGATGGCGCTTCGGCTGTGTACGGATCCGATGCGATCGCCGGCGTGGTCAACTTCTTCCTGGTTCACAAATTCCGCGGTTTGGAAATCGGGGGCACTTACGGAAACACGGACTTGGGCGCTTCCAATGACATGGGCGAATGGGAGGCATGGATCAAGGCCGGCACCGGAGACGATAAAACCGACATCGTGGTCATTGCCGATTTCTGGGAGCGCACCGGTGGCGTTTTCAGTCGCGACCGCGATATTTCGAGCAACGGAGATTTCAACGCGTTTGGCGGATTTGATGCTCGCAGCGGTAATTTCCCTGGCAGGCTGGGAAGCAGCCGCTTGATTCCCAGTTTGTTTTTCAGCACAAACTCGCCACCGCCGCATTCGGCGCCGAACAAGGCGACTTCCCCATTCTATATCAGCCCTGCAGCATTTGGTATTCGTGACCACACCAATAATTTGGGAAATCCCGTTCCTGGGGATGGGAACTATTCGGCCTTTAACTTCGCCGCTTTCACGCCGGCTCTGCCGCCGGGAGATCGTCAAGTGTATTACGGCTCGTTCACGCGAGATCTGTGCGACAAATACCTGACGGTATTTGGCGATTTCAAATATGCGCGGTCGTTCTTCGATTCCTCGCTGGCCGCTGTGCCGTTTACGCCCGATCCATTCCACGGATTTAACGCTTTAAACCCCGACGGCACTATCACCCCTTTTCCTACGGTAGGGCCTAGTGGTCCGTCCGGCATCAGTGTCCCGATCGCGAATCCGTTTAATCCCTTCACAGTCGGGGATGTGACTCTGCTTGTTAACGGAGTCCCAACTCCGTTTACTACCGGCGTCCGGTTCCGCGGCATCAACGATACCGGCCCACGGAGCGAAAAATTCACCTATTGGGACCAGTTGTTTGACGTCGGCCTGCGCGGTGAAATGGGGTGGATTGCCGATTACTTTAAGACGTGGAATTGGGAAGCCGGTTTCCGTTATTCTCGCAACGAGGGCCAGGACCTGTCCGTTGGCGAAGTGAGCCAGCCCGGGTTGCGTGACGCCCTATTGGATACAGATCCAGCCGCGGCATTTAATCCGTTCGGAGGCTTTTTCCACCAAAACACTGCGGCGGCCCGAGCAAGAGTTTATGTTACCCTGCATAACTCTGGTGAGTTTGAGTTGCCCATAGGTTACCTGACCTTCAACGGCGATTTGTTCAATCTTCCGGCCGGGCCGGTCTCCTTTGCCATTGGCGGCGAATACGACGCGCCGAGATTTACCCGCGATCGTGACGCGCTCAATACGACCTTTAACTCCATTGGTTCGGTGGACGGACAAAGCTTCAAGGTGAATCGGGACGTCTGGGGAGTTTACGAGGAAATACGGGTTCCGTTTACCAGCCCAACGTGGAACTTCCCTGGGTTCTACAGCTTGGAGGTGGACTTTGCTGAGAGGGAGGAATGGTACAGCCAAAATACGTCGGCTGTGCTGCCGGTCGGGATCCAACCGTTTGTTCCCGCAGGGCATAGCACCTACAATGCGCAGAAGCCGAAGGTGTCTGTGCGCTGGCAACCGCTCGATCCCAAGTATATCGGCGCACTCACCCTGCGTGGCAGCTATACCGAGGCGTTCCATGCGCCGACATTGGGAGAGCTTACGCCCGCCTCCTCGCAAAACTTCCCAATTGTGTCTGATCCGTTTTCCACTCAGACCGAGCCTCAGATTGAGGAGCGCGTTATAGGAAACCCGAATCTGCATCCGGAAGTGGCCTATGAGTGGACTTACGGCGCGGTTTACAGCCCGAAATGGGTTAAGGGTCTGACCCTAAGCGCCGATTGGTGGCACATCGATATGCGCGATATCGTGACAGCCTTAGGAGCGCAAACCATTATCCTGGAGAATCAGCCGACAATTCCTGGCGGGTCAACCGTTGTGGGCCCCGGCGGGACGGTGGTAGTCCGTGGTCCCGGTGACGGCTCGTCTGTGTTTGGGCCAGTCCAGTTTGTCATCGATCCGAGCAACAACCTCTCTGGCGCAATCTTCGAAGGTCTCGACTACGAGGCGATCTATATTCTAGATTCGACGATCTTCGGACATGGTGATTGGGGGAGATTAACGACCACGGTCAACGGCACCTGGCTGTCGCGGGCTGAGTTTCAAGTCGCCTCCAACACGAAGCGAGTCGGCATCGCGGGCGAATTCCTTCCACCGGGATTTGCGTTAACCAGTTCGCTGCCGTGGCATCGGGCCAACTTCAGTATCTTCTATGATGGCCCGGCGGACACTTGGGCGCAGGGCTTGGATGCCGGTGCGATCGTTCACTGGACTGGTCAATATGAGGATGACAATGCCAGTCTGACGGGAGCGACAAAGCTACAGGACCCCAGGAGTGGCTCAGTGCCCTCGAACGCGCGCAAGGTCTCTGCGTGGACCACTCTGGACTTGATCCTGAACTACACGTTTAACCTGCCACCGCCAGCGCCGGCAGAAGTGCCTGGCTTTGCCAAGGACGGCGGCAAAAACGTGAAGATGAAAGATGGCAAGGAGAAGAATGTCGTGCCCGTATCCACGGCTGAATACGGCTGCAAAGACTGGAAGTGGTGGCTAAACAACACGACCATCACGCTGGGTATGCAGAACGTATTGGATGAAGACCCACCGTTCGTTGCTGGCAGCTTCGAGAACGGATACGACGAGTCGCTTGCCACAATCAAAGGCCGGTTCTGGTACGTCGGACTGAAGAAGCGATTCTAAACTGTAGCGTAGATTAATTCACAGCGGCCGGGTTCGACACGAGCCCGGCCGTTTTGCTTTTTAGGTTGGAACGTTCAGTTAGCGACGCCAAATTACCATCGGTTGACATTATTGTGCGGCAATGTTTGCTTCGCGCATGCAACATTAGCGACCGCTGCCGGGGCGAGGTGCAGTCGAACGAAGTGGTTAGGGTCTCGCCGAGCTATCGCGCAATGGGAGAATCGTGCCCGCCATTACAGAAAGATTTGTCGGGTCTTTGCATTTCAGAGTCCATCTTACACATCGTTGCTCGATGCAGGCTCGCTTGAAGCTACCTATGACACGGCAGCCCGAGTTCGTAGAGTGCGATTTCATCGCGAAGCGCGTTGACCAAAGTGCGGTTGTCTAGGAGATCGGCTGCTCGGAACGCCCGCCGCGCCGTTTCTTCCGCTTCGGCGAAACGGCCACTTTCAGCGTAAGCAGTTGCGAGCGTTCGCAGACAGTTCGGATCTTTGCCACGGGAAAGCCGCACGGCTTCATTGGCGAGCTCCACTGCTCGGTTACCATCTCGGATTGAAGCATCGGGGGACGTCGCAAGGAGCCATGCCAAGTCGTTACGGGGCAACGCATCCTGGGCGGAGATTTGCGCTGCGTATTCGTACTCGGCTATTGCGTCTTTCTGTAATCCGGCTCTTAGGAACGCGTCGGCCAGAGCAGTGTGGAAGCGCGCGTCTTTTGATTCAGTCGCGTGTGCCTTCTGCCATTGAGCCATCGCATCGCTCATCCGGCCCTGCTTAAACAGAACGTTCCCAAGGTTTAGATAAGGGTCGCCATAACCGGGTCGCAGTCGCATCGCATTGTGATAATGATCGACTGCCTCATTTAGCCGACCTTTTTGAGCGAGCAGGTTGGCAAGATTATTCTCGATGAGTGCACTGCCAAAGTTGTAATGGGCCGCACTGTTGCGAGAGCGAATCTGCAATGCCGTCTCGAAGCGGGAAATTGCGCCGTCCAAGTCCCCGCGTTGAAAGAAAAAATAGCCTAAATTGTAATGCGCCACGTCATTGTCACTGGTAACACCGAGTGTGTGGTTCCAGAGCACCTCGCTGTTCTTCCAGTACGATGTCTGTACAAACGCACGCCAGCTCAATGATATAATGATCACTGCCGCAGTCGCCGCGCACAATGCCTGGTAGCCTATGCCCGGGCTGCTTTCCCGCGCGCGTGGGCTGTGTGCTGGGTTTTTGCGCGTTCCACGAGCGAGAGATTGCCAGCCGGTCATGAGCGGTCGCGAGCGGGACTTGCGCGTCATTATGGATGTCATCAGATCAGTGACGCCCCAGGTGATCAACACATACAACCCGATCTGTGGCAGGTAAGTGTATCGATCCGCGCGCGCTTGTTCGCCGGCCTCCACCAAGCCGATGACGGGCACGAGCATGCCGACATACCAAAACCAGCCAGTGAAGATGTAGGGTCGTTCTTTGCGCCCATGAATTGCAACCAGGGTTAATGCAATCAGAAATACAAATGCCAGGAGAACCTGCCATAGGTGGAGCTGATCGTTAGGGTGGGGGTAGAACGCCGCCAGCCGAACGGGCCAGAACATCTGCCAAATGTAAGCAACATAACTGAGAGCCGCGTTGCTCACTCGCCACGCGAATGGCAACTGGTCCATTCTTCCTGCGGCGCGGAGCTGTGCCACGAACGTCACAGCCGACGAAAGAGCAGACAGCGCAAACAGAGGAACCTTTTCCGCCACTAGACGACTTATGACCAGCCATTGGCTGCTGCTTGCCGGCTGTCGCGCCAGAGCCTTTGGAAATCCGACATGTGTGATTCTGCCGAGGGGCCAGTAATCCAAAAGCAGTAGAACGAATGGAACGGTCACCAGCATCGGCCTCGACATCAGACCGAGAGCGAACAAGAGCAGGACAAGAAAATAGGTTGTGCGCGACGGCGCGCGGACATACCGGACATAGGCGCCGACGATTAGCATGAAAAATACGGCACTCAACACGTCCTTTCGCTCAGAGACCCAAGCAACCGATTCCACGTGCAATGGATGAATTGCAAATAAGGCCGCAACAAAAAGCGCTTCGCCATAAACTGCCAGTCATTTGCTGCAGGACGAGGAACAGGAGGACAACAGCGATCGTGTGGAAAAGAACGTTGGTGAAATGATGCCCGGCAGGATCCAGTCCGTATAGCTGGCAATCCAACATGTGTGAAATCGTGGTGAGCGGGTGCCAGTTGCCGGCTATCGTGTGCGCAAAAGCCCAGGAGATCCGTGGTAGCGAAATGCCTGCGGAGACGTCTGGATTCGCATAAACGTATTGCGGGTCGTCGTACGTAACGAACTGGTGATGTAGGGTCTGACCGAACACGAACCAGGTAATCCCAACGAGGACAGCACAAATCGCGACGATTACTGCCGTTTGCGGAGGCGCTCGCTGCACAGGCGCGTGTTTTGCCATTGGTCAAAAATTGAATCGAGCACGTGTAACGTACGATTTTTCGTGTATCAAACCACTAGCAGCGGCAGGATCGCGGTCGGGTTCTTTCGTTCATTTTAAATGCGATGGACATCAGGATTGATTTTCGTCCTGGTTTGAGGAAGACTTGGTTCCTCTAAAAGGCATGCAGCACGTTTCTGCATTCTCACCGCCGCAAACGGTCCCGGCTGCGCCTGCTCCGGCGGCCGGGCGCAAGCCTAATTTGTGGATTCTTGACAGCTGGCGCGACCTAGTTCTCTACGTCTGTACGCCGCTGCTGCTGGTGCCCATCTTTGTCGGAGCACAGGGATTCTGGAGCGCCGAAGACATTTATCTTTTTGTCGCTGCATTTGGTGCAATGGGACACCATTTGCCGGGAATGATTCGCGCGTACGGCGATCGCGCGTTGTTCCAGCGATTCAGATGGCGATTCATTTGTGCGCCAATCTTTTTGGTCGTTGTGTGCGCGGCTTTTTCCGTGTGGGACCTAAAGGGCATTGTGCTGGTGGCGTTTATCTGGGGTGTCTGGCATGGAATGATGCAAACATACGGGTTCTGCCGGATTTATGATGCGAAAGTTGGTTCATTCGCTGAAGTAACGCGTCGCCTCGATTTCGCCGTGTGCGGCATTTGGTTTGCAACGGCTGTTCTTCTTTCGCCGCAACGGATGACCGACACGCTGGAAACGTATTATTCCGCGGGCGGCCCATTTATTCCGCCGGCGCTTTTCCGAGCAGGGCAGCAGGGATTGTTCGCGCTGGCGGTTCTGGTTTCAGCAGTATTTCTGGCGAATTTCATTTGGCTGTGGAGCAGCGGGAAACGGCCGAGCCCGGTGAAACTAGTGCTTCTCATCACAAGCATTTCGTTTTGGTGGTATTGCAACAACATTGTCGCCAGTGTGCTCGTGGGCGTTGCATTGTTCGAAGTATTTCACGATGTGCAATATCTCTCGCTGGTTTGGATTTATAATCGCAAACGAGTCGAGAGCGACAGCTCCATTAGTGGGTTCATGCGGTTTGTGTTCCGGCGCAGTGGCGCGCTGGTGGGAGTGTACATAGGCTTGGTGCTCGCCTACGGCGGGCTGAGTTTATCCAAATCGTATGTCGGCATCGACGCAGTTAAGAACATTCTCACTGGTGTGGTGACTGCATCGGCGCTGCTCCATTTCTACTACGACGGATTTATTTGGAAGGTGCGCGAGAAATCCACGCGACAATCTCTCGGAATTGCCGGTGGCACAGCGGATGTGTCGTTAGGCGGTTTTCTGCCCGGCTGGGCTTTGCATGGCGCAAAATGGGTGGCTGTTTTCGTGATTCCTCTGGGGATGCTCTGGTTCGCCGAGGTGCACAGTGCCCGGGGTAAGCTCGATCGTCTCGCTTCGATCGCTGCCGATCTTCCAACCAGTGCGCGCGCCCATGTCAATTACGCCACGGAATTGCAGGAGGCCGGGCGAACCGATGAAGCAGCGAAGGAATTCTCTGAGGCGATACGTTTAAATCCCGGTTCGGCGAAGGCTCACGTCAATCTTGGCTCGCTGTTGGCGGCGAAGGGACAACTCGACGAGGCGCAGAGCCATTTTGAGCGCGCATTAAAGATCGAGCCGAACAACGCCGAATATCATTCCGGTTACGCGTATTTTTTGGACCAACTCGGTCACAACGACGAGGCGGCTGCTGAATGTGAAACCGCCATTCGTCTGGCGCCGAAGTCCCCGCAAGCGCACTATGGCTATGGTGCGTTCCTGGAAAAACACGGTAAAGCCGAGGAGGCGATTGCGAAATATCGACAGACCTTGCAGTTGGCTCCAAATCACGTCGATGCCCACATCGATCTAGGCAGTTTGGTTTTTGAAAAGGGCGAATTGGCTGAGGCAAGAGAACATTTTCAGAAGGCATCCGCACTGAACCCGAAACTGGCGCAGCCGCACAACTATCTCGGTAAAGTTTTCATGCGCGAGGGCAACGTTTCCCAAGCGATTGCACAATTCGAAGAAGCGCTCCGCCTTCATCCTGATTTTCCTGAGGCCGAGGAAAACTTGCGTGTCGCCAAAGAGACCAGCGCTCAGTCTCCGTGACGCGGATTGCCCGCATTCCCACCAAGCGGTATCGCCGAGGCTAACTGTTGGATCAACCCGTGCCCGTTCGTGAAATTAGTGTCTCACTCTGGAGGCGAAACTGGTTTTGGGCGCTGCTGCTAACTGCGCTGGTTTTCATCGCGTACGCCCAGGTTTTGCGGGCCGGCTTCATTTGGGACGATGAATCGCATTTGACGCGCAATCCGTGCGTCGTGGGGCCGCTGGGCCTGAAGCAAATCTGGACCAGCACGCAAGCGGTTTATTATCCGCTCGTGCTAACCACCTTTTGGATTGTGCATAAGGTTTTCGGGCTAAATCCGCTGCCATATCACCTTCTTAATGTTGTGTTACAGGCCGCTTCAGCAATTCTGCTTTGGCGCGTCCTGCAAATACTTCAAGTCCGCGGGGCGTGGCTGGGCACTGCATTCTGGGCTCTCCATCCTGTAATGGTGCAATCGGTCGCGTGGATTACCGAGCTAAAGAACACGCAGTCATGCTTGTTGTATCTGTTATCAATCTTTTTCTTTTTGAAGTGGGAAGATCAAGAAGGAGCGCTCTCCAGATCGCCCCCGCGACGGACTGGAAACCGCCGCTCCTTGTTACCATTGGCTTTATCGCTGCTGTTCTTCATTCTGGCGACGCTGAGTAAACCTTCGGTGGTGATGCTGCCTTGCGTGCTCGCCCTCTGCATCTGGTGGATGCGAGGCAAAATCCGTTGGCGTGATCCGCTGGCGCTGTCCCCATTTGCGTTGGTTTCAGCTCTCGCGAGCGCGTGGACGATTTGGGAACAGAAATTCCACGCTCGCGCAGTGGGCCCCGATTGGGCCCAGACTTTCGCGGAACGCCTCATCATCGCTGGTCGGGCCATTTGGTTTTACCTTGCTAAGCTGCTCTGGCCGCATCCGCTGATCTTCATTTATCCGCGGTGGGATGTTGATTCATCGCAGCTCATTGCGTATCTCCCTTTGCTGTCGGCGATAGCAGGGCTGGCTGCCTTGTGGTTTGTCCGCGCAAAATGGGGCCGCGCTATATTCTTCGCCGCGGCTTACTATGTAATCTCGCTGTTTCCAGTCCTCGGTTTTTTCAGCGTGTATTTCTTTCGTTACTCGTTTGTGAGTGATCATTTCCAGTATTTGGCGAGCATGGGACCACTCGCTCTGGCCGGAGCAGGCATCGCCGCTGTTGGGGGCCGTTTGTGTCAAACGCCGCTCGAGTTGGCGTCTGGCAAAGACGCCCCACAGTTGTCGGAAAACGAGAGCGTTGCTGCCAGAACCAAATTGTTTCTTGCCTGCGCGTTGGGCGTCCTTCTCGTTTTGCTCAGCTTTCTTACGTGGCGGCAGACTGCCGAATATCGCAATCTCATCGCGTTATACACAGCAACGTTAAAGAAAAATCCGGGTTGCTGGATGGCGCATTACAATCTCGGCATTGTTTTCAGTGAGGAAGGCGAGACTGACCAGGCGATCGATCATTACCGACAAGCCGTTGCTCTGCGGCCTGATTATGCGGAGGCGCATTATAACTTGGGCCGCCTTTTAGTAGAGCGAGGTCACCTTGATGACGCAATTGCTCATTACCAAAAGGTTGTAGAGATAAACCCCGCCGATGCTGAAGCGGAAAACAATCTTGGAGTTACCTTTTTTGGGATCGGGCGTGCTGATGACGCGATCGTGCATTATCAGAAGGCGTTGGAAATCCAGCCGGATTATGCCGAGGCCTCATGCAATCTCGCAAACGCGCTCATTGCCAAGGGCGATATAGATGATGCGATTGCGCGTTACACCACGTGCCTGGCGGCCATGCCGGACCAGGTAGAAGCACAATACAATCTCGCGAGCGCTCTTCTTCGCAAGGGTCGCACAGCTGACGCAATTGTTCGGTACCAAAAAGTGATTGAACTAAATCCGGATAACCCAGACCCGCACGCGAATCTCGGCAGTGCGTTACTGACGGAGGGACGCGTTCGCGATGCAATCGCTGAGTACAGAAAGGCGCTCGAAATTTCTCCGGAAAATGTGGCTGCGCTCAGCAACCTTGGATGGTTGTTCGCCACTTCTGTTGATGCGTCTGTGAGAAACGGATCGGAGGCTGTCATACTCGCCGAGCGCGCAGACGCGGCAAGTTCCAGGAGCGAAAGTCACACGACTATTCTTCGGATCTTGGCTGCCGCTTACGCCGAGGCGGGTCGCTTTGCCGAGGCGAAAGAGACTGCACAACGGGCACTGCAATCCGCCAATGTTCAAGGCAATTCGGAGTTGGCCGACTCACTTCGGGACGAGATTGCGCTTTACGAATTGGGTTTGCCGTACCGCAGACAAGAAAGGTAGCAGCTTCGATAGAGGTGCTCAGACCCTCTCAATAATCACCCGTCGTAGCACCCCGAAGGGGCACATTGGCGCGGTAAAGCGTGATGTCGTTCTTGAGTACCTTTGTAAGGCCAGATTTTCCCTGCATAGCCGCCAGCGCTAAAGCTTGCTGGGCGGCGGCGATCGCTTCAGAGAACCGCCCGTTTTCTGCGTAAGCGGCAGCGAGGGTCCGAATGAAATTAGGCTCTCTGCCGCCTGAAAGTGCCACTGCTTGCTGGGCCAGCTCGACTGCTTTCGCGCCGTCGCGAATCGAGCCATCAGAAGACGTCGCCAGCAACCACGCCATGTTATTGCGAGAATGAAAATCGTTGGGAGCCAAAGCCGCGGCCGTCTCGTACTGAGCCATCGCTTCGTTCTGGAGACGCTGCTGCAAAAGAGCGTTGCCAAGGCAGGTGTGGGCGTCCGCGTCATCAGGTCTAAGCTGGAGAGTTTTCTCCCAATCCGAAATCGCTTCCTCGGTGCGGCCCTTCGCAAAGAGTACGTTGCCACGGTTGTAATACGCATCTGCATAATAGGGTTGCAATCTTATCGCCTCCTCGTAATGGACCATCGCTTCGTCGGGTAGCCCTTTTCTGGCGAGCGCGTCAGCGAGGTTCATCTGCACAAAAGCTGAGCCCACATCGTAGTGGGGATCCCGTTTACCAGACCTGATCCTCGCAGCACTCCCGAAATGCGAGATCGCTTTGTCCAGTTCTCCGCGGTCGACGCACAGATACCCGAGATTATTGTGGGCAACGTCATTGTCATCCGTCACGGCAAGAGCATGGGTCCAAAGAGTCTCGCTGTTGCGCCAATAAGAAGTCTGAATGAATGCCGTCCATGCCAGTGCACCGATGATTACTATGGCACTACCTGCAGCAAGCCGTGATCTGAACTCGCTGACTGCTATTACATCAGCAGCGAGCCAAACTGCGAGCACAAACAGACCAATATGGGGCAGATAGGTATAGCGGTCGGCATGGCCTTGTTCTCCAACCTGGATGAGGCCAATCACGGGGACGAGCATACCGAGATACCAAAACCAGCCGGTGAACAGGTACGGTCGTTCTCTCCGGAAAACGATCGCCGCGACAGTGATGGCGAGAAGCAGTCCGATCGCGAGCATCACCTCCCAAGTTGCCAGCGTGTCGTTTGGATGAGGATAGAAAACGGCGAGGCGGGTCGGCCAGAGTGTTTTCCAAACGTAAATCACGTAACTCGCGACCGCGTTTTGCACTCGCCAGAGCAACGGCAACGGCGGGATCGCGCCTGCAGCGCGTTTCTGGAGGACAAATGTGATTACACAAGAACCCGCGGAAAGTATCAGCAATGGAAGCTTTTCCAAGAAGAGACCTCTTGTTACGCGTAGTTGACTACCAAATTTGGAGATTTTGTTTCTCTCTTTTGTTGATGGTTGTTCAAAGCGACGCAGGGGCCAGTAATCCAGAAGCAGGAGGATAACTGGTGCGGTTACCAGCATAGGTTTGGACAGGAGCCCGCCCGCAAACAAAACGGCGACCGCCAGATAACGCCTTATCGATGGCGCGCGCGTATACCGGACGTATGCAGCCAGCATGAGCAAGAAGAAGACTGCGCTAAGAACGTCTTTTCGCTCGCTAACCCACGCCACTGATTCGACATGCAGTGGGTGCACCGCGAATAATGCTGCGACTGCGGCACTCTTCCAGACTGCGCCAGTCATTTGCCGCAGCACCTCAAACAGCAGCAACACTGCTATGGTATGCAGGAGGACGTTCGCAGCATGATGGCCTCCAGCATTTAAGCCATACAGCTGGCAGTCCAGCATGTGCGAAATAGTCGTCAGTGGATGCCAGTTGCGTGCGTGTGGGCTAGTAAAGGCAAGCCCGATCCCTCTAATCGTTACACCAGCCTGAATGGCTGGCGTGTTATACACGTATAGATCGTCATCGAAATTAACGAAACCATAACGGATTGTTTGGGCGAATACAGCGAGGCTGATCCCAACAAGAAACAAATATATGCCGAGGGTTACAGCACGCCTGCCGCGGCGTTTTAATAGTCCATTCTCAATGCGATTAAGCGTTAGCTTCTTGTTAATCGTTATGGGGCGAGATGGTGCCATTTGTTAAACTAGGATCCCGCAGTGGTTTGCCGGTCTCGTAGAGAGCAATAGTATTCTGGAGCTCCGCAGCAAGGCCGGCGTTGCCCTGATTACGTGCTAACTCGATAGCTCGCTGCGCAGTTTGAATTGCGTCGACAAACCGGCCATTCTCTGCGTAGGCGGCGGCCAACGTACGCCAGACCATGGCCATTCTGCTGCCCGAAATGCGCGTTGCCTGCTCTGCCAGTTGGACCGCGCGACTACCGTCGCGCAGTGAGTCGTCCGGAGAGGTCGCAAATACCCACGCGAGGTTGTTCAGGGCGTTCCCGTTGTCGGGTCGGATCAAGAGCACTTTCTCCCATTCTTCAACGCCCTCTGTGATACGCCCCTGCTGTACGAGGACGGTCCCGACAATATTGTGAATCTCGATGTTGTCGGGCTGTAACTCCATTAATTTACGATAGTGAATCAGCGCATCGGTCACCTGGCCCTTTTGGAGAAGAGCCTTGGCAAGGTTTTCCTGGGCTGGCGAGTTGTCGGGCCGAAGGTCTACGGCCGATTGCAGAAGGGAGACCGCTTCATCCAATTTGCCCTGTTGTAACCGGACGATGCCAAGATTGTTTTCGGCGACGTCGTTGTTTGACGTTACAGCAAGGGCATGGGTAAACAGAGTTTCGCTATCTCGCCAACAGGAGGTTTGGATCCAAGCTTGCCAGCTTAAGGCGCCAATTATCACTGCGGCGACAGCGCCTAAAATTTCGCGGTGATGGCGCCAGGAGGCTGTGAAGTCGGTCACACTCCACGCAATCAGTATGTAAAGGCCGATCTGCGGCAGGTATGTATATCGATCTGCGTGTCCTTGCCAGCCGACTTGCACCAGGCCGATCACCGGCACAAGCATTCCCAGATACCACAACCAACCTGTAATGAAGTAAGGCAGTTGCTTTCGCAGAGCAATTGCCGCTGCCGAAACGCCAAGTAGCAGTAAGAGGGACAGAATGATTTGCCACGGCGGCAGCCGGTTTTCCGGATGCGGGTAGAACACGGAAAGTCTGGCCGGCCAAAACATCTGCCAAAGATACGTCACATAGCTCACAGCCGCGTTGTTAATTCGTGTTCTCATCGGTAACTCTGCAGTTTCTCCAAGCGCGCCTTTTTGGACCATGAACGTTATAACACTGGAAACAGTGGCAAGCGCGACTAATGGGATTTTTTCTGCTACGAGACCGCTGACGACAAACCACCGACGGCCGCTCGCTGATCTGCCACCGTTCACCTCTGACGGCTGCCCTCTGATTCTCTCCAACGGCCAATAATCCAGAAGTAACAGCACAAAGGGCAGCGTCACCAGCATTGGCTTGGACATCAGACCAAGAGCAAACACAAATGCTACTATCAAGTACCGCCAGGTCGACGGTGCGCGGATATAATGGACATATGCGATCAAAGTTAGCATGAAGAAAACACCGCTGAGTACATCCTTGCGCTCCGCCACCCAGGCGACCGATTCCACGCGCAACGGGTGAATGGCAAATAACGCGGCAACAAAGGCGCTCCGCCAAAGCGCGCCACTCATCCGTTGCAGCGCCAGAAAAAGGAGTATCGCGGCAACAGTGTGCAGGAGAACATTCGTAAAATGATGCCAGCCCGCCTTTAACCCGTACAGTTGGCAATCGAGCATGTGTGAGATTGTGGTAAGCGGATGCCAGTTCATGGAATGAATATGAGTGAATGCCCAGGAAATACCGCTGAAGCTAAGGCCGTTGGTTATGTTAGTGTCCTCATAAACGTAACGCGGATCGTCGTAGTTAATGAAGTCGTGCCGCAGCGTTTGACCAAAGACGAGCCATGTAAGCGCTGCAAGACAGATGCAGATGCCGATAGTTATCCAGCGGCGGATCATCTTCGGTGGGCCTATCGGAGCTCTGATCCCGTGCATGTGTCCTGAGATCAGATGAATGACAAAACCCCCGCTTTCGCTACGCTACGGCGCGGCAGGCGAATGCCGAATGACGAAGGAAATCCGACTGACAAAACGCGAAAGGCGCCAAGGCTGCGCCGCGTGTTTTGCCAATCAAGCTTCGTCATTGATTCGTCATTCCTCATTGGAATTTCGTCATTTCCTTTAGGATTTCCTTTCGTAGATCAAAATGTAATTTCCGAGCTGCGGCACTGATAGTGGGACGCTGCCAAAATAGTAATCTGCTCTGTCTGACGCCACCATGTTCACGAAACCGGCAACAGTATAGTTTTGCGCCGTGTAATCATTAGCCCAGGTGAAAATCAACCGTTCAGATTCTGCCTGTTGTAGCCACGAATCTGGCATTACGACAAAGATGAGAAATTTCGGACGGGCGCCTTCAATCTCGCGAATCATTTCCTGCTGCATTTGGCTGGCATACTTTTGAGCTTCCATCAGGCCGTAAGTATAAATGTAGCCGGTTGCGGAATGTCGGTTGGAATAAAAATAAATCTGCGGCTCGGAACCCAGCACGGCGATCGTATCACTTGGGGTTGTATGTTCTCGCAGATATTCTGCAATTCTGATGGATTCCCCGAAAGGACTCTCTGGATAGATCATTCGAGAAGCATCGGCCGGGGAGGATTCTAAAAAGAACTTTCTTTCTGCGAGAATCGGCCAAGCAAGAGCAGCTCCTAGAATCAGGATGGGAATAAATCGGACTGTGATCGATCGATCTACACTGAGATCTGACAATCTGCTGATGGCCACGCCTGCAAGCAGCGAGCCAGCCGGAAGCACCAAAATAAAATAGTGCAATCGAAAATAGAATCCCGGGCATAGCGCTAATGCAGAGAAGAATAGGAAGCCGAGAAGAAAAACTGTGCTAGCACGTGTTCGTTGCTCCCAGAAACCCGCAACGAGTCCAATTCCGGCCAGCATCCAGATCGGCCAGCCCACTACAATCACTTCCCTTGTGCTGTAAAAGAAAAGTTGTGACGCTTGGCTGAAAGAAACCAGGCTGGCGTAGTGCCGTGCGTAATCGATAGTCCAAAACCAAAAGCGATCGAAAACGCCGCTGCGCCAGAGAAGGAGGCAAGTAATTCCGAAGGAAAGAATTACACCGCCGCTGAAAATCGAGATTCGCAGGAGAGTCGTTTTAAGTGGGAATCGGCGATGGAGACCGCTGGAGACAAGATAAATCGCTCCAAACAAAGCAAAAAAGACTCCCGGCTGCTTCATTAACAGCCCGCTGCCGAAGAGCAACCCACTCGCGAATAGCCGCCCACTCGCTTGCCGATCTGTCGTGCTGAGCAGGAGCAGTGTCCCGCCGAGCACCGGGAGCAGCACAAAATGCGTGGCGTGGCCGGCAAAGCCGAGGACGGCAGGGGTTACAGAAAGCACGGCATAGCTCATTGTCGCTGCAAGTCCTACTGTTGAATTCACCAGTCGCTGGCCCAGAAAAAAGATCAGGACAATCGTAGCTATATTGATCAGGAGCACCCCAAAATGAATTCCGATAATCGTTTGTCCAAAGATCGACATGATCGCGGCGTAGAGCGCATAAGTGCCCGGGAACTTCATGTTGTAGGCGAGCTTGTATGGAGGGATCCCTTGCAGCATCAGCTGGCCGGCATATGCGTATTCGCCTTCGTCGCGCTCGAGCGGGATCCCCAGAAGTCGAATCCGGATTGTGATCACGAGGCCGAAAACGATTACGGCCAGGACCCACCAGCCAAAACGCAACGCTTTGCTCTTGATGTCGTTCCTGTGTGTCACGAAACGTGTTTTTCCGATGAAAAGGAGCGGCTTGCAACTGAGCGATTTCTATTGCACTGCGTCTTCTCAAAATGGCGTTTGATATAACAATCGAGCGCAGAATTTCTGGCTCCGTCTTCTCACCGCGTATTCGCGGATGCGTTTTTGGCCTCCTCCTGGCTGCCGTAACGATACTTGTCTATCGACCCGCATGGAATGGCGGGTTCCTCTGGGACGATGATGAGTATGTGATAAACAACGACCTACTGACTGCGTCGGATGGTTTACGGCGGATTTGGTTTTCACTAGATTCGCCCTCGCAATATTTCCCGCTCACGTATAGCACATTTCGAATTGAGCATGCGCTGTGGGGCCTGAACACGACTGGCTATCATTGGGTCAACCTTCTGCTTCATGTTGGGAACGCGCTCTTGGTCTGGGCCGTGCTGGCACGGTTGAAAGTGCCAGGCGCTTGGCTGGCTGCGGCAATTTTTGCGCTGCATCCGGTGCAGGTGGAGTCAGTGGCTTGGATCACCGAGCGCAAAAACGTGCTGATGGGCTTCTTCTTCTTGCTGACCTTGCTCGCCTGGATTGCGTTTGTTGACGAACGAACTCGGCGCTCGTGGATCTTCTATTGCCTCGCGCTGATTTCTTATGCGTTGGCGCTCTCGGCGAAAGCAACTGCCTGCACGCTCCCGGCTGCCTTGTTCTTGATTCTTTGGTTGCAGAAAAAGCCGATCGCGATGCGCCGTCTGATGCAAATTGTTCCTTTTGTCGTCCTCGGCGTTGGCATGGGGTTACTCGCAGTCTGGTGGGAACGCTACCATCAGGGAACGAACCGTGAAGTGTTTCCGTTCCTCAGCCCGATCGAGCGAATCCTCGTCGCGAGCCGGGCGATTTGGTTTTACCTGAGCAAAATCTTTTGGCCTTCCAATCTGACGTTTATTTATCCGAGATGGAAGATCTCACCGGCGGATTTACTCGATTATTTCTGGTTGCCCGTGAGCATCGCGGCGTGCGTGGCCATTTACTTCCTCAGACGATACGTCGGGCGAGGCGTTGAAGTCGCGGCCGCATTTTTCGTCGCCACGCTCAGCCCGGTGCTGGGATTCATCATGCTGTTCACGTTTCGCTACACGTTCGCGGCAGACCATTACCAGTATCTGGCGTGCATCGGTCCAATTGCGCTTGCCAGCGCCGGCATAATCAGTTTGTCCAACAAATTTGCGCAGTACCGCGCCGTCATTGTAAGCGCTGCGTTGTTAGTCCTTGCAAGCTTGGGGACTTTGACGTGGCGGCAAGCCGCGACGTACGCCGATATTGAAACGCTTTGGCGCACCACGCTGGCAAAAAACCCCGAATGCTGGATGGCCCACACAAATCTCGGTCTTGTTCTCTTCGAGAAAGGCAAGATCGACGACGCTATTGCTCATTATCGGTCGGCCTTGCAAATGCAGCCCGACTGGTGGGATGCCGAGTACAATCTCGGCACGGCTCTTTTGGCGAAAGGCCAGGTAGACGAAGCAATTCTGCATTGTGAGAAGGCGGTATCGATGCGACCAACCGATCCTGATGCTCAAGTCTCTTTGGGCAACCTTCTCCATCAAAAGGGCCGGATTGACGACGCGATCGCTCATTACCAAAAGGCAATAATGTTACACCCCGATCACTTTCTCGCTCATTACGGGCTCGGTAATGCGTTGCTGGAGAAAGGCGAACTCGACAGTGCCATCCAGGTTTGCCGGAGTGCACTGTTGCTCCGCCCTTCGGATGCAGATTGTCACACGACGCTAGCTATCGCCTTGGAGGAAAAAGGCAACCCTGCGGAAGCAATCCAGCATTACCAGAAAGCGCTTGAGCTTGCACCGAGATCCATTTCCGCGCTGACCAACCTAGCGTGGCTGCTGGCGACATCCCAAGACGCGTCACTGCGAAATGGTTCGAAGGCGGTTGAGCTTGCGGGACAAGCCGATCGACTGGTCGGAGGCACGAACACCCGTGTGTTGCGCACCCTGGCAGCCGCGTATGCGGAGAATGGCGAATTCGCGAATGCGATTAGAACTGGCCGCTCTGCGATGCAACTCGCGCGGATGCACGGCGAGGACGCTCTCACGACGGATCTGGATCAACAGATCGCGCTGTATCAGCTTGGGATGCCGTATCGGGACACGGCGAAACAGCGTTAGATGATTCGTTCGATCGTTACAACTTTACAACGGCTTGCGGTGAACGGTTCAACGACTCAACGGTACAACGAAAGCCATCACAGCTCGTCACGCAAAATTTTGAAAACGGCTGTGCTCTCGACAACACCTTGCAGCGCATCGGTTCCGGGACCGCTGCCGAATGCAACGACATCTTCAACCGTGACCAGCGCCGATTTTGTGTAGAACGCCGCCGGCTCGGGCTGTTCCTGTGTAGGTTCTTTGGTTTCGCCCGGGTCTTGGTTTGCCGGTATTTTCGCCGCGCCGTATGACTTAGTTCCGTGCGGGCCCGTTGCCCAGGTAATCCATGGCTGACCAGCTGAATTGAAGCCCAGCAGCGCGATCCCACTATCTTTTCGAAAAGGAAACCCATTCAAGCTCATTCCCCCAATGGCCGCATCACCGCACACAAGGATTGTCGATTTTGGCCCGCCGTAACTTCGGGCGACGCCGACGGCGCGGTCTAGTTCGAGCGTTTGCGTAAGAGTTCGCTCCCCGTTGTTTCCCTCAGCCGCTTTGCGCATCAAGCCCGCATCGACAACGAGTAAATAGCCTCCGGCGTTGTACTGTAACAACTGGATGGCTCGCCTCACCATGTCCGAAAGACTGGGCTGCTGGCCTCGCTCTTCTACCTGATTTGCGAACGCGAGATCGTTGTTGCTGAAGACCCCGAAAAGTTTCGGTCGCCGCCAGGCCGGAACCGCTTCCAAATCCGTGCGTGTGCGGACGATGTCGAATCCGTTGCCACGAAGCTCGAGTAACAGATCGCGCGTGTCTTGTCTATCGCCGCCTTTTGTGGCGGGAATAAATTGCGCCGCGCCGCCGCCCATTGCGATATCAATGTTGCCGCGATCCACAAACTCGGCTGCGATCTTCTCCGGGTCGCCCGGGTCTCCTATGTGCGCGTAGAACGCTGCGCTTGTGGTGTCGGTGAGCTCTGCGTCGGTGACTAAGCCTGTTGCTCGTCCATATTCGCGTGCCAGCTCAATGATGCTCTTGATCGGTTTGCCCTCGGCGTTGACCGCGATCACCCGATTGGTTACGCGCTCACCGGTGGCGATCGCGGTTGCGGCAGACGCCTGATCGGGTGCAGCGAAATCCTTCGAGTGATTCATCACCAGCGCGGCGTACGGCATCGAGTCCATATTTAAACGCGTGCCCGCTCCGGCGGCATAGGTGCGAGTAGGCGCCAGCCTTGCAGGCGACAGCCCCTCTCCCACGAATAAGATAATGCCGAAGGGCTTTCGGATGACCCAGTGTTGAAAATAAATCACGCCCACTCCAACAAAGGCGAGGAGACAGACAAGGGCCAGCAACTGGTTGCGCCACTTCATTTTCCCTTTTGTAGCGGTGGTCTTTGACGGCTGCAAATGTTCTGAAATTCGACAGAAACAAAGAACTGCTTGTCCACGTTCTCGTTCATCGGCAAAGTGCGGGATACATGGCTGGCCCGGTGATGCTCATCATTCGCGACGGGTGGGGCATCAATCCCGGCGGACGCGACAAGCGTGAAGAGAACGGCGACGCGACACTGATCGCGCCCACGCCATTTCACGATCATCTGTATCGCGATTATCCCTGGTCGCGATTAAGTGCCAGCGGCATGGACGTTGGGTTACCAGAGGGACAGATGGGGAACTCGGAAGTTGGCCACCTTAATCTCGGAGCTGGGAGGATCGTTTATCAGGACCTCACCCGGATTAATAAGGCCATCGCCGACGGCGAACTGAAACGCAATCGTGTTTTGCAAGACGCCCTAGCCGATGCGCGTGGACATCGATTGCATCTGCTCGGGTTGGTGTCCGACGGCGGCGTGCACAGCCATTACTCGCACATGATCGCGCTGGCGAACGCCGCACATGCGGCAGAAGTTAAAGAAATTTTCGTGCACGCGTTTACCGATGGACGAGACACGTCGCCCACCGGGGGCGCGGGTTTTCTAAGAACGTGTGAAAAGGAGCTGGAGAAGACGGGCGCTAAGATCATCACCGTGGTCGGGCGGTATTACGGCATGGATCGCGACCGACGTTGGGACCGCACAAAAAAAGCATGGGACGCAATCGTTTTTGGTCGCGGTGAATTCTGCGAATCATCGCCCGCTGCCGCTGTTAAGCGGCAATACTCGCTCGGCAAGACCGACGAATTTATGCCTCCGCTAGTTTTCGACTTCGCGAACGAACAGCGTATCCGCGACGGCGACACGGTTTTGTTTTTTAACTTTCGCGCCGATCGTGCACGCCAGCTCTCTCAAGCCTTTTTACTAAAGGACTTCGATGGGTTCGATCGCGAAGTATGGCCGCAAATTCATTTCGTCTCGCTCACGCAGTATGACGTGCGCTATTCGTCGCCGTTCATTTTTGCGCCCGAAGAACTGAAACACATTTTAGGTGAGATCGTCAGCGCCGACGGCAAACGGCAATTGCGCATCGCCGAGACCGAGAAGTACGCGCATGTGACTTACTTTTTTAATGGCGGAATCGAAAAGCCCTTTCCTGGTGAAGACCGCAAACTCATTCCCTCTCCCCAAGTCGCCACGTACGATTTGAAACCGGAGATGAGCGCATTCGAAGTCACCGACGAACTACTCGGACGCTTAGCCGACTACGATTTGATCATCTTAAACTTCGCCAATCCCGACATGGTCGGTCACACCGGCGTAGTCGAGGCCGGAATCAAAGCTGTCGAGGTGGTGGACGCATGCTGCGCCCGCATTGTTCCAAAACTTCTAGAACTCGACGGTAAAGCGTTGGTTACTGCGGACCACGGCAACTGTGAACAAATGCGCAACCCTGACGGCTCGCCGCATACCTCGCATACCAGCTACCTTGTGCACTTCGTTTATATCGCCAACGATGCGGCGAAGTTCCGCTGCGAAGACGGCATTCTGGCGGATGTCGCGCCGACTCTTTTATTTCTGCTCGGCCTGCCGCAACCGAAAGAAATGACCGGGCACAATTTGCTCGTGCCAGTCTAGCGAGAGTTCCCGATTCGAGTTCCGTGTTCCTGCCACGGCGATCCGGTGCAAAACGTGGAGGCGATTGGGGGCTGTAGCATCGTGCCAGATTGGTTTGCGGACGAGTGTGAGTGTCCCATTTGATTCGACCAGAGCGCCCCAGTCGACAGGCACTTCCGATTCGCGGAATAATTGCTCGGGCAGCACGATGAAAAACAAATTCGCGCAGCGGTAGCGAATTAGTTTCTCAAACTTTGTGCAATCGTAGAGGCGATTTTGTAGCGTCCGCAACTCACGAAGGAGGCGCGCGTAACCGCGGTGGCCGATCGCGCTGAAGTTCTCGGAATCAAACTCCGGGAAAAGGGAATCACCATTGTGCAGGTTTGGATAATGCGTGCGGAGGCGCGCTTCGAGAACCTGGCGACGATTACAGATCGCTTCGAGCCGTCGACGCGCGGACTCGCTGTGACAGTTGTCTCGTCGCAAATCGCACAGGGCCTGTTTGCATTCGAACACCGCAGTTGATCCAATTTGCTTAGGGACAGACCGATAGCCGGCCACGTCAGCGCGATATCGGAATCGGGGCAAAATCACCTCCATCGCGCACGCGGAAAATCCGTGCGTCTGCGCCCAAATAAACGCGAGCTGCTTGAGCCGGGCGTGTTGTGTTGTTTCGCCGTGGCGGCTTGTTACTCCCGCAGCCATGTCGCGAGTTCACGCGCCCAGTAGGTGACGATGATGTCTGCCCCGGCCCGCTTAAGCGCCGTCATGATCTCGAGAACCGCGGAACGCTCATCGAAGATCCCTTTCTCGGCCGCAGCTTTGACCATGGCGTACTCCCCGCTCACGTGATAGACGGCGGTTGGTTTTCCGAAACGTTCACGCACGCGCCACAAGATGTCGAGATACGGCAGAGCAGGTTTCACCATCACAATGTCCGCCCCTTCCTCGACATCCAGCGCCGCTTCGCGCAGCGCTTCGTTTGCGTTTGCAAAATCCATTTGATACGAACGACGGTCGCCGAACTGCGGCGGGCTTTCGGCTGCTTCGCGAAACGGCCCGTAAAACACCGAGGCAAATTTCGCGGCGTAACTCATGATGCCAGTTTGATCGAATCCGCTCGCATCGAGCGCCTCGCGAATCGCGCCGATGCGGCCGTCCATCATGTCGCTCGGCGCCACAACATCGGCGCCTGCGGCGGCGTGAGAGAGAGCTGTCTTCACCAAAAGTTCGACGCTTTCGTCGTTCAGAACATGAAAATGGTCACCGTCGATTCGGGTGACACCACAATGGCCGTGGCTCATATATTCGCACAGGCAAACGTCGGTGATCACGATCAACTCCGGACATTTCGATTTGATCGCTCGCAGCGCCTGCTGAACAACTCCGTCTTCTGCGTAAGCGCCGCTCGCTTCCTCATCCTTACGCGCTGGGATGCCGAAAAGCAGGATCGCTTGCAACCCAAGATCCTGAGCGCGGCGCGCTCCATCGATAACCTCTTTCACTGGCAACTGAAAAACTCCCGGCATACTGCCGACAGGCCGGCGTTGGTCCAATTTTTCGCTGACGAACAGCGGCAAAATAAAATCGTGAATGGTCAAATGCGTTTCCCGGACGAGGTTTCGCAGGGCACGGGAACGCCGCAGGCGACGCGGCCGATGAACCAATCTTCTCACAGGGCGAGGCTACCTGCGCGACGCGATTGTCGCAAGCCAACCGTGCTATCCAGTGCGTGACTGATGCTTGACGGCGCGGAGGGTTCGGTGTCTGCATCTTAGCCGTGGCGCGTCGCTCCGATTATCTATTGATCGACGTGAGTAACTCGTACGCAAAACTTGCGTTCGCATCGAGAGAGCGAGTCTCTAATCCTGTGTGGATCCATACGGCGGAGCTTTCAAGCAGTATTGTGGCCGAATTTTTGAGGCAGCGACAGGTGAGGAAAGTCGTCGTCTCGTCGGTGGTGCCGACAAAAAACTCTGCGATCTCGAAGGCCGCTCACAACAAAGCGCAAGTGCTCTGGCTCGATTGGAAACTGAAGCTGGGTGTCGCAATTGAATATCCCAACCCCCAATCAATTGGAGCGGATCGCCTGGCAAACGCCACGGCCGTTGCCGAGTTTTACGGGTGTCCGGCCATCGTTGTGGATTTCGGCACAGCAGTGACTTTCGATGTGGTTTCCGAGCGACGCAGCTACATCGGCGGCGTGATTGCACCGGGACTCGAAGCGATGACTAATTTTCTTTACCAACGGACAGCGTTGCTGCCGAGGCTGTCGCTGAAAGAGCCACATCGTGCCGTCGGCAAGTCGACTGTTGAAGGAATGCGTTCTGGCGCCATCTTCGGCTACCGTGGATTGGTCCGCGAGATTCTGGCGCAAATCAGAGCGGAGCAGTTTTCGCGCAAAAAAGTTGTCGTCGTGGCCACTGGCGGTTATGCGCGCCTTATTGCCAGCCGGCTGCCGGAGGTCGCGGTGATTCATCCGCAACTGACTTTGGAAGGATTGCGGATCGTGGGGAACTTGAATTAATCAGCGAGACCTGCAGCAGCCCGGCTGTGCGCCGGAGTAGGCGTTCAGTGGTTTTGCACGAGCAAAACATTTTTCCGAACCGGACTGAAAATCTTCGCACCGAACGCAATTTCGACTTGTCAAGGATGCTAATCAGGGCTTGAATCGGTGGTTCATGAGAATCTGGAAGATCGCTGCGATCGCAGCGCTGGGACTTACCTCATTTGCTGCGGACAATGTTGCCCCGACCAAAGCGGAGCTGGAGGAGATGTACAACACCGCCTACCGCGCATTCGATGCCGGCAAACTTTCGGAGGCGCTAAAGCAACTCGACGCCATCGACGCGCGCCAACCGGATCTTGCGGCGTCAAAAAATTTGCGCGGCGTTATCCTGATGCGGCAGGGCAACTATGACCAGGCCGAAGCTGCACTGACTGAAGCGGCGCGGATCGACCCGAAGTTTTGGAATGCGCGCTTCAATCTCGCGGAGATCCCATTTCTGAAAAAAGATTGGGCCGAGGCAAGGAAGCGCTTTGAGCAATTGCTCTCCACAGGTCAGTCCGATCTGGCGAAGGAAGCTTCCCAGCTGATCCAATATAAAATTCTGCTGACGTACCTGATGGAGGGCAAAAGCGACATGGTCGATTCCATTCTGGCGAAGCTCGAGCTTTCGCCCGATACCCCGGCTGTTGATTATGTGAAGGCAGCGGTCGCCCTTCAACAAAAGAACGAAGCGGAAGCGAAGGATTGGATTAGCGCAGCGGAAAAGAATTACACGCCGCAACTGAACAAGCTTTTCGTGGAATCGCTGTACGAAATCGGTTGGATGGAAAAACCGGCCGGCCAACGCCGGGCTTCACTACCGCTTATGACGGCAGCCGAGCGCACGGAAAAAACAAAGGCCTTCGCCCGTTCAAAGTTCGAACAATCGCAGCAGGCGTTCCGCCAGCGCGATTTCGCCACGGCGCTCAAGCTCGTGGATGAAGCGGATAAGGCCGATCCAAATCAACCCGCGACGCTTAATTTGCGAGGCGAAATCCTAATGCAGCAAGGGCAATTCGATGATGCCGAGGCCGCATTCAAAAAGGCAGCCAAGCTGGATCCGAAACTTCGCGATGCGCAATACAATCTGGCGCAAATTCCGTTCAAGGAAAAAGACTACGCAAAAGCCCAGGACCGTTTTGAGACGCTGTATAAACGCATCCCCGGCGGCGACAAGAATCAGGCGGCCGAGCTGATCAAATTCAAAATTTACATGACCCTCTTGATGGATGGAAAAGAGAGCCGCGCGCACTCGATGATGGAGGAATTCCAATTCACGGGCGATACGCCGGCGCTTTATTACGCACAGGCCGCATGGGAGTATAAGCACAACAATGCGCAGAAAGCCGAGGATTGGACCAATTCGGCCAACAAGATTTATTCGCAAGCGCTCAACAGCGTCTTTGCTGATGCATTCTATGATGTCGGGTGGTTGCAAAGACCAGAAGGCGCAAGCGCGCCTGCGGTCGCCTTTGATACAAGCAATGTCGGCGCGTCGCAGCCGGAGGGTGGTCCCGCCGTTGAGCCCAGCCCAATCCCGGACAAGATGGTTGCCGCAAACAAACAAGGCGGCACGCTCACCTTGGCCTCGGCTCCGAGCGCCCCAGACGGCGGGATTGAACTTGCCAGTGCCGGAGTAACGACAACGAACCAACCCACGACAGCGCTCTCAAGCGACGTGTCAACGGAAACAAGCCCTCAGCCACAACCAGCAACGTCGGAATCGCCTGCTGCCGATCAATCAACAACCGCTCCGCAAGCTGCCGCCTCTGAAGCGCCGAATATTGCATCAGCTTCCAGCGAGCAGAGCCCCCAGCAGGCTACGGCTCAGCCCAGTCCCTCCGGCAAATCCGTTGTGGCAATACTAGCGAGCACCGTCTCGTCACTGCTTGCTGGCGGAAGGCGAATGTGGGTGGTCGGCGGACTGCTGTTAGCGGGGTTAGTTATACTGGCGTGGGTAATGGTGCCGGTTCTGCGCCGTCACCCGTTCACCACGCCGCGTCATTTGAGGCTCGAGCCCCCGCGCGGTGCTGCCGCTGCTGGCGCAAGTGCATTCAAGCCTGGCGAGCCACAGCCGAAAAAGGACGCTGTACGGGGAGGCAACGGATTTATTGGAGGACCGCGTCAGGTTTCGCTACAACTCAAACCGTGGAAGCCTGCATTGCGACACAGTGCGTTGCCATCGGCGAAAGCTGGCGGTGCTTTCGATCGGTTGAAAGCTTTGAAACCCAAGCCTTCGCGAACCCCTCCTCATGCGGAGCTGCGACCTGATGAAGCAGCGCCAGTGTCCGAGCCATCCTTTGGGTCGGTCGCCCCAGTGCTGACTCCCGCTTATGCCGAGCCGCAACGGGACGAAGCAGCGCCAGTGGTTGAATCATTTTTAGAGTCCGTTGGGCCAGTGGTCGACCAAGCACCGGAAGTCGTGACAGCCGCTGTGTCGCGGCAAGCTGAACCGGAGACTTTTCCACCGATCAGTAAATTTGCCGAAGCCTCTACGACTACACCGAAGCCAATCGAAAATGAGATTCTGGACATTCCGGAGGAACCCGTCTTTGCCGCTCAAGAGGCGAACGAATTTTCCGACCGTGCAACGGAAGAAGCTGTGCCCAGCGGTGAACAGCCAGGAGAGGTCTTTGATGGCGGGGCGGAGTACGGTTGGCCTGCTGCGGAAGTGTCACCGGCGCTTTCAGCCGAACCGATCGGGAATGATCAACCGGACGAAATGATTTTTGAAGAGCGTGAAGGTCCAGTTCGTGAGTCGACTGCCGAGTTGGTGTCCGGATTTCAACCTCCTATTCCCGCCCAGCCTGTTTTTCCGCAAACAACCATACCCGCAACCATGCCAGAAACTACCCAAACTCCACCTGCTCCCATAGCCAAAGCCCCGGTACCGCCGGTGCCCAAACCGCAACCGCAACCGCCGGCGCCTGCCGCCGGGATGCAAACCTCTGTGCAGCTTACTTTCTCGTTCGAGATAGCAGCCATGCAGCTAACGCCAAGCTTCAAGATGGGAGTCTTGAAAGTGCGTCCCATATCGAAACTCGTTACGATGCGTTTGCCTTCCCCGCAGCGCGCACAGTCTGCGTTGAATTTGCAGGTCGCTTTCGAAATCGTGAAGATTCAGCCTGTCGCCGGAGCGCTCGGCACGATTCGCGTGGTTCCGTCGCAGCAACAGCGGCCGGCCATGGGCGGCATGCCGTCGTTCGCAGTGGCGGGCTTGCAGTTAGTGCCGAATTCTGAAACTGCCCCGGTTCAACTGACTCCTTCCCCGCAGGCGCGCGCATCCGTGTTCATCACTGTGCCATTCCAAATCAGCACGCTCGAGTTTTCGCCGACGCTCGAGATTGGATCGGTCACTCTGAATTCGAATTCCAAGCAGGTCGTTGTCCAGTTGCCAGGTACCGGACCGGCCCCCGCCGAAGGCGCGCCAATGTTCGAGATCGCCAATCTCGAACTCAATGAGGGCGGCGAGATCGTGATGATGCAACTGAACCTGCTTAGCGGGCTCAAGCGCGCATAGCGGGCGCGATTTCGGCGAGTCTCACTCGTCAACATCAGCGCCAGTTAAGCGAACGTAATTGCTTCGGGAGAAATTCGCCGTTCTTCCGAATCAACTTGCCGTCGAAATAAATTTCGCCGCCGCCGTAATCGGGACGCTGGATGCTGACCATGTCCCAGTGGACCTGGCTTCGGTTCCCGTTGTCGGCTTCCTCGTAAGCTTCTCCCGGGGTGAAATGGAACGACCCGGCGATTTTTTCGTCGAACAATATGTCGCGCATCGGCTGAAACACTCGCGGATTAAAGCCGAGCGAAAATTCGCCGATGTAACGCGCCCCCGGATCGGAGTCGAGAATTTTGTTCAACTCTTGTGTCTCGTTGCTTGAGGCATCAACAATCTTTCCTCGCTTGAATTCGAGCCGGATACCATCGAAAGCGGTCCCCTGATAGATGCTTGGCGCATTGAACGTGACGTGCCCTTCGACGGAATCTTTTACGGGACTGGTGAAAACCTCGCCATCGGGAATGTTGCGATCGCCTCCGCAGATCACGGCTGGGATTCCCTTGACGCTAAAAACTAGATCGGTACCCGGCCCTTTGATTTGAACGCAGTCCGTTGCTTCCATTAGCCGCTTAAGCGTCTTCATGCCGGGCAGCAATTTGCGATAGTTCAACGTACACACGTCGAAATAGAAATCTTCGAATGCCTCCGTGCTCATCCCGGCAAGTTGCGCCATCGACGGCGTCGGCCAGCGCAGAACCACCCATTTGGTTTTCTTGACGCGCTGGTCCTGCACGGGACGCATTTTTTTGCCGATCAATTTCATCTTGTCCGCTGGCACATCGGACAACTCAGTGATGTTGTGGCTGCCGCGTACCGCGATGTACGCGTTCATCTTTTTCATGCGCGCCAGCTCGTGGCCGGCCATCAGGGTCAATTGTCGATCCGACGCCTCAATCGCGAGCGCACGGTTCACTCGCGCATGATAAACCAGGGCAAACGGCACGCCTCCCGCGTTCCGCACAGCGCGGACGAGCGCGACGGCCATTTCATCGGGAGTATCGAACGCTTCGATCAGGACCGTTTCGTTCCGCGTAAGGCGAATGGAATATTCCACCAGGAGTTTTGCGAGTTTGTCGAACCGCTCGTCGTGCATAGTCGTTTATCATTCCACCGGTCGAGCGCGATGCAACTCGATCGGCCGCATCACGCGCTTCGAACAAGTTTGGCGGCGAACGCGCCATCGAAACCGTCGCGAAAAGGCAGCGAAACTCTTTCCGATTCCAAACGCAAGCCTGGCAACTCCGCTAGCAGGCGGCGAACGACCTCTTCGTTTTCTTCCGATTCGAGGCTGCATGTGCTGTAAACGAGGACGCCGCCGGGTTTCAGCAATTGAACTGTAGCGCGCGTGATGCTGAACTGCTCGTTCGGCATTCGGCAGAAGTCCTCAGGTCGCAGTCGCCATCGCACATCGATCCGGCGGCGCATCACTCCCGTGTTTGCGCAAGGCGCATCCACCAGCGCCTTGTCAAATAGCCCGATTGAAAAAATTTCTTTCGGGAGACGATCGTGCGTCCAATCGTGACGCAGAGCATGGACAATTGGGGCGCCGAGCCGCGCGACATTGTCCTTCAGGACTTGAAGTCGCTCACTATCACGGTCGCAGGCAATGATCGTTCCCCGGTTTTGCATGAGCTGTGCGAGGAGGCCTGTTTTGCCGCCCGGTGCTGCGCACGCGTCGAGGATTCTTTCGCCAGGCTTCGGATCCAAAAGCTGGGAGGCAATCACTGTGCTGGGATCCTGAATGTAGCAATGACCCAACTCGAGAGCCGTAGCCGGCAAAGTGTCGAACTCCACAAAATCCGGGTTGCCCGGCAGCCGTCGCGAGTCCGGATAGCGCTGCAGAAAGATTTCCGGATCGATGTTTATGCGGTTAATCCGGGCGTAGATGGCCGCAGGGCGATTGTTCCATTTGCACAGCTCTTCAGCGTGCTCGGCGCCAAAATGCTGCTGCCAACGCTCAAGCAGAAATTGCGGATGAGACGTTCGAACAAACAAGGGCTGCGCATCAGCCTGTACGAGCAGCTCGCTGCGCTGCCGTGTCGCGGCGCGAAGCACGCCGTTAACAATCGGGTGCTGCTTCTGCGGCGCGAGCGCTACGGTTTCATGAACCGCTGCGTGCTCAGGCGTGTTGAGCAGGAAAAGCTGATATAAGCCAAGCCGCAGAATGTCTCGGACATTGCTCTCGACGCGTGAACCGCGCAGGCAGCCAATCCAAAAATCGAGCAGGGTTAAATTGCGCAGCACGCCATAAAACAACTCCAAAACGAAGGAGCGATCGGAAAGAGTGAGATCCGCTCTCGCAAGAAGCTGTGACGTAATCGCGTCGGCGAAGCGTTTTTCTCTTCGCCACAACCTCAAGGCTGCCAGCGCAATTTGGCGAGCAGAGGGCTGCTCCATAATTGGTTAGTGCGGCGTCACGCTTGCGCGTCCAATAGAGTAATAATGGAATCCGAATTGCCGCATCGTTTCAGGATCCAACAGATTTCGTCCGTCGAAGACGATCGGCGTCCGCATTTTGTCTTTCAACACTGCGAGGTCCACGTTCGCAAATTCATTCCAGTCCGTAGCGATGATCAGTGCTTCGGCATCAGTGACCGCTTCCAGAGCGGACGAGGCAAATTCGGCATCGGCAATTGCTTTGATGACGCGCGCCTTGTGCATTCCTTTCGGATCGTAGGCGACCACGTGCGCTCCTTCGCGCAGGAGCTGTTCCACCACCTCGATTGCGACGGATGAGCGCACATCGTCAGTATCGGGTTTGAACGTCAGGCCCCATACAGCGATTCGCTTTTCGCGCAATACCCACAGCGTTTCCCGGATTGTCTTCAGGAAACGCGCTTTTTGACTTTCGTTTATCCGTTGCACTTCCCTGAGGAGATCAAAAGGGGTTCCAAGCTGGTCACTGATGGCAATGAAGGCCGCAATGTCCTTTGGGAAACAGGAGCCGCCGTATCCGATTCCAGCGTTCAGAAAATCGCGCCCGATACGGTGATCCATCCCAATCCCGTCGGCCACTTTTTCCACATCGGCGCCACTCGCTTCGCAAATCCCCGACACCGCGTTGATGTACGAAATTTTCAAGGCCAGGAATGAGTTCGCGCAATGCTTAATAAGTTCGGCACTGCTAATGTCGGTCACGAGGATCGGCGCCATGAAGGGTTCGTACACCTTTTTCATCAAATCGATCGCGTGTTCGCTTTGCGCTCCGATCACGATCCGGTCCGGATGCATGAGATCGCCCACTGCGCAGCCTTCGCGTAAAAATTCCGGATTGCTGACCACGTCGAATTTTGCGCCGTGGCGGTTATATCGTTTGATTGATTCCGCCACTTTTTCGCCTGTCTTCACGGGCACCGTGCTCTTGTCGACGATCACTCGATAATCGGTTAACACGCCTGCAATCTCCCGTGCAACTTTCTCCACGAAGCTGAGATCGACATCGCCCTCTGGCAGCGGCGGGGTCGGGACGGCGATGAAGATAATCTGCGAGTTGTCGACGGCTTCCTGGATGTTACCGGTGAAACGGAGCCGGCGCGCCGAGACGTTGCGGTGAATGATTTCTTCGAGTCCCGGTTCGTAGATCGGTACTCCGCCCGCTTGAAGCTGTCTCACTTTTTCGTCGTCGTTATCGACGCAAATCACATGATGGCCGACATCAGCAAAACAGGCGCCCGTGACCAGACCGACGTATCCGGAGCCGATAATTGATATGTCCATGAATCAAGAATGGTGCGGGCGAACGAACCGGAGCACAAGTGGCGGAATTCGGCCAGCCGTCCCGGTGCTATTCGCGCAGCGTGGATCAGTCGCCCTGCGAGGCAGGGTCGAAGTTCAAATCAAAACCAAATTTCGGAAATGCCTTTAGGGTTACGGTAAAGAGTAGACCGTATTCTTTCACTCCAGCATTGTCGCGTATTACCCCGCCGAACGAGGCGACCCAGCTTGTCAGGTCCCGGTAAACCGCGTAACGCTGTTCCTGGAGGGTATCCGTCGCCCCTTCATATTGCTCCTGGATCCCCACGCCCCAGTTTTCGTTAACGCGGAGGTACCCGCCGAAGACAAACAGGCTGCTGTCCTGAAAGAATGGGTTCCCATTCAAATAGCGGTGCGCAAAGTTCAGCTGCAAATTGGCCAGCGGTTGGAGCGTCGCCACGGTGTCGACTTCCGTAAAGCCTTTCGAGAAGGCCGGTACCTGAGAGTTCACCGAAAAGGACATCCACGGCAGGGGCGTGAAGCGGAGGTTGTTAAACAAGTTTGAGTAGTCCGTGCGATCATACGGATTCTGGAAGTTCACATCGACAAACGTATCCAGTTCAAGCCATGTCATTGTTGAATCGTCGCGGCGAGTTTCCAACTTGTTGCGGACACCCACCCGCCATACCGTCCAATCATCGATCGAATCGATTGGAGTGAACTGTGGAAAATCGATTGCCCGAAGTTGCGTTGAAGGTTGAAACCGATCGAACTCCAAAATCGAGAGGGGATTAGGTCCGTCTTCTTTCACGTACGAAAAGTCAGTGAATGGCTGGATCACGTGCATCAGTCCGTCTAACCCGAATGAGCGGCTTTGCACGTCCTCCCACGTGCGGGAGATCTTGAACGAAGCTTCCGCGCCCGTATCAAAGACGCTGCGAAAAGTGTCGCCACCGAACTTGATGGGATTGGCCGTGGTAGGCGGCGGCAGAATAAAGTCGGGCACGAGCGGGTTGGTTGGCGGCACAAAAATTGTCGATCCGAGGTCCCAGGTCTTGCCGTAGTAAGTGCCGCGATATCCAACCCGCGGCACGATCGAGAGCCATCCAAAATACGTGTTTGGATAAGTCAGTTGATGAAAAGTGTCGAAACGGTCGGTGCCATAATTCTTGATGCCTGAGTCTTCTGGGAATTGTAACCGCAGATTCGCAAACCCAGTTTCGCCTTCGTAAAATATGGGCCCGCCAAAGAGTGCGTGGCGTTTAATGTCCAACACCACTTCCGGCTGACGTTCCGTGGTGGTGAAGAAGTCGTTCGCCTGAAAACGTTCGATGCCGGTAAGAGTGAACACTGGATTTGTCTTTGCCAGCGCGACAACATTATCTGGGACAGGATCGATCCGAAACTCGCCCTGGAAGAAGTCCTGCATCACGTATTGGTCACTCATTTTGGTGATATTCGCGATGCCGTAGATCGAATCGGTGAAATTCGTGTGATCTTCGAGGGTAAACCGATATCGCGACTCAGGCACGCCCACTCGCGGTATGTTGGTTTGATTGATATCGGGATTTTGATCGTTAATGTAGAACGTCTTTAACCTCGCCAAGCTGCTTTGGTCTTTTCCGTATTCAATGGTCGGCTCAAAACCGATCGCTGGGCCCCGGCGACCAAAGTAATCCAGACGCAGCCGGCCTTGGACGTGATCGGTGATCGGGAATGTTACCTGGGTGAGAAGCGATGGTCCCCACGTGCTGTAGTACGCCGGGGAAATGGAAAAGCTAAACGCGTTGTCCAGCGACTGATACAGATACGGCCACCAAAACACCGGCACTTTCCCAACGTACGCAGTCACGTTGAGAAAAATTACCCGATCATGCTCGTAAACACGGATCTTTCGCGCGCGCAGATGGAAATCGGGCTTCGCCGAATCGTGGGTGGTGAAGTAGCCGCCGTGGATGAGATAAGCATTGTCCCCTTCGAGTGAGGTGACATCATTACCCGCGAGAAAATAAGGTTCTGATTCCGTTCGTCCGATGCTCGCCCGGATCTTTTTTGTCTCGGTGTTGTAAACTCCGCTTTCGGCGGTGTAGAGGCTCGTATCACGATAGATTCGAACGTGACCCCTCAACTCTACGTCGTGCGTGCTGGAATTGTATTGAGCGTAGTCGGCGTAAATGTCCGTATTACCGATATGAATCGCGACATTATCGCGAGCTGTTGCCAGCCCGTTTTCATACGTGGTTTGCCCGGTTGAAGTGATTTCGATTGGGGCATTCTCCGGAGTTTTAATTTCTCCGTGCACCAACCCGGCACTCGCAAACAGACCGGCGAGCAACAAAACCAGCGATCGCATGGCGAATGCCACCGTACTGCACCAAAGTCCCCCTGAAAAGGCAAAACCGCTCCAAACGGGAGAAAATGCTGCTGTCAGGCTGCCCTCAGGAGGATTTGCTTTCCCCGCGAGTTTTTGATTGAATCGGGGCGTGGTCCCTGCTGATGATTAGGTGACTTCGCAGAGTGCGATTGGCGGAAATGCTTATCACAGCCCGGCGGCGTTTATCACTACGCACTGGAGCGTGGTGCTGGAGGCACAAGGCGAATCGCCGGCGGCACATGAGGCGCTTGAAAAGCTCTGCCGCATTTATTGGCGACCGATTTATAGCTTTCTCAGGCGACAGCGGATCAGCGCCGACGACGCGCAGGATCTTACGCAAGGTTTTTTCGCTCTTTTGTTGGAGCGCCGAGATCTGCGCACTGTGCGCAAAGAGAAGGGGCGATTGCGTTCTTACCTGCTTTCCGCGCTGAAGCACTTTGTGGCCGACGAACGCCGCCGCGCCATGGCGATCAAACGCGGGAAAGGCGAGCAGCTCATTCCGTTGGAAGAACTGCGTAATGAGGAACGAAGCGGCATGGAGCCAGCCGACCCGCTCACTGCCGAGCGGATCTACGAGCGCCGTTGGGCTTCGACATTGCTGGATCGCGTGCTGAGCCGATTAGAGGATACTTACCGTAAGCGAGGTAACGCGGCGTTGTTCGATTCCTTCAATCAATTGCTGGCAGACGAGCCGGGGACGCCGTCGCAGGCGGATATTGCGGCGCAACTCGGGATGACCGAAAACGCCGTTTCGCAGGCCTTTCATCGATTTCGGCAAAGCTATCAATCGTTATTGCGCGAGGAAATTGCTCATACTGTTGCGACTCCCGGCGATATCGAAAACGAGTTGCGTTATCTGATTGCTGTGATTCGCGCGTAGACATGAAATACACGAAGGCTCCACACGAATTCCACGAATTATCACGAATACTGCTGATCCAATTAGTGTGAATTCGTGAAATTCGTGCCTCAATCC
>QHOX01000251.1 GCA_003219465.1 Verrucomicrobiota bacterium | reverse complement strand
GTAGCCCGCAGACTAAAAAGAGTGGGATACCAGTTCCCACTCCAATCAGCGCGCGGACTAGACGCTTAGCTTAACTTCGTGAAGCCTTCCCGTCAAGTCGCTGCCCGGCTTGATTTGACGTGAAAACTTAACCTTCGGCATCCAACATCCAATGAATTCGCGGCCCCTAGCCTTGGTTGTTGTTCTTCTCGTCTGGGCCGCAATTTATCTTCCAGCGCTTGGCTCGCTTGAGATCAAAGGCGAAGAGGGACGGCGGATTTTGCCGGCGGTGCAGATGATCGAGACCGGCGACTACATTGTGCCGAAAGTCGGCAGCGAACCGTACTTGCGGAAACCACCGCTGATTAATTGGCTCGTCGCCGCGTCGTTCAAGATTTTCGGGCAACGCAACGAATGGACGGCGCGCTTGCCTTCGGTGCTTTGTGTGCTCGCAGTCGCGCTCGTGTTTATCACCGTTGCGCGCGTGAGCCTCGGTGCGACCGGATCGACAGTCGCCGCGCTGATCTGGCTAACAAGCTTTGGCATGATTGAGAAGGGCCGCTTGATCGAGATCGAAGCGCTTTACGTTTCGCTCTTCGCGATTGCCTTCGTTTGCTGGCTAAGTTGGTGGGAAGAGGAACGATCACTGTGGCTCACATGGATCGTGCCCTGGCTTTTTCTCGGGCTCGGCTGGTTGGCGAAAGGGCCGACGCATCTTTTCTTTTTCTACGCGATGGCGATAGCGGTTCTGTGGCGCTCGCGTGAACTGCGAACCATTTGGAATGTCCCGCATCTGATCGGCCTTATTATAATGGTCTCGATCTTCGCCGCGTGGGCTATTCCCTTAGTGAAAATGACGCGCGGAGGTCATGTCGCGCAGGTTTGGTCGCGGCAGTTTTCTGGGCGACTCGCCGGGGTGGGGTTCAATTTTGGCGGTTGGGCACTAAATATTCCGCGCAGTCTTGGCTACTTTTTACCCTGGCTTTTTTTTGTGCCGTTGCTCGCTGGAACAAGTTTTCCCTCCGACGGTAAAACCGATATCGCCCATGTAGGCCGGGATCATCGATCCCGGCTAGAGCGTGCTGCATCGCGAAGGATTGACGTGGTGCGTGGTCTAGTTTGGGGAATCGCGATTCCGCTCTTAATTGTCGATCTGATCCCCGGATCGCTGCCGCGTTACACGATGCCGCTGCTCGCGCCATTCGCATGGTTGCTCGGCTCGATTCTGACTGCCGAAACTGTGAAGTGGCCGCGATGGCTCGGCGAAAGAACTTTCTCCCTGAAACATCGACAACGCGCGATTGCTCTTCTCTCGGTTGCCACTTGTGCAGCTGTTTGCGCTTACGCCCTGGCAATTGTTCCGCGTTTGCAGGCGCGGCAAAAAGTGAAAACTGTCGCGGCGAAAATCGAGGCCGTCGTTCCCGGATCGGAGCGGCTGTACGCAGTCGATCCCGATTATCAACCGTTCCTCTTTTACGTTCGCCGCCCGATCGTTTACGTAAGGCGCGTCGCGGATCTGCCGGGCAATGCATCCTATTTTTTAGTGCAACCGAATAACGAAAGCGCAGCGGAAACGGCGCGCCAATGGCTGCCGGCATTTCCGCGCCGCGTGCTGTCGATTCAAGATTATCGGGGTAAGAGAGTTTCCGTTTTCGCCATCGACAAGCGGTGAGGCCCACCTCAACTCCGCGCACTTGTAGCCGGGATCGCTGATCCCGGCCCGGATCGCCGACCCGGCTAAAGACCGCGCGACGATTTACGGGTTTGACAGACATAGAGAAGGAGAATTGGTTAGCATGCTAACCAATTATGTCTGCGATGATATCTGACTGGGAAACGTTCGGCCCATTGCTCCACGGAACCGCTCGTGCATGGCGGCAAAAGCTGGACGAACGTCTCAAGCCAATGGGTCTGAGCCAGGCAAAATGGCGTACGCTCCTGCATCTGTCTCTTGCGCGAGACGCACTCACTCAGGCCGAGATTGCGGGACGTCTTGGCGTGGAAGAACCCACCGTTGTGGCCCTGTTACATCGACTGGAGAAAGAAGGCTGGATCACACGCAGGAATTCCACGCGCGATCGTCGTTGCAAAATGGTGCTGCTGGGGCGGCGCGCCCAGCGTGTCATCACGCGGATCAACGCGACGGCAGACGAACTACGGCATGAATTGCTCTCCGAGATCCCAGCATCTGAACTGCAAACCTGCATCAAGGTGTTGGCTCGCATTTGCCAAAAAGCGGAGAAGAACGATAAAGCCTCGAAAAGTGCCGCGTCATCCGTTTACCCCAGCCACAACGGTCAGAACAGGAATCGGCATCCGATTTCGAGCAAAAAGGCGCTCCGGGGCGTCGAAGAAGGACGCAAATGAAACTGAAACGCGCGCGTCGCACGAACCATATTCCCCGCTGGGCGTATCTGCTTTTCGTCGTTCTGGCCGCTTTTGTTCTGTATCGGATCTTTCAGCACAAGGCCAGGGAGGCCAAAGCTGCTCAGCCACCGGCGCGACCGGTTCTTGTCGCAAAAGTTATTACAAAGGATGTGCCGCTTTACCTCGATGAAATTGGGATCTGCGCCGCGTATGAGACGGTTCAAGTCCAGGCACAGGTGAGCGGGCAAATCACCGCGCGTCATTTTCAAGATGGCGCTGACGTAAAAAAGGGCGATTTGCTCTTCACGATTGATCCGCGGTCTTACCAGGCCGCGCTCGAACAAGCGCAGGGCCAGCTCGCCCAAGCGCAATCGAAATTGGTTCTCGACCAAATCACTCTCAAGCGTCAGCAGGGGTTGCGGGCCAGGAATGTGATTTCAGCTCAGGATCTCGATACCGCCCAGGCGACGGTGAAAAGCGACGAGGCTACGGTAAAAACGGCCGAAGGCGCGGTGGCGGCTGCGCAGGTGAACCTCGATTATTGCAATATCCGCTCGCCTATCAATGGCCGGGCGGGACTACGGCTTGTTGATGTTGGGAATATCGTGACTGGCGGAAACGGCGGCGGCGGCGCAGCGCTGCTGACAATTCAGCGGCTCGATCCGATCTACACAGACTTTACCGTTTCTGAAACAGACTTGCCGCTGGTGCGCCGTTACCTTGGTGGCTCAAATGTGAAAGTGGAAACGCGTTCTGCGGACGGCAGCATGCCGCCGCGCACGGGTGACCTTTATTTTATCGACACTGCCGTGCAACCGGGCGCGGGCACTGTGAAAGCGCGCGGCGTTACCCCGAACCCTGATCACGCTCTTTGGCCGTCGGAGTTTGTCCGTGTGCGCTTCATTCTCGATAAGCTGAAAGATGCCAATCTGGTACCATCGCAAGCGGTGCAAATCAGCCAAGGCGGTCCATTTGTTTTTGTCGTGAAGCCGGATAACACAGTCGATTTGCGGCAGGTTAAACCGGGTCAGCGCCAGGATGGTGATACCCAGGTTATTGAAGATGGTCTCAAGGCGGGAGAAACGGTTGTTGTCACTGGCCAACTGGCGCTGGCCCCAGGAACAAAAGTAGAGCCAAAACCATACAATCCCCCCGGGGCACCCGATGGCGGTCAGGTTGCCGCCAAAGCTTCAATGTAGAATTGCATTTCCGATATGGATGGAGAAGAGCGACACGACGGAGCAGGAAATCATGAACATGATTCCCCGCATCGTGGCAGGGATCGGGCGAAACCGGTAACGGGAGCCGCAGCGGCGACATCACCGCCAGCGGCCAAGTTGGTTCAAGTTAAAGGCTCTGGGCTTTCCGGGCCGTTCATTCGCCGGCCGGTGATGACAGTCCTGTTGACCTTGTCGGTTATCGTTGCCGGCCTTGCCACTTACGGAAAGCTCGCGGTCAACGATCTGCCCGCGGTTGATTATCCAGTTATCCAAGTCACATGTTCTTATCCCGGCGCGAATCCGACCACCATGGCGAACAACATCGCCACGCCGCTCGAGAAACAATTCCTGCAGATCCCCGGACTCGACATCATAACGAGCTCGAGCACGCAGGGGAATACGTCGTTCACGCTCCAGTTTGTTCTCAGCAAAAGTATCATTGATGCTGCCACAGACGTGCAGGCCGCGATCCAGCGCGCAACGGGGAAACTGCCGCTCGATCTGCCCAGCCCGCCGACGTTCACGAAAACAAATCCGAACGATCAGGCGATTTATCTGCTCGGTTTGCTCTCCGACACGCTGACCGATGGCGATCTTTACAAGTATGCGTCCACCGCCGTGGCGCAGCGCATCGCGATCTTGCCTGGTGTGTCGCAGGTGAATATCTACGGCGTCCAAAGCGCGATTCGAATCAAAGCCGATCCGGCCGGGCTCGCTTCGCGCGGATTGACCATGGACGATCTCGCCAGCGCGATCAAAGCGGGGACGGTTTACGCTGGCGCCGGACAATTCGACGGGGCGCACCGTACATTTGTTCTTCTCCCAAACGGGCAAATCGATCAAGCGGAAGGATACCGCAATCTGATTGTCGCGCGTAACAGAGATGGCTCGCCCGTGTATCTGCGCGACGTGGCCGAGGTTCGCCAAAGCGTGCAGGACGAGCGACTCTCCCGCACATTTTGGATGCGCGGTTTTAGTCCGCCCGGCTCCGTCGTGGTGCTGGCCGTCTCGCGCCAGGCGGGCGCAAACGCGGTCGAGGTTGCGAACTCGGTCAAGGCGCTCTTTCCCGAGATCCGCGCGAGTCTTCCGGGATCGATCACACTCGTTCCGGTATTCGATCGGTCCCAGAGCATCGTCGATTCCGTTCAAGATGTGAAATTCACGCTCATGATCGCGTTCATCCTGGTCGTGATCGTGATCTACATCTTCCTTGGACGCGCCACGGATACGCTCATTCCTGCGGTCGCGCTTCCATTGTCTTTGCTGCTCACGGTCGCGGTCATGTATATGCTCGACTATTCCATTAACAATTTGACCCTGATGGCCCTTACTCTGGCCATCGGGTTCCTGGTCGATGACGCAATCGTTTTCTTGGAAAACGTCGTGCGACGCGCGGAGCACGGCGAATCGATTCTAAAGGCCGCGTTTAATAGCGCCGGCGAGATTTCCGTCACCATCATGTCGATGACACTATCGCTGGCCGCCGTTTTCATTCCTCTGGTGTTTTTGCCTGGTTTGCTGGGTCGCATCTTCCGCGAATTTTCGGTCACGATTATCGTTGCCATTCTCGCTTCGGGACTCGTTTCCCTAACCCTCACTCCGCTTATGTGCGCGCGCATTCTGGGCGAACGCACGGCCGGACATAAGCGCGCACG
>QHOX01000250.1 GCA_003219465.1 Verrucomicrobiota bacterium | reverse complement strand
GTCGGTTCTGTGCTGGTGTATGGCGCCAAGCGCGCGGCTGGCCACGTCGAGATTCGCACTGAGAACGGTTTCGTTAGCGATTTCCGCTCAAAGACACCATCACGTCGGCCGTTGTTAGGCGTCTTCGCGAAAAGCTAGCCCGGAACTGCGGCTGCGGCGGCTGACCATCGTCTTCGAGAAGCTGATCCACCTGACCGAGGTGGAATACGTTGTCCTCAAGGCTTTGCACACGCGGCTTTGCCGCCTGACTGTTCAGGTCGTGAGCATTCGCATCGCGATGTGGTCGGGCCCGCGTAACATCTCGACCGCGATGATGCGCGCGTGGGGAAATCGGCGCGATACCGTAGTCATCGATGAGCCATTTTACGCCTACTACCTAACGACAACGGGCAAAAATCATCCCGGCGCAGACGAAGTGATCGCAGCCGGCGAAATCAATTGGCGAAAAATTGTTGCCTGCCTGACTGGGCCAATTCCGAATGGCAAGCGAATTTTCTTTCAGAAACATATGACACACCACTTCCTGCCAGAAATAAATCGGGACTGGCTCGGCGCCGTAACGAATTGTTTTCTTATTCGCGACCCACGCGAAGTCATTGCTTCATATGTCAAAAAACGGGAGGACCCCAGCCTCGAGGATCTCGGGTTTATGCAGCAAGTAGAGGTTTTCAATTTTGTCCGCAATCGGACGAAATCGATTCCACCCGTTGTCGATGCAAAGGACGTGTTGGAAAATCCTGAACGAATTCTGCGGCTGCTCTGCGATGCCGTCCGCGTCGAGTTTAGCAAGTCGATGCTTTCCTGGCCGCTGGGATTCCGCGACACTGACGGCATCTGGGCTAAACATTGGTATACGGAGGTGGCAAACACGACCTCCTTCCACCCGTATCGGCCGACAGGCGATGAGGTGCCAAGGCGCTTCCGCAAAATTTACGGGCGTTGCTGCGAATGCTATGAGCGCTTGTATCAATATCGGTTGCATTAAAAACGTGTGTCATCCCGAGTCGCGAAGACGACGAGGGACCTCGCAACACGTCTAAGATTTACTTGTAAGTCTCTGCTGTACACTTCGAGCATGTGATTTTCGTGAGTTTGTTGGTGTGATTTCTTCGGCGCATGAGAGGTTCCTCGCCCCGCTCGGAATGACAGAATGACGATTTGAAATGCTGCAAAAATTCGACGAGCGAAACCGCGACCTGATTGTGAATATCAACGGGAAGCTGGTGCATCGCGACGAGGCTGGGATCAGCCCGTTTGATTCAGCGGTGCAGGGCGGCGATGCAGTCTGGGAAGGATTGCGTCTCTACAATGGCCGTATTTTCAAGCTCCACGAACATCTCGACCGGCTGGAGCGTTCGGCAACGGCGCTATCGTTTGCAGAAATTCCACCGCGCGAAAAAATCGTGGAGGAAATCAAGCGCACGCTTGCCGCCAACAAAATGCGCGATGGCGTGCACATTCGGCTCACGCTTACGCGGGGAATGAAAATCACGTCCGGCATGGATCCCCGGCTGAATCAGAGCGGACCGACATTAGTTGTGCTCGCTGAGCACAAGGCGCCGGTGTACGCGAGGACGGGACTCACCTTGATTACAAGCAAAATGCGGCGTCCGCCGCCCGAGGTCCTGGATGCGCGGATTCATCACGCGAATCTGCTGAACTCCATTCTGGCAAAGATCGAGGCCAACAACGCCGGAGCAGACGACGCGCTCATGCTGGACACGCGCGGCTTTGTCGCGGAAACGAACGCCACGCACATTTTCATCGTGCGCAACTCCGATAAGTCGCGAGCGAGCGGTGATCTGGCGACCAGTCGGGTCGTTGCGTGTCCGGAGGGAATCACTCGCGCCACAGTGATCGAGATTTGTGCGGCCGAGAAAATTCGTTGCGTCGAGACAGACTTGTCGGTTGTTGATGTTTACGGCGCGAAGGAGATGTTTTGCACAGGCACAATGGGCGAATTGGCGGCCGTCACAAAGATCGACAACCGCCAAATCGGTGACGGCAAAGTCGGCCCGATGACAAAACGCCTTAGCGATCTCTACGCTCGGCGCACCACGAGCGAAGGCGTGCAGGTTGTAGGGTAGGGACGGCGCGCTGCGCCGTCCGAACGCTGCAGCGCGGCGTCCCTACCGCTCGCCCCACATTTTCTTTTGAAAGGAAACTCTTCCTGATCCGAGTTCGAATGCCCCGAAATGCACGGGATTTTTTTCCGAATACTTCTGATGATAATCTTCCGCGGGCCAAAATTTTATCGCCGGGAGAACCTCGGTCACAATCCGTTTTTTGAATTTGCCGGAGTGCGCGAGCTTCTCCTTTGAAGCCTCGGCGATTTTTTGTTCGTCGCTGTTTCCATAAAAGATCGCGGCGCGATAGCTGGGTCCAATATCAGTGAACTGGCCGTCGGCCTGGGTCGGATCAATTTGACGCCAGTAGATGTCGAGCAATTGGTCGTAAGAAATTGTTGCGGGGTCGTATGTGATTTCAATGGATTCGCGATAGCCGGTTTTCTCCGAGGAAACCAGCTGGTAGGTTGGATTCGGTTCTGTCCCACCACAATAGCCGACGACGGTCTTGATCACCCCTTTTGCCTTGTCAAAAGCCGGCTGAATGCACCAAAAACAGCCGCCGGCAAAAACCGCTGTTTTTGTCGTTGCGACAGACGAATTTTGCGGAGCATCAGCAATGACAAAAGTCCCGCTAAGCACTGCGGAGCCGATCAGAAGAAGAAAAAGTCGCTTCATGTTGGGAATCTTAGACATTCTCGCGTTCGGCGCGTTGTGAATAACTCATTCTCTTTTTTCTTGCCATCAGCAGACGCGATGCTCATAAATCGGATCGGCCTGACCAAGGACGAGACGCAAAACGACCAAGTTTTTCTCCTCAGCGTGCCTGCGGGCGAGGATAGCTTAGCTCACCGCAGGCACGTCTGTTCTCGGGTGATTCCGCAGTCGCAGTTTTCGCTCACGAATTGGCTTGATCCGGAGAAGGTCTTCGGGCGCAAAGCGCCCTTGCATGTCGATCTTGGCTGCGGCGACGGTTCGTTTCTTTGCGCGCTGGCGCAGCGCCTGCCCGACAAAAACTTTCTCGGGATCGAACGATTGCTCAGTCGAATCCGTAGCTCTGCGCGTAAAGCCGCCAGTCTGGATAATGTGCGGATTTTGCAGATGGAGAGTTTCTACGCGGTGCGGTATCTGTTGCCCGCCGAATCAGTGGAAACGTTCTATCTCTTATTTCCCGACCCATGGCCCAAACGTCGCCACCATCGGCGCCGAATCGTAACACCAGACTTCCTGAAATCCGTTCATGTCGCCTTGGAGTACAATGGGGTCATTTACATTGCGACCGATCATCTCGATTACTTTCGAAAGATCAGAAAGATCGCCGCATCAACTCCCGGCTTTGCAATCGATGACGTCGATCTCGATCTGCCGCAGAGCAGATTTTGGCTCATTTTCGAACAGAAAAGCGCGACAATTTACTGGTTGGCGCTGCGAAAAGTTTCGGATTCAGAAGCGTACACCAAGATCGCGAAATTCTTCGAGCAGCTTCGTGAATGATTTCTCGACGAGCTCCACGGGAAAGCGAATCTGCTCAAGATCCTTGCCCAATATCGTAGGATTAAACTTCGCTCTGTCTTCGACGAGCAGGATGATATGTTTATCTTTGCCTAACGCGTAAGCGGCCTCAGCTATCAGCCAATCGTGGCTCTCCGCATTAGTAATCACTGCGAGATAAATGGGTTGCTGTTCGATCCGCGATTTAACTTTTTCGGGTATTGAGCGCGAATTGTAGGCCTCGCCTTCTAAAACGTCGAAGCCAAGCAGATAAAGAAGGCGACGCAAAGGTGCCACCGTTTTCTCTGAGCGCGCATCGAAGTGCCGACCTAGAAAAATCTTCGGCTGCGGGGTAGGTCGCTCTGGACGGCGTTGGTAACGGCAAGTGACGCTTGCGGAGTCCGAAATTCGAAGTGAGATGCGCGTGCGTCGCTGCGACCAAATCCACATCTGGCGATTCCGCGGATATCGAAATTCCGCCGCCCCTGATATCGATATAAATGCTGAGATGTTTTCCTGGCCTCTTACCGAACTCTTGGCTACTGACAAGGACCTGAAAGGTCGGCGTGATCTTGATAATTTTTAGAAACTCCTCAATTGAGTCGGTCAAAATTTCTTCGGACGCGCTCGTCTCGAGGTTAAAGTATCCTGAGTCTTTCGCAGGCATCCCGCGCTCCGCAGCAAATGTCCGAACTCCCTCCCAAAGCGCATCCGGCTTTAATGTTTCCGGCCATATTTCATACCGATGGGTCGATTTCATAGAGCAGGGATGCTTAGTTGTTAACGCCCATAG
>QHOX01000249.1 GCA_003219465.1 Verrucomicrobiota bacterium | reverse complement strand
TTCCGGCCAATCAATGGGAAATAGCAGAGCATAGGCGTTCTCCAGAAATTCGTTTTTCTGTTGATCGCTGATTTCGCCAACCCATTCTACGTGAGACTGCGTGAGCAGCGGTTCGATGTCCCGCTTGAAATACCGCCTGTCAACGCGATCGACTTTCGCCGCGATCTTAAGCGGCATCGACACACGCTTTGCGATTTCGATTGCCCGGTCCACTCTCTTTTCTGGCGAGATTCGTCCCAAGAAAACCAGGTAATCTCCCTGATTCGGCCGAACCGCGAACAGGTCTTTTGGTAAACCATGGTAGATGGTCGTCTGCCAGTTAGCCCAGGGTAAAGGCTGCCGTTGAGCATTCGATATCGAGATAACTGGCACATCTCGAAACCGCTGGAAGACAGGACCCATGTCGGGCATGTCGAGGCGCCCGTGCAAAGTTGTGACGTGCGGAACTGGCAGGTAGCGGCAGATCGGAAAATGCAGGTACCCGGTGTGAAAATGAATAAGGTCGAACTCATTAACGTACTCGATGACGTGATCTACCAGAAGGACTTCCCGCGCCACGGGGTCTTTGCAGCGCTCATTCTTCCGGAGCGACCGCTCGCAGAACGCAATAAGCCGCGCATTTGTAACGGAATCGCCGCTGGCAAATAGAGTCACATCGTGTCCGGCACGAACCAATTCCTCAGTGAGGTAAGAAACGATCCGTTCCGTTCCTCCATAATGTTTCGGAGGTACGCTCTCGATTAGTGGCGCAACCTGAGCAATTCGCATTCTCCCCTCTCTCCCTGTGCCGTGTTCATTCCGAATAGTGAAATCTCCGCTGGATATTCGAAGTGGACGGCCGCTTTGGTTTTGTTCAATGAGCGTCAGAGAACGATATTACATCCGCTGCTTAGGGCGCTGCCGAAATATTCTTGCCTGAACACCGCAAGCGCACTTGGACAGGAAACATGGCGGAGTGCTCCTCGGGATCCTTTCTGCTGCGAGGTTGATAATAATATTTGGGAAAGAGCTAAGGACGGATTGATGTTCGCAATCGGTAGACCTCTAAATACGTGTCACACTAGCTAAGGAATTTTAAATGCAGAATTTCGAAGCAATAGCGTTAGTGCTTGGCTGCATCGGAACGCTCTGCTGGATCGTGTGCTTTTGGTGGATGCATCGCATCTCATCCCGTCAGGACGCGATGTTGGAAGAGCTGCATGAAATGACAACGCGGATTGAAAAGCTTTCGCAGGCCGAGCACGATTTGATTAGCGACGTGCATCCGCAGGTAAGCGAAATCAAGGAGCACGTCGAAAACGTTAGAGATGTTGTTTCGTCCGAAAAGAGCTAAGGGCGTCTCGATTTGAACCATCAAACGCGCAGGATTTATCACCGCCTGCCCGAACCGCGGCCTCGTCGCTGCCTTGATCCTCAAGTTTTTGCTTGATTGCTTCGCGAAACTTTGCCGGAATACGATGCTTAAACCAACAACAGAAAGGCATATCTATGCTCTGGACCATAATAGTTATCCTGATCGTTCTTTGGCTTCTCGGCCTGATCGGCCACTTTGGCGGCAGTCTAATTCATCTTCTGCTCGTGATTGCTGTTGTCATCCTGATCATTAACCTGCTTCAGGGCAGACGAGGCCTCTGACAGAACGCCCTCGCGAATTGCTGCAGGGGCGGGTCTCAGCCGAACGCGCCACCGTTCACAGGTGTCCCGTTAAAGCGAGAATTATTAGAATCAAAAGAATCAATCCGAGTCCTCCGCTCGGCCAATAGCCCCAGCCCGAGCTATAGGGCCAGGCCGGTAGCGCGCCTATCAAGAGGAGGATTAAGATGATCAATAGAATGGTGCCCATAGGTTCTCCTTTCTGAACTATGTTCGCCGCTGCGAGGCACTTTGGACGTTGAAAAGGCTTGCGCCGGCTGGTGCCGCAATCATCACCGCTTTACCGCGTGGTGCACGATCCGCCGAAAGGCATCGAAGAGCTGGAAACGTTTTACCGCGATGAACAATTTCCGGCCTGTCCAGAATGCGGAGAGAGGGTTCGTTATGTGCTTACTAGACTCAGAAGGAAACACCGAAACTGATTCGACCGCGCCGACGGCGTCTTAAAGAGTAAAAACGCGCCTTCGCTGTTCCGCCGATGGGCGGCACAGGAAGGCGCGAGAAGACAAGTGAATTTGTATCTTCGGGTTCTTAATCCTCGTCAAGAATTACCCGATCAACCATCACGTTGTCGCCTGTCCCGACGTAGTGAACTCGAACAGGGATACCGACTTTAACTCTTGTTCGTACGGTATCTTCATCCAAGACTTTGCCGCTCCGCGTCACATAGGTGACGGTCTTACCGAAGTGATAAGTGCGGGGTCCACTGGTTTCCTTAAGTACGATTACGCTGCCCGGGGTGTACTCCGTGATCGTGCCGCTGCCTTCCGTTGTGGTCGTCGTTGTGGTGGTCTCCGATACTTGCGCCCATGCGAAGGGTGCAGCGACTGCCACAGCCATACTGAGTAATAGTTTTTTCATAGTAATGTTCCTTTGATGAACTAATCGGACGTCGACTTTCGTGCGGTTGTCACGAACGTTGTCTAACGGCGCTGCGCGGTGATGCCGTCGAGAGTCGCTCGCAGTCGGTAGTTTGGTCGCCAAAAAAATCCGCGCCGCCCAAGGCTTATGTGATAGGCCTAGGGAAATCGCCCAACGCTATAGAGAAGAATCCTAGGTGCTCGAGCGCCAGCTCAATTCGTGAATGAGATTTCAACACACCATAACACACCATAACAAGTGCTCCCTGAACTCAGATAGATGTACGCCTGCTGACATCCAACACCGCACTGGAATTCGAAGCTATAGCAACTAATAAAGCACTCGTTTCAGGAAATTGAACGGCTCATCTCGGTGATTGAAAAAGACGGAAAGAGTCGTCGATTCGGCGAGCGTGAAATCGAACATCAAGAGGGAAACCGATGAAATTATCTATCGAGGCGAAAGTGGCCGCCGCGGTGGCGACGGCGTTCGTGGCTCTAACTGTGGGCGTGATCGCGCAAGGAAACAGTGGAGACCAAACTGACGGACTGAGTGGGTATGGCCCAACCAACAATCCGGCAGTTAGCACCCACATGAGCCAGCAGGGATACAACAGCTCGTTGATTGGCCGCACTAACGCCGAAACCGACGAAGGGAATTAGCTCTTTGTTCATGGCGACGATCAGGTGATCTTCAGTGCCGCTGCTATTCTAACCTGCGGACGCGCCATTCTCCGCGTGCGCCAGTCGCACCTGTTAGCGGCTTTCGCCTTCCTTTGTCTGGACGCGCACCGCGTATTCGCTCGGCTCAAGCTCGCGACCCGCTTGCTGCGCATATACTTGGGTAAATTCAGCGCCGAATAACAGGATCTGGGATGAATAATAGACCCAGAGTAATAACGTGATGAGCGAACTGGCCGCTCCATAAGCCGAACCGGCTGCACCGCTGCCCAGGTAAAAGCCCAGCAGCCATTTCCCAATGCCAAAAAGGACCGCAGTGATCACCGCACCGATCCAAACGTCTCGCCATTGTATTTGGACGTCGGGCAAAAACTTAAAAATCATCGCGAAGAGTAGAACGACGACCGCAAAGTCAAAGATAAGATAAACGGTCACTGCAATGACGATCCCGCCCGGCAGGACCGATTGGACGTAATGACTAAATCCCTTCAGGAGTGCTTCAATGGCTAGGGAGACGAGCAGTAGGAAACAGATGCCGCCGACCATCGCGAATGAAAGAAACCGGGCCCGCAGAAAGCCCCAAATCCCTTGAGCCGGTCTTGCCTTAACGCCCCAAATTGTGTTTAAAGCATCCTGGAGTTGGCCGAACACGCCGCTTGCGCCGAAAAGCGCGAGTGCGATACCGATGATTGTGGCGACCGTGCTTTTGCCTGGTTCCGACGCTTTTTGGGCAATGTTCTGCACGACCTGGATAGCGTTTGGATCGAGGAAATAACTCATTTGTTGTGTGATCTTGTGCCAGGCGCCTGCAGGATCGTCCCGGAAAATTACTCCGACAATCGCGAGCAGCACGAGAATCAGCGGCGCCAGTGAAAAGACTGTGTAATAGGCAAGCGCCGCACCGAGCTGCGGCGCCTTATCCTGCAGCCATTCCTGGAACGTTTGCTTTAACAGGCTAAAAGTATTGGCAAAGACTGACGACTTTGACGCCGCAGATTTGTGCTGTGTTCCCACAATGAAACATTCGCTCGTGACGGTACGTTCGGTTCTCGCCGCGTAGCACCAGACCAAATCCATTCAGCTAGTCGAAGCGTCCGACCATTCATGCACTGCGAAGTAAATCACATAATGCTGTTGAAGCCGCCGTTACCGCCGATGGAAGCGCGGTCAGTCGAAGAAATTCCGACTGGCGACGGTTGGCAGTATGAGCCGGAATGGGATGGTTTTCGCTGTCTCGCGTTTCGCGATGGCGACGAGATTTTTTTACAATCAAAGAACGGTCAGCCGCTGGCGCGTTATTTTCCCGATGTTGCAGATAACGTGGCGACGCTGCCACACCAACGATTCGTTCTCGACGGC
>QHOX01000242.1 GCA_003219465.1 Verrucomicrobiota bacterium | reverse complement strand
GGAACGGCTGGGAATAGACGGTAACGAAAACAATTCGGTCGCAATGGTGGTGCCACCAACCGCTATCGTGCCACTGAGGCTGGTAATTGCGAAAAGCCCAATATTGTCGTCCGGCAAACCAGTCACCTCTCCAGTTGTTGCTGAAAGCCGCGCGCCTTTGTCCCTGAATTGCCCCAGTTGTCGCTCCAGACCGATTCACAAAACAACTGCGCGTTTGTCCTTTAAAGTAAGTTGTAGCCAAGCGGTCGTTGAACTCCGCACGTCTCGGACACAGAGCCGCAGTGTCGTTCATTGTAAACGGCTTGAGCAAAGAACTGCTCGTGGGCAGTTGTTCCCTACCTCTGGACTCTCTCCAGTCGCTCGCATTCGCTAGACGTGTATCTCGTCGAACCGGAACGTCATTGATTCCGGATCGATTCACGAGCGAACTGCTTGGCCACGGTCGTTCTCTCAATCTGGGTTCTCTCCATTCATTCGCGGTGGCGAGGCGCGTTTGTCGTCGAGCCGCGACGTCGCTGACTGCGGACCGATTCACGAACGCGCTGCTCGAGTGCGTTTGTCCAGTGAACCTCGAGACTGCCCGGTCATTGGTGAAAGCTCCACGCGCCTGCCTCCGCGCCGCAATGTTTGTCGTTGTGGGTCGATTGCTCAACGAAGTGTTCGTGCGCGTTTGCATCCGCGCCGTTCCAAACGTCGACTCGCGTGGCCGCGCGCTCGAAACCGACGACTGTCGAGAACGCACGTTTGAAAAGGTGCGTTGCGATGGCATCTGTCGGACAGCGCTCGTGCCCCGGTTTGCAGAATGCGTCGTGGGCTTCTGAGGCGCCTTTCTCTGCTTGTAAGACATCTGCGCGCTTGCCGTGAGCGCGACTGTTGAAATCCCGATGCAAATCAAAAGACTTCGTTTCATAACATCCCCGTTGTTTGACTTCGTGGATCAAACACCGGGCATCGATGCGAGTTGCGCTGGCCCATGCCACCGCAAAGAGGGCCCTAGAAACAAACCAAACTCGACGCCGCATTTCACGCGACGCTCAAACAAGCTTTAGTCTTCGCGAGTGCGCGGCAGAAACGTTAGGCGTTCAGATAAAGCTCTGTTTCTTCTCCCTCGTCGACCGACGGGGATACCTTTATCCCTTTCGTGAACCCCGAAGCCGCGCTTGCGCGGAGTAAATTATCTCCTGCGGCACCCTGCGCAGGCCGCTCGTCAGGCCAAGCTTCGACAGAATCCAGATCAACCATTTCGTTGGGTCCCACTGCCACGGTTTCACGCCATTACGATAGTCGTGCTGAAATTCATGGTGATAATTGTGATAACCCTCGCCAAACGTAAACAGCGCCATGAAAAACGAATCGCGCGCGCTGCAGCGCGTCGAATACGGCCGACGCCCGATGGTATGGCAGGCTGAGTTAATCAGGAATGTGCCATGTTGGAGCACGACAACTTTTGCGACGCCGCCGATGAGAAAACCGCCGAGCGCGCCGAGCCACCCATCCCAGAGGAAACCAGTCAGCGTTGGCAGACCAAAGCCCACCAACACCGCGAGGGAGTGAATATGTCGATGTTGCCACATCACCAGCGGATCTTTCTTTAGATCGGCGACGTTATCGAACGGTGGTTGTGGCCAGAGCTTAAACAATAGCCAACCGATGTGGGCATGAAAAAAACCTTTGCTGATGTCGTACGGATCTTCGTCGTGATCGACGTGTTTATGATGCCGGCGATGGTCGCTCGCCCACATGAGCACAGAGTTCTCGAACGCCGCGGCGCCGAAAATGAGCGTGAACAGTCGCACCGGTAGTTTGGCGCGGAAAGTCATGTGCGAAAATAAACGATGATAACCAAGCGTGACGCTGAATCCGGTCGCCGCCAGCAACACCGCGAACACGGCGACATGGAACCAATCAATGCCGAAATGCCATAGGTACAACGGCACCGCCGTGAGTGTGAGAACAAACGTCCCGATCAAGAACGAGCTGGTCGTCCAATTAATGCGGTTGATCGGAATCCGGAAAATCAAGGCGCAAGAATTTTGCGCAGGATCATCGGCTGGTTCACGTGGCCCGTCCAAGAATAACGTCTTCCTTTTTCCAGGAGTGCACGCCGCCGCAGTGCGCACAGGTAAACCTTTGTGTTTTCAGTTTCGCTGTTGGCCAGCGTTTTTCTTCGATTGTTCTGCCGGTATCCGTCAGCTTCGACGTTGAAGGACAGCGCACCAGCAAGCTTTTGATGCTCGGCCCGGCCTTTACTTTCGGGCGTCGCGGCGGATCAAACAGGAATCTGGTCGGCATGTCAGAGTCGATAAACAATACGAGCTTTCGCGGTGTCGTAGGGCGACATCTCCATTTTCACTCGATCACCGATTGTAAGCCGAATAAAGCGTTTGCGCATCTTTCCGGAAATGTGCGCGAGAACCAGACGCTCATTCGCGAGCGCGACGCGAAACATGGTTCCGGGCAGCACCATAGTGATGGTGCCCTCCAGTTCGATCGCCTTCTCAGAATTCATCGTGTCGATCTTGGTAGGGGTCGGCGCGCTGCGCCGACCGGACGCCGCAGCGCGGCGTGCCTACCATAATCGTTCCGCTTTACCGGCGATTGCCCGCAAACGAGCGCCTCCCGCCCCCGCCATGCGGACGCGGACGCTCTTCGCGTGGACGTGCTTCGTTAACAGTTAATGTGCGACCGTTGAGTTCTCGGCCGTTGAGGGCGCTCATCGCAGCGTTGGCTTGTGCGCCATCGTTCATGGTGACAAACGCAAAGCCGCGCGATTTAGCAGTGAACCGGTCCGTCATCAGATGAACCTCGTTGACGGTGCCGTGTTGTTCGAACAGATCCTGAAGATCGTTCTCGGTGGTCTCAAATGAGAGATTACCTACGTACAGTTTCATTGTGTTTTGATTTTGGAAAAACTACCGAGCTACAGAGCCGTTCCCGGGAATCGGGTTTCAAACCACCAATGAGCGACGCTCACCTGACGATCTACCGTGCAGTGAAGTTAAACAGAGTAATCCAATAAGCGCGCACTATCACCCGGATTAGGCGGAACACAAACAATCATTTCACAGTGCTTCTTCCGCGTTGCCGATTTGCTCAACGCTGTCCGCGGATTCGGCAGCTTGCCGAAAGGGTTCAGCGGCCGTTGTATCGGTGGTGCCGGTAGACGCCTGAAAAGCTCGTCGCGTATGGGCTGTGACTGAGTACTGCTCGCTTGCGGGCCGCGGCGCGAAATTTTCGAGAAAACGAGGCACCACGTTCTGAAGGTTTATGTTGCGCAAAGTAAAGCGCGCAGTTCTGAGTCAATGTTGGTTCCATGTTAATTCTCCATGTGTTTGCGTCAGTGCCGGACCTACGGGTGTGTTAACGTCTGAGCAATTTGTATCGAGACCCGTGATGTAAGCATCCAGCAACGCCACGAAACCCATCCCTGAGACGGCGGTGTGGTGCGACAAATTCACGAGCAATTTTTCCAGCTCATCTTTGTGAGCGGCGATCGCATTCATGATTTTAGTTGGTTGTGCAGTGAGAAGGGGCCGCACACCTGCGCGATCAATTGACGCTGCGATGTTAACCCGACCATACAGCCGCAACTGCGATTAGCTAATGATTAAACATCCGCCCTTTTCTCTCGATAAAACTAATCGCCGTAGCGGGCGCGATTCTTCAGACGGAGACGAAGCGCTCCCGCGACGGGCCAAATGATATGTCCAGAGCCCAAGATGTGATGACCAATCTTCTCGCGTTCGCGGATGTTCGCATCAACGGCGATCGCCCCTGGGATATACACATGCATGACCGGCGCTTCTTTAGCCGAGTCCTGGCTTCCGGTACGCTCGGTTTCGGGGAATCCTACATGGATAACTGGTGGGACTGCGACGTGCTGGATGAGATGTGTTGCCGCGCCATTCGTGCCGGACTCGAGAAACGTTTCGAATTTCGACTTCCCAATGTTTGGGCCTTTCTCACCGCGCTTCTCGTCAACCAGCAAACTTCCCGGCGCTCCCGAAAAGTCGGCCGGGTGCATTACGATCTGAGCAACGATTTTTTCGAAGCGATGCTCGATCCCAATATGCAATATTCCTGTGCGCTCTTCGCCGAGGGCGACGATCTGGCCTCGGCGCAACTGCGGAAGCTGGATTGGATTTGCGAGAGGCTGCGTCTACGACCCGGCCTCCGCCTGCTGGACATCGGCTGCGGCTGGGGTGGATTGGCCCGTTATGCCGCCCGCCACTTCGGTTGCCAGGTGGTCGGCATAACAATTTCACAGGAGCAATTCCGTTACGCCCAGCGTTGGTGTCGCGGATTGGACGTGGAAATCCAGCTGCGCGACTACCGCGAAATCACCGAGCAATTTGATCGGATCGTTAGCGTCGGCATGGTCGAGCATGTCGGGTACAAAAATTATCGCGCCTATATGCGAGCGGCCGCTCGTTCGTTAGGCGAGGATGGATTGTTTCTTTGCCAGGGAATTTGCGGCAACTTTTCGCGCGTCCACACCGATCCCTGGATCGAGCGCTACATTTTCCCAAATTCCATGCTTCCTTCCGT
>QHOX01000109.1 GCA_003219465.1 Verrucomicrobiota bacterium | reverse complement strand
CCAAAACATACGGTTGATCACGGAAATATTTCGAGGCCACGTTCTTAATGTCATAAAGCGTTACGGCGTTCACGTCGTGCTCGAGTTGCTTGTAGTAATTGAAGCCGAGTCCGTAAAGCTCGTCGAGCGCGCTACGGTAACCGAACGCGTCGTTGCTTTGGTTCGCGATCTCCTGTTGGCCGATCAATTTCTTTTTCGCGCGCTCTAACTCTTCAGGCGTAAGACCCTCAGTGGCGAGCTTGTGAATTTCGTCGAGGAACTCAGTTTTCACGCGTTCGAGCTTCTGTGGATCAGTACCGAGATAAAATGAAAACAGTCCCGGCACGAGACCCTGCATTTGAGCGGCTCCGACGTAATAAGCCAGACCCATTTTTTCGCGAATCCGAATGAAGAATCGCGACCCGAGATCGCTGCTCGCCTCATCGATCAATTCGAGCGCATATCGATCGGGGCTGGACATGCTCGCGCCACGAAAGCCGACCATGATCACGCTCTGCGCCTTGTCCTTGCGGCTCTCGACCGTCTCCGATTTGCTCAGCGGCGTGGACGGCTTTGCGTCCGTCAGAGCAAGCGCGCCGGGTTTCATCTGTCCGAGCGTTTGCTCGACGAGTTGTTTTACCTCGGCAGCTTTGACGTCGCCGAAGATGTAGATCACACCGTTCTTCGCCACGACATAGCGGTCGCGAAAATCCAGCAAGTCTTTCTGCGCCAGGTGCTGCACAGCCTCGACGGAACCGTTTGAACGCAGCGCGTACGGATGCTGCGGAAAAAGCGCCTGGCGCATGATGTTCCGCGCGACCGTGGTCAATTGTTCTTCCTCCTGCTGGATCGCAGCGATCTGGATTTCTTTTTCGCGCGCGATGGCTTTATCCGGGAACGTGGCGTTGAGCAACACGTCCGAAAGCAGGTCCAAGCCCAGTTTCACATCGGGCTTCATAACATCGACCGACACGCTGAAGCTGTTGTTCCCGGCATCGCTCGAAATGGAACCGCCCACTGCTTCGATCTCGTTCGCGATCTGTTCGGCGGCGCGCGTTTTGGTTCCCTTCAACAGTACCTTCGCCATCAGGCGCGTGATGCCGTTGTCCTGCGGCGTCTCAGCGAGCAGGCCGCCACGAAAAACCGATCCGATGCCCACGAGCGGCAACCGATGATCTTCGCGCACGAGCAATCGCAATCCGTTTGAGAGTTCAAATTTTTGAATCTCGCCCGCGGCAACCGGTTTCACAGGCTCAGCTTTTCCGCTAAGCGAGCCTTTTGGATTCAACGAGACGACCGTCAGGTTATTCTCGGTCAGATAAGTTTTGGCGACGCGTTTGATGTCGTCGAGCGTCACCTTCTGGATCGCATCCAGGTATTCGCGACTAAAATTCAGATCACGTGTGAGCAACCAATTCGAGCCGATATCCGAAGCCTGACCACGCATTGTAGTCAGCGCGCCGAAATGCTGACTTAGCGTGATCTTCCTTGCCTTTCCCAATTCGTCTGCGGTCACGCCGGTTTGTTTTACTTCGTCAACGATTTGCAACGCCAATTGTTGGGCAGCTTCGCGTTTTTTTGGGTCAAGCGTCGCATCGATGCCAAACAAACCGGGATCACCCGGCGTGTAAGAAAACGCCGAAATACGAAACGCAAGACCGGCTTCTTCGCGTATCCGCCTATAAAGCCGCGAGCTGCGCCCGTCGCCGAGAATAGTCGAGAGCAAATCGAGCGCGGGCACATCCGGACTCGTCACCTCGGGAATGTGCCAGGCGAGGGAAAGGTGTGTCAGCTCAGTTGCAAATTCCTGGTGCGCTTCGCGCGGGCCAAGTTGCGGCGGCTCTGACGGAATGAAAACCGGCTTCAGCGATTTTTCCGGATACGGCTTGAACAAATCGGCGAGTTGTTGCCGCACCTTTTCCGCATTCACATCGCCTACCACAACGAAGGTGAGATTGTTCGGGACGTAACGCGTTTTGTAATACTGCATCACCTGCTCCTGAGTGAGCTGGTTGTAAATCTCGAGTTCGCCGATGACTGGAAACCGGTAGGGATGCCACTGATACGCCGTCGCAAAAAGAAGGAGACTGACCATCCGATCGGGATCGTCCATTCCCATCGCGAACTCGCGCCGGATGACTTCCTGCTCTTTTTTGTATTCGTCCGGCGGCAGGGTGGAATTCATCATCGCATCGCTCAAAACCTCGAGCGCCGTGCTGACGCCATTTTTCGGCACGTCAATCCAGAAGACCGTGCGATCGAAGGAGGTATAGGCATTTATATAACCGCCAACGTCCTGAATACTCTGGGCAATCTGATTGGCAGATCGCGTTTTCGTCCCTTTGAACAGCATGTGCTCGAGAATGTGGGACAATCCCGCGCCGAGGTGCTGGTCCTCATCGACGCTTCCAGTGGCGCACCACGCTTGCACACTGGCTACCGGCGCGCTGTGATCTTCCTGCACGACGATCGTTAGCCCACTGGGCAAAATCCATTTTTGCGCTGTGCTCGGCGGAAAAGCGATGACGGGCGACGGTTCAGGGGGTGCAGCCTTCAAGTTGACCATGGCAAATAATAGAGCCGCTGCGAGAAAACTCGCTACTGGGATGCGATGCATTGCTCAGATTTGTAATGACGAAGCAGGAATGCCGAATGACGAAAGAAATGTAAATGACGAAGCCTGAAAAGAGCCGAACGCCGGCGTCGATCTTTTTATCATTCGAGCTTCGACATTAATTCGTCATTCGTCGTTCGGATTTCGTCATTTATTCGCTGCGCGTGCAACTTCGTCGATAGGAGGGCTTCGACCCCCGGCATCACTTGTTCGACGTAGCTGGTCTGGGCGCGGGCAATTGCCCAGGTGGTTTTGCACTTTCCGGTTTTGCCGGGGCGAACGGTCTCACAAACGCCTCTTCAAAATCGTAAACGTTTTTGAAATCATCGATCGAATCCTCCTCGGTTTTTCCGAAAACGCCGGCGCCGATCAGATTGAAAACCATGTGCCCGATGTCTTCGCAAGAATGGATGCCCCAGCTATCGAAGACGGTCATGACCATTGGGCCGAATTCCTTCAGCGCGTATTGCCGGACGCCGTCGAGTAATTCCGGCCCGGTCACGTGACGCACGCTGACGCCCTTGATTTTCTTTTGGTGCTTGGTCGTGAAGTCGAGCGCGTCCCGCAAAAAGATATAACCGTCCCGCTGATAGCGGGGGTCGTTGGCCACAACTGACTCGAGAGCCTCTGGGAATCCAATTTTTTGCATCAACAGAAAACGCGCGTTTCAAAACGCGACTGCCCAAACATAATCGGCAAGGGGAAACGGGCAACTGTCGAGAGTCTGTCAGCCACCAATGAACACTTATCGGGAAGTCGCAACCAAAGCGCGCTCGTCCTCATTCTCCTCCTCGTGGGCGAAAATACGCCTGTTCGACGAGGAGGAGGAGAATGACAAAGATAAGGAGATGTGCTCGAGCGATGCTAATTTTCAAACTGGTCCTCCAAGGCGTCTACGTACACAGACAGCGGATCGTGTCGCCGTGGCGTTTGCAGCTGCGATTGATCGATGGCTTTGAGGTAACCAGTGAAATTGCCGCTGCCGCTGTTCATTTGTGTCGCTTCGAACCAGTTCAAGTAATCGTCGATCTCGGTCATCCGCGCGGCGAGTTGCTTTCGAGTGAACTCCAGACGCGACAGGCGCTTGGGTAGTCCTCGCCGTTTCCCGCGGGCCAGCAGCGCAACGATCTCCTGGTATTCACGGCCAATTGGGCGCAGCACCGGATTGGTCTGCGGAACAAGGAATAGCAAATCACGTTTCAATTGATCGAGCGCCATCTTCTCACTGGCGGAAAGTTTGTGCTGGGCGAGCTCGTCCAATCGCACCACCTTCACCGGCTTCCCAACTTCCGAGATTTTCACGCGCAACAATTCATCAAGGCGCTGCTCGCTCTCAGCGAACGTGAGTAATCGAAATGTCTGTAGGCTTTTCAAACGATTCAGCGCCAGCTGCCACGTTCTCTCGGCGTCATCCGCCAGTATTGGAAATCGCGCCTTCAAATCCGCCAGCGGATCATTTGAAGAGTCGGATAGATGATCGATGTATTGCGCCAGGGCTCCACCGTTTTTCCCGTCCAGCAGCATTTGCAGAAGCGCTAAAGCATATGCGCGGTAAAGGGCGCGGCCCGTAAAATCAAGAAGTGCGGAACGTTGGCGAAGGAAGTTCTCCAGCGGCAGAGGTTTCTCCGTGTTGGCGATTGCCTCGATCAGCGCACCACGATCACGCCCGGGCGCAAGAGCAAGCGCGCCCTCAATCAACCAATCGGGCGGCTCAACCAGCACTGCGCCCGCCGCTATGTGCGGTTGTTTTCGATAAATCATTTCGAGCAAAATTGCGCGGAGCAGTTCCCGTTCGACCAGTGAGACATCGATGTTTTTGGAGATGGTGAGGTCGAGTTGCAGTTTGATGCCGAACCCGGTCTGACTAAATCGCAGATCAGCCGGCGGAATTTCGGGAACATTTGCCTGTTGCGGTTGCAAGTTGATCACGACAGGCGTCTTCCAGTCGTCGCGCTGTCGCAAGAGCGTGAGCAGATTGGTTTTCGTCTGCTCGGCCAGGCCAGATACTGCGCCGCGCACCTTCGCGTCAGCCCCGTAAATCACGAATTGCCGCGACGGGCTAGTGCTGCGCTCCGGTTGTGCGGCGTGCGCCATTTGCCAGGCCACTGCAGAGCACAGAACAGTCGCGACGCATCTCAACATTTTTCCAATGATGATACTAGCAATGGCGGGCGGCTGACCAGCAGCAATTCTGTGTCTCACGACGCATCCGCGACACGGTGCAGCCACGAAACAGAGGTACGTCGCGCTAGTCCCTAAGGGTGAAGTCTTGGCCATGCTTTCGCGGCGGCCCGCGAACCTATTGGGGCAGCGCCTTCGGATCAAACATTAGCAAAGGAGGGAATCACTGATGAACATCAAACCTTTAGTTTTGGTAAGCTGCCTGGCTGCAGGCGCATTGATCGCCTCGCCAGCGGCTGACAAGCCCGCGAAGAAGGTGTCGAAGCAAAAACGAACGGCTGCGAAAACAACCCAGGTGACGCCGGGCAATCGCCATCATCAAGCTGCCAGGTCGCGTATGAGCGCCCCACGATATTACGGCGCGACCCGTTATACGGGCACTCGCTCTTACGCCGGCCGCCAGTTCAGCGGCACAGGTTACTACGGCGGAACGCAATATTATGGCGCTAACACCTACTACGGTGGCACGGGTTACTACTATGGCGGTGGATCCGCTTACCCGTACTACAACTACTCGCGTTGGCCGTCCGGGGGATATTACCCGTACTCATATTGGGGCGGCGGTTACCCGTACAGCGGTTACAACAACTACTCCTCGTACTACACGCCAACATATGGCTATAACGCGTCGTTGGTTGCGGCCGTACAGCGGCGCCTTGACCAACTCGGTTATTACCACGGCGTAGTCGATGGCGTTGTCGGACCCCGCACGGGTGCGGCGATCGCGGCGTTTGAAAGCAGAAATGGCTTGGCCGTGGACGGGAGGATTAGCCGACCGCTGCTCGACACATTGGGGTTGGGTTAGTCGGAACAAACCCTCATGCTTTTCAATCGGTGACCGGCGGCGTCGCAGCAAAAACCCCGAGTCGCCGGTTAATTTAATTCTTTTGCTACCGTAAAAATAAAAAGAGACTTTGCGCTTCGTGCGGTGTCTAATGATGTAGAAAAACCGATCAATTATGAAAAATTCAAAACTTTTACTTCTCTTGAGTTGCCTTTTTGCGGCCATATTGACCGCTCCAATTCTCACAGCTGCTCCGCGCGGTGGCGGTGGCTTCAGTGGGGGCCGCGCTGGTTTCAGTGGGGGCCGCCCTGGCTTCAATGGGGGCGGCGCTGGTTTCAATGGGGGCCGCGCTGGCTTCAATGGAGGCCGCGCTGGCTTTAATGGGGGCCATTTCGCTGGGCGCGGCGGGATGCATAATGGCCACAATCACGGTCACCCTAATCATGTTCACAACCGCGTCGTCTTCATCGGCGGGTTCGGCTTTCCATGGTGGTGGGGTTGGGGCTGGGGCTGGGGTCCGTGGTGGGGCTGGGACGGTTACCCGTACGGCTACTACGGTTACGGCTACCCATATGGCTATGGCTACGGCTATGGTTACGGCGGCTCCAATTACGGCGCCTACGGCTACGGCAATGGCTATGGTCAAAATGGCTATGGTCAAAGTCAAAATGGCGATGGTCAATATGGCGATGCCAGCAAATCCAGAGTTTCCGAACTACAACGCCGGCTGCAACGCGCGGGTTATTACCACGGCTCCATCGATGGAGTCCTAGGAGAACAAACGCGGGCCGCAATCCGCGCGTACGAACAGGACCACGGCGACGTGAGTTAAGTTGGATTCTTCCAGCCAGGCTGGATTGACCAACAGCTGTAATCTCTTTCGGTTGATTGGCCGGCGGTTTTCGTGGGGGGCGAAATGGGAGCGAACCGCCGGCCGCCTTTTTTGGCAGGGTGCGTCTGTACCGGATCGGTGGTATGATTGCGTGGGATGTTGCGGCTGGGTTTGATTACCTTCGCCACTTGTTCGCTGTTCACAGCAGCAGCTTCCGGTCAGACAGTTGGTCGCAAGCCCATTCCGAAGGAGCCGCTCGAAAAATACGATAACCCGCCGGCCATCGCGGCGCCGGCGCTCCAAATCTCGCCTGCCTTCACCTCGCAGTTCGGTCCGTACACGAGTTATCAAGTCAACGTCGACGCTAACGGCAATAACAGGATCGGCGACGCTGCGAATGAGCCTTCCATTTGCGTCGATCCAACCGACGGAAACAAGATGAGCATCGGCTGGAGGCAATTCGACAGCGTATTATCGAACTTTCGTCAGGCTGGATTCGCGTACTCGACTAATGGCGGTAGCAATTGGATTTCGCCGGGCGTTTTGCAGTCCAATGTTTTTCGCAGCGATCCGGTGTTGAACTCCGATACTGCCGGACGTTTTTTCTATCTCAGCCTTCTTCAGACTTTCTTTGACGATTTGTGGCAATCGCTCACTGGCGGCCAATCATGGGCGCTCATTGCACCGGCCGATGGCGGCGATAAAGAGTGGTTTACCATCGATAACACCAACAGCTCCGGGCACGGGTTCCAGTACCAATTTTGGAGCACCGATGGGAACAACTACGGTGGCAGACAGTTCACTCGGTCGATCAATGGCGGATCGACCTGGTTAGATCCCATCAACATTCCGAACTCACCGAGGTGGGGCACACTGGATGTTGATTCCGATGGCAACCTGTTTATTGGCGGCGTGAACCTGAGCACTGGCGGGATTTGGTGTGCCCGCTCCACGAATGCAAAGAACAGCGCTGTCGTTCCAACTTTCGACCAAAGCACTGCGGTGAATCTTGGCGGGGACATCGTTTTCAGCGAACCGATCAATCCCGAAGGATTAGTTGGCCAGGTTTTTCTCACCGTCGATCGTTCCGGCACAAGCACCAATAACAACATTTACATGCTCGCCAGCGTTCAGCCGTCCGGTTTTACGACTGGCAGCGACGTGATGTTCGTGCGCAGCACCAATGGCGGCACCACATTCAGCGCGCCGCACCGGATAAATGATGATCCAGTTAACCATGCTAAATGGCATTGGTTCGGGACGCTGTCAGTCGCGCCGAACGGACGAATCGACGTTGTCTGGTTCGACACACGCAACGCCACGAACAATACAGACTCACAGCTCTTTTATTCGTACAGCATCGATGGCGGAAATAATTGGTCGGCAAATGTCGCCGTGAGTAATTCATTTAATCCGTTTGTCGGTTATCCGAATCAGGCCAAGATCGGCGATTACATCACCGTGGTTTCCGACAACGCCAGCGCCAACGTCGCCTATGCCGCCACATTCAACGGCGAAGAAGACATCTATTACGTCCGCGTCTCGCCGGCACCCACACCCATACCGGACCCGTGCTATTCCAATTTCGCGACAGCGGAAGGGTGCGATGCGCTTGGTTCTCTGACCACTGGCGCTGGAAATACGGCACTTGGTTGGCGCTCGCTCTTTTTGGATACGACCGGCAGTTTTAATACTGGTGTTGGCGGTGGAGCGCTGGCCCTCAATAATGCAGATTCCAACACCGCAGTTGGCGTGGCAGCGCTCTTGCTCAACACCACCGGCACACAAAACACCGCCCTTGGAACCGACGCGCTCGTGTTTAACGACAGCGGTTCCTCCAACGCTGCCACTGGTTACTTTGCGCTCATGAACAATACCACCGGCGGCTCCAATGCGGCCATGGGTGATCAAGCGCTCACTGCCAACACCAGCGGAAACAACAACACGGCCGTCGGTAATCTGGTGCTTACGAACAGCGAAACCACTAGCGATCACGTGTGCGTAGGCAGAGAGGCCGGGTCTGGTATTACCACCGCCAATAACAATATCATCATCGGCCACCACTCTGGTGTGCACAGTGTTTTTGGCCAGGAAAGTGACAGGTGCTTTATCGACAACATCTCCGGTGCACCGGTTTCCGCCGCGACGGCCGCTATGCTGATGGTCGATTTCGATGGGAGATTGGGCACGATCACCGCCGATGGACCGAACCCTGGTGGATTTTCGCTCAATGGCATCCGGCCCCAGGCCATTCCCGACGCTGCCAAGCAAGCCATGCTCGATCTCCAAGTTCAAGACTTGGAGGCAACAATCGCGCAGCAACAGCAACAAATAGAGACGCTCACGGTCCAGCTTAAAAAGCAGACCGCGCAAATCCAGAACGTAAATGCCCAGCTCGAAATGCGTAAGCCGTCAGCAAAAATGATTCTGAACGAACCTAAAGCTGTTCCTTCAGGGAGAGTCTACGGACAGCTAGAACAATGAAAGGAAATCAAGAAGAGTGAAAAATGGAAGTACGATATTGATGACCATTCTGCCGTTGTTAGCCTGCTTTGCGCTTTTGCCAGGAGCTCAAGGACAACTCAGTCCACCGCCGGACGGGTGTTATCCCAACTTCACGACAGCGGAAGGATGCGACGCGCTTGGTTCTCTCACCATCGGCGCTGGAAATACAGCGCTCCGTTGGCGTTCGCTCTTTTTGAATACCGACGGCAGCTTCAACACCGGTGTTGGCGCCGGAGCGCTGGTCCTTAACAACGGGAGTTCCAATACAGCAGTTGGCGCTGCAGCGTTGCTACTCAACACCACCGGCACACAAAACACCGCTGTTGGAACCGACGCGCTCGTCTTTAACGACAGCGGTTCCGCCAACACTGCCAGCGGCTACTTTGCGCTTACGAACAATACCACCGGCGGTTCCAACACGGCCATCGGCTCGGAAGCGCTCACTGCTAACACCACCGGAAACAACAACACAGCGATCGGCAATCTGGCGCTCCAGAGCAACCAAACCACGAGCGACAACGTGTGTGTAGGCACAGAGGCCGGCTCTGGTATTACCACCGCCAACAATAATATCATCATCGGCCACCACTCTGGTGTGCACAGTGTTTTTGGCCAGGAAAGTGACAGGTGCTTTATCGATAATATCTTCGGTGCACCGGTTTCCGCAGCGACAGCCGCCATGGTAATGGTCGATTCGGATGGAAGATTGGGCACGGTCACCGCCGATGGACCCGAACGCGTTGGATCTTCGCCCAAAGGCATCCGGCCCCAAGTCATTCCCGACGCTGCCAATCAAGCCATGCTCGATCTCAAAGTTCAGAACTTGCGGGCAATCGTCACGCTGCAACAGAACCAAATAGAGATGCTCACAGCTCAGCTCAAAGAGCAGGCCGCGCAAATCCAGAAAGCGAGCGCCGAGCTCGAAATGAGTAAACCGGCGGCCAAAGTGGTTGCGAACAAACCTTGAAGCTGTTCCCTGAGGGAGAGTTCACAGCGTTTCGCCCGAGGTTCCGGCCGCCAAAGGACGGAAGCGTCGTGTCGAACGTGCAGGTCGCGCGGTTGCGATCGCGAACTTTCCCCGCTCCGAATTCTGTCACATGCTTGAATTACTTTTCGCTGTAATTTCCGGGCCGAATCCTGTAATTGAAAAACTAACTAAAAAGGAGGACATTTATGCTAGGCGAGAAGATTGGTGAAATATCAGGCAAAATTACCATGCAGCGCGTATTGCCGAACCTGGGCGGGTATCCAAAGATGGAAACGTCATTTCAGGCAACCGGATCCGTGCTGGGCGCAAACGTAAACGATACGGGCACGTATTGGACCGTTGTGCGCCCAGACGGGACACAATACGGCGAAGGGCAGGGTGTGATGATGACCAAAGACGGAAAAGTGGCAACTTGGACAGGCCACGGCGTCGGCATGAGGAACAAAGATGGGACAGCGACCTATCGTGGTGCGCTTTATTTCCAAACCATGCCGCCAAAATGGTCACGTCTTAACAAGGTGGCAGTGCTATTCGAATACGCCGTTGACGCAGAGGGCAACACACACTCCGACTACTGGGAATGGAAATAACGCGTGTCGGCGTTCGCGGGCCAAATTTGCCAAGCTGTACACCGCGGGTTGCTCCGTTAGACGAAAAAATGTTCGCCTTTTTTTGCGAATGTTCGTCTAATTATCGTTAGGCCTATGACACGTCGCGCATTGCTCGCAGGATCGTTAACGTTGTGCTCGCTAGCGGCGGCTGCCGCTGCATCTAGCGAGCTTGAATCCCTGACGAAAGAGGCTGGGCAAAACTTCCAGACAAAAGAAGGTCAGCGTTATCTCGAAGCATTTCAGAAAGGGATCATGCCCACTTTCGGCAAAGCGCTCGATACGTGCAGCACCAGCATGCCGGACACAAAAGAGCCTGCATCCGTTGTCTTCGTCGTCGGAGCCGATGGCACGGTGAAACGACTACTCTACTCCACAGATATTCCCTTTGGTCGATGCGTTGGCTCGAAGATTCGAGGCATCAAGACTCTTCCGAAGCCACCGCGCGACAACTGGGTTGTCGCGCTTGGAGCTGCAAATCATCATCACGAAGAACAAGCAAGATCTAGAGCACCCGTGGACCAATCGACGGCCACCCGCGGCAAGGAGCAGGTGGAGGCATATGATCGAGCCATTGCTCCTTACGTCGCCAAGGCTCGCGCTTCTTACCCTTCAGCTAAGAAGCGTTATCTCGCCGGCCTATCATCCGGCTATACGTTCGCTGTATGGATTAGACTCTACGAAAACGACGACAAAACCCGCGAGAACCGTCACGAAGACGTCTTCGTTGTGGTAGAGCGGATCAACAACGGAATGATTCGCGGTTACATCAACAACAACTTGGACCTGCTCACAAATTATAAGAAGGGACAGAGAATCGAGTTTCCGGAGTCAGATGTAAAGAATTGGCTAATCCTGCGGCCCGACGGAAGCGAAGAAGGCAACGATGTGGGAAAGTTCCTCGAGCATTGGAAGCCACCAAAGGCCTAACCAATCGCTGGAGCCAACCGCTGGCCGTCGCGATGTTTAGTTTTCACATGATTTCAGCACGCACATTGCAATTCATGCTCGTCGCCGCCAGCGGTGGCTCAGCTCCGTCTCGTTGGGCGCAAACATGCCGACACGTTTCTTAGCCCTTCACCGATATTGGATGTATGCCAATCGCATGCGAGGGTATTTCGAGAAGGCGCTTCTGAATCCAGATTGGCTCAAGCTAGCTGAAGAGCACAAGGCGCATCCCGGCCTCACGTTCTTTGTTCACGATCCGGGAATTTTTATGTCGTACTGGTATGGCGGCCTATATGTCGTAATCGAAGGCTGGCAGGAGCTCGGCTTGGCTGATCCGACGATCGATCGCCTTTTGGAGTCGCCTAACATTCAGCTCTTGAGACGTTACCGGAATGGTGTTTTCCACTATCAGACGACGTATTTTGATGATCGATTCAGAGGCTTCATAGAGTCGCAGGATTCTGTACCATGGGTTCGCGAACTGAACCTTGCTTTTGGAGACTACTTTCTTCGTGAACACGAAAGAGGAACGCATGGTGAGAATACACCGAACGCCTAACCAATCGCTCCAGCCAACCGCTCTTTGACGTTGCGCATCGATGTCGAACTTGATTAGCGTATTTTCAGTTGTAGCGCAGCCTCGCTCCCAAAGCGATGGCTGAGCTCTTTCTCGTTAGGCCGCAGCACGATCCGTATCACTCAGAAGGGAATATGAAAACCAAACCTCGAATCTTCGTTAGTGTTCCCGATGATCGTCATCTAGATGATCGCCGAAAAGCGCTCAAACGCGCGATCATCAGGTTCATCGCGGAGCAAGAATTTGACGTAGTAGGATTTGAGCCAGAGCAGTTTGGAGCTGGGCTGGCTATGAACTTGGAAACCTGGACAGTCGAGAAGGCTGATAGGCTCATCAGGCGGTGCGATGGTGTATTGATACTCGCGCTGGCGCGCATACGCGTGCGTATCCTAGAATTTGAGAACGACAAAAACAGCCAAGACATAGGCAGGGTTTTCACGCTGCCCACCCCATATAATCACTTAGAAGGCGCGCTTGGGCTAGCGCAGCATTTGCCTGTCCTCATCCTGTTCGAAGAAAACATGGATAGAGCTGGAATCTTTGGTAGCGGCATTAAGCCCACTGCGATTCCCGCAGATGCCGATCAGAAATGGATAGGTTCGGAATCATTTCGAATGCATTTCGATGCGTGGGCCATGAAGGTTCGAGAGCGGCGCGATGTATTTCTGGGTTACTGCAGTAAAGCAAATTCTTCCGCAAAGGAAATTCGCGATTATCTGGAAAGCAAGGGCTTCAGTGTTCTAGATTGGTCTCGTGATTTCAAGCCAGCCGGAGCTACCATCCTAGAGGAAATTGAGAGGGCAGCGAGCCGGTGCCGATGCGCAGTCTTTCTATTCACCAAGGATGACGAACTAGACAGAAACGCCAAGGGCAGGGCCTCCTTCGACGCTGTTCCACGTGACAACGTATTGCTTGAAGCAGGTTACTTCACACAGGCACGCGGCAAAGAGCGAGTCGCAATCGTACGCGAATTAGGTGCGAAGATGCCGGCAGATCTCGGAGGTATCATCTATTTGTCGCTGCAAGACCGGAGCCGCTTGTTACCGGTCAAGAGGGGACTGGTCAAATTTCTCAACGAGGCGTTGTGAAGAAACAGATTCGACGTGAAACTGAATGTCGATGCTCAATTGTGGCGAAACGAGAACCCGCCTAACATCTCATTGCAGCGAACGCGGGGAAAACACCTCGCTTCGCACCAACATCAGTGGCCCCGCGCCGCTGAACTCGGGCGTTAGGCCGTCTTTGTACTTTTTGAAGCGGACACAGCGCCGTCCTTCTCCAGCGCTACGGCCAAGACTTCATCGACGTTTTCGACCGGAACGAATTTGAGGTTCTGTTTCGCTTCCTCGGGAACATCGACCAGATCCTTCTCATTGAGCTTGGGAATGATGACTGTCGAAATTCCGGCACGCATCGCTGCCAAACTTTTTTCTTTCAAGCCGCCGATAGGCAGAACAAGTCCACGCAGCGTGATCTCGCCAGTCATGGCGACATCAGGCCGAACCGGTCTATTGCTGAACAGCGATGCGAGCGCGGTAAACATGGCAATGCCGGCCGACGGCCCGTCTTTTGGCACTGCGCCGGCGGGCACATGCACGTGGATGTCCATTTTCCGAAAATCTTCTGAATTCACGCCGAGTTGACCGTCTCGGCTGCGAAGGAGACTGAGCGCGGCTTGCACTGATTCCTTCATCACGTCGCCGATCTGGCCGGTAAGCGTGATGTTGCCTTTGCCAGGGTAACGCGTCGCTTCAATGTGCAACACTTCGCCGCCAGCGGGCGTGTAAGCGAGACCCGTCACCACGCCCGGTTTACCCGTGGTCAGTTTTGTCTCGCGAACATATTTTGCGGGCCCGAGCATCTCCGCGACCACGACCGGTGTCACGGTGACGTGCTCGGTTTTTCCGCGCGCAACCTGCGCTGCGACGCCGCGACAAATCGCGCCAATCTGCCGTTCCAATTCGCGCACACCCGCTTCGCGCGTGTAATCGTTAATGATGCGGCGAAGCGCGTCCTCTTCGAATTCGCACTGCTCGGGCTTCAATCCATTTTCTTCGAGCTGCCGCGGGAGAAGGTAGCGCTTCGCGATCTCGAGTTTCTCGCGCTCAGTGTAACCGGGAATGGAGATCACTTCGATGCGGTCGCGCAACGGTTCGGGTATGCCCTCGATGTAGTTGGCTGTGCCGATGAAGATAATCTGCGAAAGATTAAACGGCACGTCGAGGTAACGATCAACGAACGCGTTGTTTTGGCGCGGGTCGAGCACTTCAAGCAACGCGCTGGCCGGGTCGCCGCGAAAATCCGCGCCGATCTTGTCGATTTCATCGAGCATGAAGACCGGATTGCGCGTGCCGCAGCGCCGCAGTTCCTGAATGATGCGGCCAGGCATGGAGCCGATGTACGTGCGCCGATGACCGCGGATCTCTGCTTCGTCGCGCATCCCGCCGAGACTAATCCGCACAAATTTGCGGCCGAGCGCGTCGGCGATCGATTGGCCGAGACTGGTTTTGCCCACGCCGGGCGGCCCCAGAAAACAAAGGATCGCGCCGTGCCCCTCCGGATTGAGTTTTCGCACGGCGAGATATTCGATCAGGCGCTTCTTAACTTTTTCCAGATCGTAGTGGTCGCGATCGAGGACTTGCTGCGCCAGATCGAGATCGAGGTTGTCCTTGCTTAATTTATTCCACGGCAGATCGGTAATGATCTCGATGTAACTCACGATGACCGAAAACTCGGGACTTGCCGGCGGAATGAAATCAAGCCGCTTCAATTCGCGTTCCGCCTGCTTCATCACTGCCTCAGGCGGATTGGCTTCCTGCAGGCGCGCGCGCAATTGTTGGGCTTGTTCCTCGCTGCCGCCCTCGGTGTCACCCAGCTCATGCTGGATCGCCTTAAGCTGCGAACGCAGATAAGCGCGCCGCTGCGCGTCGGAAAATTGCGACGCGACATCGTTCTGCAGTCGCTGTTGGATCTGGGCGATCTCAAGCTGCGCCGAGATGTGTTGCTGCACCGCGCGCACCCGTTTTTCTATGTCGAGTTCTTCCAGCAACGCCTGCTTTTGCGCAAAGTCCACGTTAAGGTTCGGCGCCAGAAAATCGGCGAGCTGCTCGGGATTCTCGATGTTCATGATCATCAACCGCGCCTGTTCCGGCGCGTCTGGCGTCAATTCGAACAAGCGCGCAGCCGAATCGCGCAAATTCCGGAACGTAGCTTCC
>QHOX01000108.1 GCA_003219465.1 Verrucomicrobiota bacterium | reverse complement strand
CTGAATTTGCGGCCGGAAGATTTCTTCCTCACCCGCGCTATGACCGTTCAGAAATTCCGAAAGATCGAGAATTGGATGAATCAGTACACATTCTTCGGAACACCGGTGTATTTTGAATTTCTGGCCGGCAAACGTGACCTGACCTGTTCGGCCTGGGCAATTCCCACGCGAAACATCCGTGGCTGGAAGGCTCCGTGCTATTTGATGACCGACGGCCATTTCGCGACGTACACAGAGCTGCTGGAACAGACTGACTGGAATCGCTACGGGGTCGTTAATGGGATCGCGCGCGACAGCCGATGCGAAAATTGCATGGTGCATTGCGGCTATGAGCCGACTGCGACGCTGGGCTTGCAAGCTCAACGCGGCGACACTTGGAAAACGATCAGGTTCAACTTCGGTCCGAAGCCGAAACCTGCTGGACGCGGCAATGAAGTGCTCGCCTATAACGGTGTCAGCTCGGGAAATGGTCATCTCACCGGCAAGCATGCTGAGCCAGCCGTGAAAGCCTCCTGAACGATCGAGATGCCGTCGAACAAATTGATAGTCTTACCAAGTTCGCCCGAAACCTCGGAGTCTTATTCGGCGGCGGACGAAGAAATCGGGCGGGCGATTTCGCTGGCTCAGGAAAATCTTTTGCGACAGCAAAAACCCGACGGGCAATGGTGCGGCGAGCTGCTGGTCGATAGCACGCTGTGCTCCGACTACGTCGTCTTCATGCACTGGTGCGGCGAAGTGAACGCGCAACTGCAGCGGCGTTGCGTCCGTCACATTCTTAAACGCCAACTGCCCGACGGCGGCTGGAACATTTATCACGGGGGACCGAGCGAAATTAACGCGTCCGTGAAGGCCTATTTTGCTCTGAAGCTTGCCGGTTGTTCTGTGGATGCGCCTTTCATGCATGAAGCGCGCGCGACCATAATGCGCTTGGGCGGGATTCCGCAGATGAACACGTTCAGCAAGCTTTACCTCGCATTGCTTGGTGTGTTCCCGTGGAAATATTTGCCGGCGATACCGCTGGAGATAATGCTCCTGCCGAGCTGGGCTCCTTTTCACATCTACCAAATGTCGTCGTGGAGCCGGGCAATGCTCATTCCGCTGTCCATTATCAATCATTTTAAACCCACGCGGATTTTGCCCGGCGAAAAGCAATTGCACGAGCTGTATCCTCTCGGCACAGAGCAGGCTGACTTGCGCCTGCCGCGCAGCGAAAAATTCTGGACCTGGCGCAATTTCTTTCTCCGCCTTGACGACACCTTAAAATTCCTGCAACCGCTTCGTATCGGCTTGCTGCGGCAGCGTGCCTTGGAAGCAGCGGAGCGCTGGATGATAGAACGCATCAGAGAGGGGAGCGACGGGCTCGCGGCGGTTTATCCCGCGATGCTGAACTCCATGATTGCTCTACGCGCGCTCGGCTATTCAAGAACAAATCCAGTTTACGCGAAGGCTGAAAAAGATTTCGCCGGCTTGTTCGTTGAGGATCCCGACGATTTCAGAATTCAACCGTGTCTCTCACCCGTTTGGGATACAGCTATTACGATCATTTCGCTCGCAGACTCTGGTCTTTCACCAGAACACCCCGCACTCCAAAAAGCCGCCGAAGAAGTGCGAATCCGCGGCGATTGGGCGATCAACAATTCGTATCCCGAAGCCAGCGGCTGGGCGTTCGAGTACAACAACGTCTATTACGCCGACACTGATGACACCGCGATGGTGTTAATGGCACTCAGGCTTGTTCAACCTGAAAACTCACAGTCGCTGAACGAAATGTTTCGCCGGGCGCTTGGATGGCAACTCAGTTTCCAATGCCGCGATGGCGGTTGGGCGGCGTTCGACAAGGACGTGACAACTCCGTGGTTGGAAGATATGCCGTTTGCGGATCACAACGCGATTCTCGATCCCACCTGCAGCGATTTGACTGCGCGCACACTCGAGTTGCTCGGCTACATCGGTTTCGATCGGAATGCGAAATGCGTTCGCGACGCGCTCGAATATTTAGTCGCCACTCAGGATGACGATGGTTCGTGGTACGGACGCTGGGGAGTGAATTACATCTACGGCACCTGGCAGGTGCTGCGTGGCCTGCGGGCAATCAACGAAGATATGACTCAGGACTGGGTTTTGCGCGGACGCGATTGGCTCGAGAGCTGCCAAAACAACGATGGCGGCTGGGGTGAGACCTGTGGCACCTACGAAAATCCATCGACCAAAGGGATTGGCCCAAGCACCGCGTCGCAAACCGCTTGGGCGATTATGGGCATCTGCGCCTGCGGCGACTTGGAGCGGCGGAGCGTTCAACGTGGCTTGCGTTACCTTCTTCGCTCGCAAAAGCCCGATGGCTCGTGGGATGAAGATGAAATCACCGGCACCGGTTTCCCGCGCACCTTTTATTTGAAGTACGACATGTATCGCCAGAATTTCCCGCTTTTAGCTCTCGCTACCTACGTGAATCATTGCAGCGGAATCGGGCATCGTCCCGGCTTTTATCGCTGCGAAACGTAAGACAGCAACGGCAGGAGTGGCCGTCGCGTGCCGGCCGAAAATAAAACCTATCGTTTGGCGTAATTCGATCTAACAGTAACGATTATGGCTTACGAACTACCTAAATTACCCTATGCGTATGATGCGTTGGAGCCGCACATCGATGCGCGCACAATGGAAATTCACTACACCAAACATCACCAGGCTTACGTCGATAACCTGAACAAGGCCATCAAGGGCTCCGACCTTGAGAAGAAAACCGTGGAAGACCTGATCAGTGATCTCAATGCCGTGCCGGAAAATATTCGCACAGTTGTGCGGAACAACGGGGGCGGTCACGCGAATCACTCATTCTTTTGGACAATCACGGCGCCGAACGCCGGCGGTGAACCTAAAGGCAAACTTGCCGACGACATCAAATCCGCTTTCGGCAGCTTCGATCAGTTTAAAGAAAAACTCAGTGCTGCGGGTGTGGGTCGGTTCGGGAGCGGATGGGCATGGCTGATCAAGAACAAGAATGGAGGTCTCGAAATCATCTCCACGCCAAATCAAGACAGTCCTCTGATGGACGGCAACACGCCGGTCCTCGGCGTCGATGTGTGGGAGCACGCGTATTACCTGAAGTATCAAAACCGCCGGGCCGATTATCTAAAGGCGTGGTGGAACGTCGTTAACTGGGACGCAATCGCTGATAAATACTGAAGCTGAGCGAGGCGAATTTCTGTAGCGGCGGTCTCTGACCGCCGTTTTTCGGTGCTCACACAGCGCCGCTACAGTAATGGCTTATCTAAACGAAAATTATCTCAAGCTGCAGGCTGGCTATCTCTTTCCAGAGGTGGCGCGGCGAGTGCGCGAATTCTGCGAAGCCCATCCTGAAGGGGCGAAGCGATTAATCCGCTGCGGAATCGGTGATGTTACCGAGCCGCTTCCGACCGCAGCTATTGAAGCGATGAAGCGCGCAATCGATGAGTTGGGACACCGCGAAAGTTTTCGCGGCTATGGTCCAGAACAAGGCTACGAGTTCCTCAGATCAACCATCGCGCAACGCGACTACCGCGACCGCAATATCGACATTGCTGACGACGAAATTTTCATTTCTGACGGATCAAAAAACGATTGCGGTTACATCCTCGATATTCTCGGCGCCCAAAATAAGGTCGCCGTTCCCGATCCGGTGTATCCGGTGTACGTGGACACAAACGTGATGGCGGGCCACACAGGCCCGGCGCGAAAGGATGGCAGCTATGAGGGCATTTATTATTTGCCCTGCAAAGCGGAAAATAATTTCGTGCCCGAGCCGCCAAACGAACGCCTCGATCTCGTCTATCTTTGTTTTCCAAACAATCCAACTGGTGCCGTCGCATCGCGCGCGCAGCTCACGCGCTGGGTCGATTACGCGCACGAACACGACGCGCTTTTGCTCTTCGATGCCGCATATGAGGCGTACATTTCCGATCCTGAAATTCCGCATTCTATTTTCGAGATTCCCGGCGCACTCGCGTGCGCCATCGAACTACGGAGTTTCTCGAAAAACGGCGGGTTTACCGGTGTGCGCTGTGGATTTACGGTGATGCCAAAATCGGTGCTCGCGCGGACCCACGATGGTCGCCGGCTTCCGCTGCACCCGCTTTGGCAGAGGCGTTGGAGCACGAAATCGAACAGTGTTGCTTACCCGGGGCAACGCGGCGCTGAAGCGTTGTATTCCGCTGAGGGCCGTAAACAAGTTCATGCGCTCATCGATCATTACATGGGAAATGCCAAAGTCCTTCGCGACGCGGCGGGTGACGCCGGCTTGGAAGCTTTCGGAGGAGTCAATGCGCCTTACATCTGGGTGAAAACACCGGACGGCCTGACAAGCTGGGAAATGTTCGACCGGATGTTGCGCGAGCTGAATGTCGTCATCACACCGGGCGCAGGTTTTGGCGCACAGGGCGAAGGTTACTTTCGCATCTCGGCCTTCAACAGCAGGGAAAACGCCGAGGAAGTGGCGCGGCGTTTCAAAACTCTGCAATGACCTGGTGTGCTGCAGAGTGCGCTGTCCCCAGCACACAAACCCTTTGCCCAGTTCGGCAGATCCGCTGAGACAGCGGACACTACAGCTTGTCGATCCGACGGAGTCGCGTAGAGTGCGCGAAGTTTTTCGGGGACCATCAGGCGTGCCGGAACGAAAACAAAATCTGCCACAGCTTTATCGCTTTTGTTTCCTCATGCTGGGCGACTCGCGCAAAGCGCAGGACGTTTTTCACGCCACGCTGCGCGAGGCTGCCCAGCGCGCAGCGCGGGGAGAATTGCCGACTGAATCTTTCTGGCTTTTCCGCGATGCGCGCTGGCGCTGCCTGGAAGCAACCAAGAGTGACTTGCAACCGGAGCCGCTCGAAATGGATGAGCACGAAGTCGCTGCGGAGGCTCCATCACAGATCGGACGACTTGATCCCATGCACCTTGCGATTTGGATTTCGGCCGCCCCGGATCCGCAGCGGAGCGCACTGGCACTTTTCTATCTGGACGAATTCGATTACCGCGAAATCCTCGATCTCGCCGAGTTGAAGCTAAACGAGCTTTCGCGCTTCCTCAGCAATGGCCGCCGGCAATTGCAGGCGTGGCTTGACGCGAAATTTCCTCAAACAGCCGACGTATGAAATTGGTATCGGCGATGCGTCGGCAACGCTCTCTTTTGAATTGCGCTCCGATCAGCGCACGTCAGTTGGCCGACCGTGCAATGCGCTCGGCAATATCTCGTGCAGACGACTCCGTAGAATTTACCGACCAACAGAACTTCGATAGCGCCGTCGCGCGCCTGGTTCGTCTGATTCCCATTCCGGCCGAGTCTGCCGAGTGGTTCTCGGAAAAAGACCTCGTCCCGGCCTCGAGGTGGACTTGGAAAAAAATGCTGCGCAACCCGGCCGTGCTCGCGACCAGCATCGCCGTTGCGGTGATTGCAGGAGTGTTCGTGTTTAATTTCGTTAGCCATCTAAATGATTTCCCTGGCTCCGCGACAGCTCGCAAATTGCTGGGGATCGCAGCTTCCGCGCGACCGGTGATGCTGGACCCGGTGAACGCTGAAGCAGGAACATTAAGCGACTTGTTCTTTATGAAACACGGTTTGGAGCATTACGATGTTCCGGCACAGTTTGCCGATTTTGCCACAATCGGTTGCCGCGTTTTCGAAGACGAGGAGTCACGGCGTATCGCTCAAATCTGGGTCTCTGAGAAACGCATGCAGTTCTTTCTCTTCCCGGCGGAGAGGGACAGCAAAACCGGAGCAGTGCTGCGGTTTCCCGGCTGGCGCTACGTTCGACAGGAAGGCTGGACCGGTGCGGTAACAGAACACAGCGGTGTTTGCTTCATGGCCGCAATCCGGGGCCGCGACAAGGATTTAGAGTCATACCTTTCGAAACCAGCGGACAAATAATCCCGCGTTTCGACGCGTTGACACGTAATGTGACGCGTTAGATTTTCTCCCCTTCGCTCCAACGTAGCTCGTCATACCGAGAGTGGTCGTTCGATAAAAATTCGTTAGGTTTGCGCACCGATTAAATGCCAGGGTAGCTCAGTGGTAGAGCAGGGGACTCATAAGCCCTTGGTCGGGAGTTCGAATCTCCCCCCTGGCAATTTTTTCATCGCCAATTGTTCAGCGTTGGACGTTGGGTGTTCGGCGTTCGACGTTCTTCGCAATGAATCAGCAACGTGTGCTCGAAAGGTTTTTCGCACTCGGAAATTCCTACTGGCTAACGCGATTTGTCATTCTGCGGCTGCTTGGGTTTGTCTACGCAGTCGCGTTTTTGGTCGCAGCCAACCAGCTTGTCCCGCTGATTGGCGAGCATGGGTTAACGCCGGCCAGGGATTTTCTGAGCGTGGTTCAAACGCAACTCGGCTCGCGAAGCGCCGGCATGTTGCGAATCCCTACGCTCTTCTGGTTCGGAATTTCGGACAACGGGTTGTTGATTTTCTCCTGGATCGGCTTCGCGCTGTCGCTCGTTGTTCTCGGCGGGTACGCAAACGCAATCCTGCTCGCAGTTCTTTGGGCGATGTACATGTCCATCGTTCACGTCGGCCAGATTTGGTACGGTTATGGTTGGGAAATCCAGCTGCTCGAGACCGGTTTCTTGTCGATCTTTCTTTGTCCACTGCTCGATGGCCGGCCCTTCCCCAAGTCCAGGCCGCCGATTCTAGTGATCTGGCTTTTTCGCTGGCTCGGTTTTCGCATAATGGTTGGTGCCGGTCTGATCAAATTGCGCGGCGACCCCTGCTGGCGCGATCTTACCTGTCTCTACTATCACTATGAGACGCAGCCGATCCCAAACCCTATCAGCCTCTATCTGCATTTTGCTCCCCGCTGGTTCCACAAATTTGAAGTGGTTTGGAATCACTTCGTCGAGCTGATCGTGCCCTGGTTTTCATTCGGTCCGCGAACGGCGCGCCACGTCGCGGGCGTGCTGTTGATCACATTCCAGATTTTTCTGATCATCAGCGGCAATCTTTCGTTTCTCAATTATCTGACGATCATTCCGTTTCTGGCGTGCTTTGATGATACTTTTCTCGGGCGTTTTCTGCCGCGACCGATCGTGAGACGGGCACAAAGCGCGGCTCAGAATTTGCAGCCGTCGCGCATTAGCAACGGTATTGCTGTTGCGTTAACGATTATGGTGATCTGGCTCAGCATTCCGACGGTGCTCAATCTCGCCTCCGGCCGGCAACTGATGAATTACTCCTACGATCCGCTTGATCTCGTGAACACTTACGGCGCATTCGGGACAGTAGGGCGCGAACGCGACGAAATTGTCTTTGAGGGAACGGATGACGCGCTGATTACTGGCGACACACAATGGAAAGAGTACGAGTTCAAAGCCAAGCCCGGTGATCCGAATCGCCGTCCACCGTTCGTCGCGCCATATCAGCCGCGGATTGATTGGCAAATCTGGTTCGCTGCGATGTCGTCACCAGCCGAGTATCCGTGGACGCTGCATTTTGTCTGGAAACTTCTGCACAACGACCGCGGCACGCTGTCGCTAATCGCGAACAATCCGTTTCCCGACGCGCCGCCCCATTACATTCGGGCGCGACTTTATCGTTACCGATTTGCGCCGATTGGCGAAAAACCGTGGTGGAAACGCGAACCGGTCGGAGAATGGCTTCCCGTGCTCTCCGCTGACAATCCGCAGTTTCGCAGGTTGCTTGAGTCGATGGACTGGCTCGATGAGTAACGTGCAGGCATGCTGCCTGAACCACGCGAGTACAACCTAGCTTAGGCGAGATGAGATCTGCTCTGTTTGTCAGCCCGAACTTCCTGGAGCGGGTTGCTGAACCTGAGTCACCCTTACATCCTGTTTATTTGACCTACAGAAAAGGGGAGATCACGCGCGCGGAGTTGATTGCCCGGCTGCCGCATGTTGCCATGCTCGGTGACAGCGCCTGCATAGGCATTTACATCTCGTGGCCGTGGAGCACGTTGTGGCGCGCGCACACGTCTCGCGGGAAGAATTGGTTTCTTCACCGCGATGCTACCCCAAGCATTTGCAGTATTTCGAAAAGCCTGGAGACAATCACTCCTTTTGTCGCGATCGAATGTGCGGGGGTTGGTGCGCTCGTGGATGATGAACATGGCCGTCAAAATCTTCTTCGCCGCATCCTCGGGACACGCAATTTCTCAGGCCAAGTCGGTGAGTTGGTGCGAGCGCGCCGGTTTCCCGATCTGATTCTGATTTCGATCGGACACAATAATGTCGATTGGGCATGGCGATGTCCACTGGATGAACTGCACCACCCGGAGGAGCGATTACAACGGCTGAGCAAAGAATTTCGGCAGAATTACGCGCGCGAGTTGCGACGCCTGCTCGAGGGCGCACGCATCCAGCAACATCGCGTGGCGATTGTCGTTTACGGTCTGATTAATTTTGAATCGTATTTCAAAGGCCGCGAGGCAGCCGAGCGTCTTCGAGAATCAGACACGACTTTGTATCCGCACCTGGAAACGACGTACAAGTATTTCGTCTCATTCCAGCCGACTTACCGGAGCAATTTAATTCGTCTCACGTCGATGGCGAACGAAGAGCTGCGCGCGATGGTGGAAGCGTTGAATCGCGAATTCGTCGATCGGACCGAGCACATTCAGTTGCGATATTCCAATGCGCTGGCGACGGCAGACCTCAGCCGCGCGGAATTACTGCACCCCATCGATGGGTGGCACGCCTCTATGGAAGGACACAATGCGCTCGCCGGCGCGGCACTCAGCGATCTGAAAGCGAGTTTGGAGTTCCTGGGACTGTCTCGTTAACACGTGATTCTACCTATCGGACAGTCACAAGTCGCCGCGTTTTTTCAACTGCGCGATTGTTTCCCGCATCATGCGATGGCCGAAATGTCCTTGTCGCACACGTAACAGTTCCGAGCCGCGCCATGTTTGGTGGATCGCTTCGATTTCCGCAGGTGGAGCAATCGAATCGAATTCCCCGGTGACGAATAGAATTCGCGTGGGATCGCACACCGGCCGGCCGTGCAAAGGCGAGCTCAGATGAAAATGCCGCGCAACCAGAGCGCGGTCGACGTTAGCCTGGCCGAGTTCGCGTCGAACACGCCGCGTTGCCGGGTTGTGCCAGATGGCGTGCTCAACGTTTACGATTGGCGACATTAACGCCACAAATCGGAAATCGCTCTCCACTAGCGTCAGCAGCGCGCCAATCCATCCGCCGTAACTGGTGGCCAGAACCCCAAAGTCATGGCAGCCGTGTCCCCGCAATGACTCCATTATTTGCCGCAGCTCGATGACGCCCTGACGCAGCCCTTCCGCGTTCCGAATCAGATCCGGTGTGATCGCCAGTTCGCCATTCCAGTAACCAGTCGGGACACGCGAAAAGTGGTATGGCAAATGAACGAAACACGCGTTCCAGCCGAGTTCATTGAATCTCTCTGCCCAACGGTAATAGCCGGTTGGACTGGATGACATCAGTGCGTGCAGCAGAAACAGTGTCGGCGCTCCGGTCCATCTGCGTGCATCGCTTCGGAAAAAATCTACGCGCGCGATGTTGTTTGCCGCAAAAGCTGTTTTGATCGGGCTGCGCCAAGACAGTATTGCCATGCGTGAATCGGGTATGCCATTCACCGGCGGCTTCGAATCGGAGGCCCCGTTGCTGCCGATCGCTTGCGGAAGGACATAATATTCCTGCGGCGAGAGTCCCTCGCACGCCTTTAGGTAACGCTCCATCTCTTCTCGACTGTGCCCATTCAGCGGGTGGCGTCGATGAAGCCAATTGATCGAAGCGCAGAGAAGCGAATCGACGGTTGTCGAACTAAACGAGCGCAACGAGCGGCGGGTAACTGTAGCACAACCGCTTCGGTTGCCGGTGCCAGACCTGGCAAGCGCAGCGCTTGGACTACAAGGTCCTCTCCGCTCTTGCGGCGACCGTGGCAGATCGTCCGTCGTGAGGCGAAATTTTTCGCGCAATTCAGCGTAAAGATTTTTAAAAGCGGCAGCCAGTTCGGATTCGATTCGTTCGCGCGCCTGAGATCTTTGCAACTCCGGAAAACATGAAATCGGCTTTCCAAACGCGGTCCACACCGGCGTCCGCTGGAAAGGCAGCCACTGGTTTTTGGAATAAAGGCGATCAGTGCCGAGAATTACGCACGGCACGACGGGAACACCGGCAATGTGTGCGAGCGTGGCTGCGCCTGGCCGAAGCGGTGCGCCTTCAAGCACCGAGCGCACGCTATCGCGAATGCCTCCCTCAGGAAAAATGCCCACGATGCGTCCGCTCTTTAATCGTTCGATTGCGGTGCGAATCGTTTTGAGATCGGCGCGGTCCCGTTCGGCCGGGAACGCGTCAATTGAGCGCAGGAAAAAACCCAGCGCAGGTGGGCGAAAGAATTCGGCCATCGTCATCCAATCGAGCTTTCGTCGCACCGGGAGCGAAATCAGGAACGGATCGAAATGACTGATGTGATTCGCCGCCAGCAAAAATCCACCAGAGCGGTTTGCATTCTCTCGGCCAATTACGCGAGTACGCGCGACACAGCCAAACACGAATCTCACCAACAACTTGCCAGCGTGATAGATGGCGGTTTTCACGTTTACGTTTCGAGTCTGTCGCAGCTCGTCCCCGACCGGAAAGTTATTTTTTCAGGGTGATTGAATTTTTGAACGTGGTATTGTGTTGCTGGTTCCAAATCAGTTGTCGGTCACAGTCTATGAAACCGAGGAGTCCTTCCACGGGCGGTAAGGGACGCTTTCCGCAGACGGACTATTTTTTTCATTCCGGTTTCGGTCAATGGCACGGCCATTTCTGGTCTTCCGACGGAGAAGATAGATCGAGGTTCAGGAATCTTTTTAATCTAGGGCGGGAATACCGTATCGAAGCGGCGCGCGAACGAGCAAGGGAAATGGCTGCGTTTGCGGTGATTGTTCTTACGTCGGCCTGGCCGGTGGTCTACATGATTGTGACGGTTGTGCGCTTGCTTAACAAAGGCCGACCGCTGAATTGATCGTCTCGCGGGTCGAGTGCTTACTGTCGCGGTTTAGGCCAGAGAAATTCCTCGCGATACTCGGGCGACTGTTCTGGAGCGAAGCCGTGGCGGCTCGTGTTTTCGGTCACTACGCGCGGCACGAGAAAGTGCAGAAGATAATCTTCGCCGCCAGCCTTAGTACCGCTGCCGCTCATTTTAAATCCACCAAAGGGGTGTCGCCCGACGATCGCGCCTGTGCACGAGCGGTTGATGTAAACATTGCCGGCTTCCAATCGCGCTTTGATGCGCTCGATGTTATCGGGGCTGCGCGAGAAAAAGCCCCCAGTCAACGCGTAGTCGGTTCCATTCGCGACTTCGAGCGCCTCGTCGAGATCCTTCACTTTCAAGACGCTTAGTACCGGGCCGAAAATTTCTTCGCGCGCAATGCGCATGTTGGGTTTTACGTCGGTGAAAATCGTCGGCGGAATAAAATATCCATGCGGCGCAACTTCCTTTGCCTGATAAGCAAGTGTGGCCTCTTTTTTCCCGATCTCGATGTATTCCAGAATGCGCCGGTACGCAGCTTCATCAATAACCGGGCCGACCATGATGCCCGGTTGCTCGGGATTGCCGATTCGCAGACTGGCTGCGGCCGGGATCAAACGTTCCATCACGCGATCGTAATTTTCCTCGAGCAGAATCAAGCGTGACAGCGCGGAGCACTTTTGCCCCTGAAAACCGAATGCGGAATAAATTGAATACATGATCGTCTCATCAAGATCGGCGTCTGCATCAACGATCATGGCGTTTTTGCCGCCCATCTCACAAATCACCCGCTTCAGCTCGCGTTGACCAGGGCGGGTGATTCCGGCCGACTCCCAGATTTTCAGTCCGACTTCGCGCGAACCGGTGAACGCGATTAAGTCGACGTCCTTGTGATCGACCAAGTGCGCGCCGATCACGGAGCCGTGCCCCGACAAGAAATTCAGAACGCCCGGCGGAACGCCTGCTTCTTCGAACACCTGCATGAGCATAGCGCCGCAGATGATCGATTGCTCGGATGGTTTCATGATTACCGCGTTTCCAGTAACAACTCCCGCCGACGCCATGCCGCAAAGAATCGCGACCGGAAAATTCCACGGCGCGATTACGAAGGCGACGCCACGCGGCCAGTAATGATAATAACTTTCTTCGCCCGGCACCTGTTGCGTCAGTTTTGGCCGTCCGAGTCGCCGCATTTGCTGTGCGTAAAACGTGCAGAAATCGATCGCTTCCCGGATATCCGCGTCGGCTTCAGACCAGGGCTTGCCGACTTCGAAAACTTCCACTGCCGAGAGTTCGTAGCGTCTGCGCTCCAGGATGTTGGCCGCGCGCTCCAGCAACTGCGCCCGCTCCTCGAACGGCGTCCATCTCCATTTTTCGAATGCCGCGCGTGCAGCTTTGACGGCACGCTCGGCTTCGTCGACCCCGGCTTCCGTTCCGTAGCCGACAATCTCGGTCGGCTCCGCTGGATTAACCGAGGGCGTCAGATTGTCTGACCAAACCTTTTCCCCTCCGATGTACAGCGGATGTTTTTCACCAAAGCGCTTCCGCACCTCGCGCAATGCGCTCTGCATTTTGTCCTGGCTATCTTTGTAAATGAAACTCACAAGTGGTGCGTTTCGGAAACTATCGCCAGCTGTTGCATGAAGTGAAGCGCCATTTTTGTGATTCGATCCACTGGGCCGCCCGAGATCACCGATCCCGGCTACAGCGGGTTTGATCAGCTCTCTTGGATCGCGCAGCAATTCTTTCGCTGGCACGTTCTCGGCAAATTTTGCCCGCAAAAAGCCTTCGTTTGACGTGTTTTCAAGCAGGCGCCGAACCAGATAAGCCATGCCGGGCAGCAGCTCGCCGATCGGACAGTACTCCCGGACGCGATACCCCATCTCCACCAGCGCGCGCTTGATCGGACCAGCCATGCCGTAAAGCAGTTGGAACTCGAACCGGCTGCGATCAATGTCGAGCTCATCCGCGACTGCTTGCGCGTGCGCGATGCTACGGACGTTATGCGACCCAAACGCAGGCGTAACAACGGAGTTATTTTCAAAAAGCACGCGCGTAAGCTTTTCGAAATTCGAGTCGCTTTCGGGCTTTTGAAGAAAGACCGGAGGATTCGATCCGTTCTGGCCCGATTTCGTTGTCTCGTAATCCCAATATGCGCCTTTCACGAGTCGGACTGCGAAGCGAGTGCCGCATGCACGGCCCCACTCGATCAGGTCGCGCAAGTCGCCCTCGGAATCTCGCAAATAAGCCTGGATAACAATCCCGGCATGCGGCCAATCTTTGAACTCCGCCTCGGTCAAAATGGTTTTGAACAGCTCGAGAGTCGTATTTTTCAGCGCATAACTCTCCATGTCGACATTGATAAATGCGCCTAGCTCGCGCGCGCGGTGGAGAAGCGGCCGGAGCTTGGTGCCGAGATGGACAATGGCATCCGCCGGAGCGGCCGGACTCATTTGCGAATACAGCGCAGAGATTTTGACCGACAGATTTACAACCGGGAAAAGCTCCGCGTTTTTTCCAAGCGGGTCCGTCCAGTTTCTTGTTTCGCGCGCCAGTTTCTCCAGTAAATCCGCGTAACGCGCTGCATATTTGTCCGCCTCGGCTTCGCTCACCACAGCTTCGCCCAGAACATCCACGGTGAAGCCGATTTTTTGTGCCCGCCGTTTGCGCAACGTCGCTACCACTTCGTCCGGATTTCGTCCCGCAATAAACTGGCGGGCCGTTTCGGAAACGTTCCACCGCAACAGCGGAGCACTTATCCATGGAACGAGGCGCGCCAAACGAACCCCTGTACGCACCAGCGGATGGAAACCATCATCGTTATCGCTGAAATATTCTTGCAGATGCTGAATAATCTCATTTGAGCTGCGCAGCGAAGGCAGGACGGCGACAAAGCGAAACAGTTGGGTCTTGAATTGCTCGTCGTGCATCGAGAGCGCCATCAGGCGCTGATAAAATCCGGCCTTGCTGAAAAGTCGCTCCGGATGGTTGTCGACCAGCTCAAAAATGCGCGTGCCGCGCTGCTCGACGTCGCTCTGGAGCGATCTCATTGGCGAAGGTTAATCCGCGCTCGCGTGTTAGGCAAAATGCAACAAAAAACTACCCTCAAGCTGCAAAAATTTACTAGGAGACACGCTCACCCGACGCTTTCTCTCCGAAATAGAAAATGAAACAGCTGTACGCAATTCGAGGAGCAAGTAGAGAAGGGATTTGCCTGGCAGATTCGGAGGCCCAGGGCTCCGCTGTCAGGCAATCTCTATTGTGCTGATTGTCAGGCGGTAAAACTCGCGTAATAGGGGCGGAATGCGCGCGGACACGATTCGTTATCAGTTTGCTAGTGATAACACGGCGGCGATTTGTCCCGAGGCCTGGGCAGCTCTGGAGGAAGCGAATGCCCATTATGCGCCATCTTACGGCGAGGACGAATGGACCGCGAAAGTGTGCGAAGGAATCCGGCAAGTTTTCGAAGTCGATTGCGATGTTTATTTTGTGTTCACCGGCACCGGGGCGAACGCGCTCGGTCTGGCCCAGCTTTGCCAACCCTTCCACGGAGTGATCTGTCACGAGCGCGCCCACATCCAGACGGACGAAGGAGGCGCTACAGAGTTTTACACGCGGGGAGCGAGGCTGTTTTTGACGAATAGCAATAATGGAAAGGTCTTCCTCGGCGAGGCAGAAAAACTCGTGGCGCAACAGGTCGAGCTGCACGGGCACATGATGCGCGCCATCAGTATCGCACAAGCGACGGAACTCGGAACGGTTTACACACCGGATGAAGTTGCAGCGATTGGCGGCTTCGCGCGCGCACACAGAATGTTGCTTCATATGGACGGCGCGCGCTTTGCCAATGCCGTCGCATCGCTTGGCTGCGCACCGAAAACGATCACTTGGAAAGCGGGCGTAAATATCCTTAGCTTTGGCGGGACGAAAAATGGCGTTGCCGCGGGCGAGCTGGTTATCTTTTTCGACAAAAAATCATCACGTGATTTTCAATATCGGGTGAAACAAGCTGGGCACCTCGGCTCAAAAATGCGCTTTCTCGCTGCGCCGTGGCTGGGGTTGTTGAACGGAGATGTCTGGTTGCGAAACGCGCGGCACGCGAACGAGGCGGCGCGCGAGCTTGCGCAGCGTCTTCGAAACGAGGCAGGGATGGAAACCGTATTCCCGGTGGAATCCAATGCGGTGTTTGTGCACTTGGACGATCAACTCGTGCGCGGTCTACACGCGCGGGGTTGGCACTTTTATAAATTTGTGGAGCCGGACATTTATCGTCTGATGTGTTCGTGGTCCACGAATGACGAGGAAATTTCAATGCTGGTTGGCGATCTTGTCGCGATTAAATGATTGAACAGATTGCCCAGGGAACGATCTTACAAACGAGATGAACCTATTTGAACGAGCAATGGTATTGGCGGCGGTCTTGCTCGCCGGATGCGGAACGACTCGCAACGTGGCCGTGAGTTCGTACCACGTCACGCGCGATGTTGCCGTCGGTTCCTACCGTGTTGCCACCGCGCCGGTGCATTACGCCCTGCGGGGCCACAGTAACGAGCCAACCATGGTCGGAACGACAGATGCAATCGAATCCGATGTGACCCAGCCTGGTCGCCCTGCTCCATCGACGCAGATGGCCTCGGCACCGCAGCCCCGAAAGGCTGATACGATAAGATCTCAAAAGCCGCCCAGAACAACTCCGCCTGTCGCTCGCAGCGAAGCCTCACAGCCCGAACCAAAACCATCGTCGCAGGCGCAAGTGTCCACCGCGTTCCCAACTGCCAAGGCAGTGCCTGACAAGCCGGGATACGTGTTTAGTCCATTTGATTCGAGCGGCAGATACGTTGACGTGAGCGGTTACGCTCCGGGGACCAAAGTTAAAGATCCCTGGACCGACAAAATTTTTGTCGTGCCGTAGGTACTGTAGCCGTCGCCCTGTGGCCGACGTTCGCCTGGAGAACACGGACATGGATGTCACGCTTCGCACAGCGAAGTGGCTACAGTCGACTGAATTGCCGTCGAGTGCAGCGAATGTTACCTAATCCTATGCGAATTGCGTCGAAATCGTCTGTTTATTCGCTGCTCTGTTGGCTGCTGGTTGCTGTTGCCCCACACGGCCTTGCGCAGACGTACCAGGGGAAACAGCTCGTTAGGGCAGAGCTTTTAGCCGATACAACCGCGATTGTGCCTGGCAAGTCGTTTACCGTCGGTTTGTTGCTTCGCATGGCTCCTGGCTGGCACACGTACTGGAAATTTTCCGGCGACGCAGGCCTGCCTACGGAACTGAAATGGAAACTGCCGCCGGGCTGGAAGATCTCCGACATCCGATGGCCAATTCCCCTGAAAACGATCGATCCCGGCGACATTGAAACGTACGGCTACGAAAATGAAGTCCTGCTGATGCAGGAAATCACGCCGCCGTCGAACCTCGACACTTCGTCCGCGAAGCTCGCCGCTGAAGCAAATTGGCTGGTGTGCGAAAAAATCTGCATCCCCGGCAGCGCCACATTGCAGTTGGATTTGCCTGTAGCATCGACAAGCCAGCCGGCGAACACGGACGTTTTCGGGCGTTATCGGGGTTTGGTTCCGCAAAACTGGCCGAAACCTGATGTGGCGCGCGCCGATTGGAGCCGGGTTGGATCCGATCTTCGCTTGAAAATTACGAGCGAAACTTTGGCGAAATATCCGGCAATCGATTTCTTTCCGTTGCCGGAGCAGGACACGATCGTTGGTCATCCGGCGGTTCAATCGCGGAACAACAACGAAATTGTGTTTCGTATTCCGCTTGAATCGGCGCCGAAGGATCTGTCGTCGATCGCTGGTCTCGTGGTGTTTGCGCAGCAGCCGAACGGCGACGATCGCGCGGCGTGGCAGATCACGAGTGCGCCGGCTGTTTCAGCGACTCGGCCCGCGCCAGCGCGCGGAATTTTCACGTTTCTGCTCTTTGGGTTTCTCGGTGGGATCATTTTGAATTTGATGCCGTGCGTATTGCCGGTGATCTCGCTCAAGATTTTCGGCTTTGTCCAACAAGCGGGACAGAGTCGGCAGAAAATTTTTCGGAGCGGCATTGCGTTCACCATTGGAATTTTTGCGTGGTTCATCGCGCTCGCGATCCTGCTGATCGCACTTAAAAGCGCAGGGCGTGACGTAACCTGGGGCGGTTTTCAGTTCACAAATCCTTACTTCGTCCTCGCCTTGAGCGTGATTGTGCTCGTATTTGCATTGAATCTCTTCGGCGTGTTTGAGATTGCGCTGCCACAATCGGTTACGCGCAGTTTGCTTTCGACGAGCGAGCGCGAGGATATGCTCGGGTCGTTTTTCCAAGGCGTATTCGCGACTGTACTGGCTACGCCGTGCAC
>QHOX01000243.1 GCA_003219465.1 Verrucomicrobiota bacterium | reverse complement strand
TTCGCGCTCCGATTCGGCGCGCAACAGTTCCATCCAAAGCAAGTTTAAATCAGCCGCGGACGGCGTCGGTGGCAAGTCAACCCCGCGACACGCATAGTTCGAATATTCGTTAAGAATGACGCGCATCAGACCGAGAGCAGGTGCCTGCGCTACCAAGGTCGCCCTGCCATCTCGGCCGACGGCTTCTGCTCCGCGCGTGACCGAGTCGATTCGCAGTTTGGTTGTGGGCCAGGTGCTATCCAGACTCTGGACGAGGTGAAGCAGGGCATCCGTTCCAATCGTCCCATCACCGTCGATTTGTGTGTCAAGGTTCCAAAGATAGATAATCCGCTCCGGCGCGGCTTCGCCAGCGCACGCCGCGAAAAGTTGGTTCCAATCTTCCAGCGCTTCGGCTCTTAGCGTGAAGGTATCGGTATCTTTCGCTGCGAACGCGGTTCCACGGAAGACAATTCGGCAACGGATACCAGCCGCGCGCAGGCGTTCGGCCAAGGAGGAACCAATGCCTTCCTGGTCGGCAAAAATAAGAAATGATTTTTCCGGAGGAACTTCCACCCCGAGCTCGGGGGTGGGCGGAGCCTGCCACGCTTTGCGCGCGAGAATGCCAATCTGGCCCTCGCCTTGCGGCAGCATTAATCCTGGCAACGAAGTGGTCTCGTTGAAACCGGTTTCACGAAGCACCGTTTCCCATTGAGAACGTCCAAGTAAGGGATGCACCGGACGCAGATCCCGATCGCTGAAACGCCACCAACCGCTGGTTAGGCCGAAAACAGTTTCCGTCCACAACTGAGGCGAGGCCACGTCCATGAACACCAGCGAACCGCCCGGTGCGAGCACATCGTACAGGTTATGCAGGGCAGCGCGAATATCGGTTACGGCATGAAGCACGTTGGTGCCGATGATAAAATCGAACGAACCGAGCTCGAAGCCCTGTTCAGTGGCGGATTTTTCAAGATCAAAAATCTTGGTTTCAACTTCGGGGAAGTTCGCGAGCTTCTGATGCGCACCCGAGAAGAACGCAGCGGAGACGTCGGTGAATGTGTACGAGTGTAAGCCCCGCTCCAGGGCCGGGAGTACTTGCGCGCTGAGGCCGCCGGTGCCGGCGCCGACCTCGAGAATCCGCAACCCGCGACCCTCGGGGAGCGCATGGGCTGCTTCCCGCACAGCAGCACTGATAGCTGCCAACCAGTGGCTTGTCAGCAAACCGTCCCCATAAAAATGGTCGAGCAGTTCCGCTCCAGCGCTGGCGAACAATACCTGCACGGCATCCTTCTCACCGCGCAAAATCGGACCGAGTTCGACGCAATTTCCAGCCACGAGCTGCCCTTCGGGAAGATGACCGGGATGCACCGTGATGAATCGTCGTTGCGCTTCGTTTGCTGATTCAGCGGCGGTTGTGAACGCAGGGTTGGGTTGATAGCCGGATCCACTTGATTCCACCAGGCCACGCTTTTGAAGTTTCAACATCAACTGTTCGAAAACTGGCCGCATCGGTACGGCGACCCGCAGTGAATCGGCGGTGAAATCAGCGCCGGTCGTAGCTCCCATTTCCCGGAGGCCCGCGCACAGCAGGACAGCAGCGAGATCGTCCTGGGCGGCAATCGCACTTTTAAGCCGCTCGCGTCCGCGCGTAGCGAGCACATCGTCGAGCGCGCCTCGGGCAGCGTCGCGCAGGCGGGTCAACGGCAAAGGTTCCACCGTCCCCGGGCGAAATTCATTTGGCGTGCGCTCCCAATCTACATGATAGAGAACATCGCGGACGCCGCCGATAGCACCCCGGCGCACCCCTGCGACACTGATGGCGCGGAACCCCTCCACCAGAACACACGGTTTGCCGGATTCGTCATAAAGAGCAATGCGTCCATCGACGAACTCATCCGTGCATTGGATCACGCTGGCACAGACCCGTGCCGAGGCTCCGGGGGAACGGAGAAATCGAATTCGGCCAAATCGGACCGGCAATTTGAGTTGCGAACCGCGCGCTTCGACCGTCGAACGACCGGCGGAGAACACATGCAGCGCGCCATCGAGCAGCACGGGATGCAAGGGATACTCGCCGGCCCTCGGCGCAATCGATTCAGACAGCGCCACCCGCCCGGACGATTTACCATCCGCGGCGCAAAGCTCGCGAACACAGCGAAATGTTTCGCCATATCCAAATCCCAGATCGCTCATGTAGCGGTAAAACGCGTCGATATCGACTAGGTTGAGTTTCGACATAACCGGCTGGATTTCAGTGTCGAAACTTGAGTCGGCAAAGCCCGACTCGGTCCGTTCGGCACGCATCGAGCCCACGACGTGCAACGACCAGGATGTTCCCTGGTCGAACCGACTTTGGATCGCGAATGTGCGCTCGTTAGGCTCGTAGGAGACCTCGATGTGAATGCCGGCGGCAGGTTCCGGTAGGATAAGCGGCTTGCGAATCTCAAACTCCTCGACCACGAACGGTCGGCCTTCGAAGAGTTGCGTGCCGGCCTCAATTACGAGATCAACAAATCCCGCGGCTGGAAAAACAACATGGTTCTCGACTTTGTGATCTTTGAGGAAAGCCATGTGCCGGCTATCCAGCCTGGCGGTCCAGGTGGGCGTCGCGCGCGGCAGCCGCATGTCGAGCATTCCGCGGCCGCCCGAGCCGAGGCGACTTTCGCGCCAGTCAGGAGCTTCGTTCCACCAGCGGCTGCGATCCCACGCATATACCGGCAGCGGAAGGATACGACGCGATGGCGTCATGGCTTTGAAATCGAGCGCCGCTCCTGCGCGATGCAGATCCATGGCGGCTTCTAGCACAGAATCGTGTTCCCGTTCCCGGCGAACAGAAGAGATTACAATCGGTTTCGATCCGCCACGGCTGGCGAGACATTCAGCGATCGAATGAGCGAGAGCGGGATGCGCGCCGAGCTCCAGCCAAATGTCCACACCAAAGTCAGCAATCGCATTGATCGCGGGCGCGAATTGAACCGGTTGCCTGATGCCGCGGGCCCAATGCGCCGCGTCACCACCATTACCGTTAAGACGGTTGCCAGTGACGGTGCTGAACAGCGGAATGGTCTCGGCCTGCGGTGCGAGGTCGATCAATGCATCCTCGAGTGCATCGGCAGCGGGCTGCATCATCGCGTGATGAAACGGATGATCGACTCGGACGAGCCGGGCGAAGACACCTTGCGTCTCAAGCTCGGCAAACATTGCTTCGATTGAATGACGCGGACCGGCGAGGGTGAGCGAGCGAGGGCCGTTGAATGCCGCGATCGAAATGGTTTGGTCATGCTTGTCGATCAGGGCTTGCGCTTCTTCTTCGCCAAGCCCGACCGCGAGCATCCTGCCTTCACCGCGCGCGCAACCTTCCATGAATCGCGCGCGCAGAGCGGTGATTCGCGCGCCTTGTTCCAGCGAGAACAAACCGGCAACGCATGCCGCAGCGATTTCACTGACGCTATGGCCAAGAACGGCGGAGGGATGCACGCCCCACGATTTCCACAGCTCTGCCAATCCAACCTGCATCGCGAAAATGGCGGGCTGTGCAATCTCGGTACGATGCAATTGTGAGGTTTCTTCCGAGCGGCCGAGTTCTTCCAGAAGCGAAAAAGTCGCGACGCCACGCAGTGCCGTGTCACACTGCTCGATCACATGGCGGAAGACCGGCTCATGCTGCATCAGCTCTCGGCCCATGCCCCACCATTGCGGACCTTGTCCGCTCATAATAAAAGCGACGCGCGGCGCGCTTTCAGGCCGCGGCGTGAATGAGGTGCGAACCTTCACGCTGTCCTCTTTGATCGCGAACGCGTCGAGCTCCTCGATGAGCTTAGGTAGGGAGCGTGCGACGAGCGTCAGCCGATGCGGATGGTGATTGCGCCGCTTGCCGAGTGTGTACGTCAAATCGGGCAAAACCGGTGAATCGCCGTTAAGATTAACTCGCTCGCTTAGCCATGAAGCTAACTTCATTGAATAGCCACGAAGCGCGTCTTCTGACCGGGCGGAAAGCATTACCGGCCAAGCGCGCTCGATCCAGATTTCTGCGTCATCCGCGTGCGGAACAGATGGCGGCTCCGTCAGAACGACGTGCGCATTTGCGCCGCCGAATCCAAAAGAGTTTACGCCGGCCAGCCGTTCACCATCGGTTTCCGGGAACGGCTCGGTGTCCGTCGGCACGCGCAGTTTCAGTTTATCGAAATCGATGTGCGGATTCGGGGAACTGAAATGCAAGCTGCCAGGAATTTCACGATGCAGAAGAACCAGCATTGCTTTCAGGAGTCCGGCAATGCCGGCGGCAGTTTCAAGATGGCCAACATTCGTTTTAACCGAACCTATGGCTAACGGAGTTGAACGCTGCTCGCACAGAGCCTCCGCGAGTGCGTGCGCTTCGATCGGATCTCCTACGGCCGTGCCCGTGCCGTGCGCCTCTACGAATCCAATTTGCGCCGGCGAAACGCCAGCATCTTTGCACGCATCCTGGACCAGCCGAGTTTGCGCTTCCGTGCTTGGTAGTGAGATACCATTTGTGTGTCCGTCCTGATTGA
>QHOX01000238.1 GCA_003219465.1 Verrucomicrobiota bacterium | reverse complement strand
GAAACCCAATAGGTGCCCGGGGACAGCACTGCCGCAGTGCTCAGGGTAATGACAAAATCTATATTGTTCGAACTCGTGTACGGCTGGTTCATCGCGGCGTACACCTGTGTCCCAGGAAGACCGCCCGAATCCTGGTAGAAAAAGACGTGGAAGGCTACGGCCGGGCCGGTAAAACCGTCATACGTCCCTTGCACGTCAACCTCAGAAATATTCCAAGTTTGACCCCCAGGCACCACAAAATCA
>QHOX01000237.1 GCA_003219465.1 Verrucomicrobiota bacterium | reverse complement strand
GTAGCGTTGGTTCCAGCATTATCATACTGGTCGTAAAGGACCACATTCGGTAGCCGTGGCTGCAGTAAAATGCGAAACTTAGGACCGGTGGTCGGAGTCAGAAGGGTAGGATTTTCTCCCGGCTTGGCATGGCGACCGGGCAAAGTACGCACGTCATAGGGAAGAAACTGCGAGCCAGCGTTAGACTGCGAAGCCCCTTTAGAGTGAACGCCCGACGGCTTCGTCACCTCAACCGCCCCGCTCGCAGGCGGCACAGCGGCTAATTTCGCCGCATTAGCCACCCCTCGCTTGGTAGTCCCGCGACTGCGCGACTGCGCCAGCGCGAATGGAATCGCGCCCACAGCCACAAGCAGAAGCAGATAAAACGCGCCTCGGATAAGATGCGCTTTGATGGTGGGATTAATTTGCTTTTTCATTCGGTATTGTTCTTGTTCGAATCCTGCTTTTGTGAACTGCAAAAATTACATTTTGCGTCCGCGACACCCGTTTTAGGCAGGCGCATCCGAGAAGGTCAAGGCTTTTCTTAAGCAATTTTTGCTTAATCAGCAATGGACAGCCGCCTTCGCCAACCGGCCTTCGCGTAAAGCGACGGCGCCGTCGAGAGGCTACAGCGGGCAAGCGAGTCGAGACGAGTTGCTTAGGGCCCGCGGGAGCTCGCCCCTCCATTTTCAGCCAAATGACAACGCTTCAACAAATCATGCGTCGCCGCGCGTTTCCTTATCCAGCACAGCGACCGCACGGTTGTACGTGGCCTTCGCGTCCTCGTGCGAGTTGCCCACAGCAGTCAAACCGGTTCTTCCCAGTTCGCCCAACGCGCTCATCATGTGAAACACGACGCCTGTCTGGCGTGTTTGATCAAAATGCAGGCTGTGACGCACCACGATGTCGAACAAGTCGTCCGGAGTCAAAGTGCGATAGCGCGCCGATTCGACGTGATCGCTGGCGACAAAAAATTTCTGCTGGCCATTCGGAGCCGTAAAGATGCCGGTCTCGGGATTGTAGGTGCCATCGGTCAGAAATTGCAGAGTCAAAAACGGATGAGTCGTGCCGCCTTTTCTCAAATTAATCTCGATTGCGTACGGCTCCCATTTGCCATTCTTCGCGCGCACGACCACAAAATCTAAAGCGAACCGACCGATAACACCTTCTTTCGCCAAACGCCTGCCTACCTTTCCAGCCTCTTTACTGATCAGCCCGGCATAGGCTGTGTCGGCGGGGAAAACGCAACCGAGGTAGCTTTGCCCTGATGGCCCGCCCAGGAGTTGGTCATGAGTTGATAACAATTCGACCTTGCCTAGCGGCGTGACGCGAAGCTGCACACTAGGGCTTCTGAACTCTTCTCCCATGATGCGCTCCTCCACGACCCCCCGGCGCTCCTGCAGCTTTTTCATGTAACTGTCGTAAGTAACTCCCTCTAGCTCGAACTTCATTCTGCGAAGGCGTTCTTCTAACGCAGCTTGCTCTTTTGTAGCCGGGATCGGTGATCCCGGTCGGGTGGACACGTGTTGGCGGCCGGCATCATCGATGCCGGCTACAGGTGCAAGCCCTCTTAAGTCGATGATGGCGTTGCCCTCACCGGAAACGCCTTCGTTCAGCTTTACCATCACCTGCCTGACCAAAGGTTTCTTTCCCCGCATATCCGTAATCGCATTTAGCAACTCTTCCTTACTGCCAACATTCTCGCGCCCCAATGGATGCGGAACATTTTCTTCCATGAAGATTTTGCGGCAGCCGCTCTTTGTTCCCAGCGGAAAGAATTTTGGATCGGCCCCGTACATCGGGATGCCGAGCCGCAAGGCCAGTTCTTTCTCGCGATTGGTGGTGTTAAAAGGGACAAGGTGCGCACGATCAGGGTCCATTATCAGCGACCGGATGCGCTCGATCAGCCGCGGTCGCTCGAGGAGTTTATCGCTGAGCGGGCGCACCGACCCGTCCATGGGTGAAGGCAGAAAAAGCCGCTGTCGCGCGTGGCTCGGGATGACTCCAGGCAGAAGATCCAGGTAATAATCGATGATGCTGGGCAGAATCGTTTGCGACGTGACATAGATTAGTCGGGCGCGCGGCTGGCGAAGCAGCAGTAACAAAAACAGGAACCGTTCCTCATACGCCTGCATCACTGCGCCAGAGTCGATCGCCTCAATCGACATCGAGGGTACGACCACGATCGTCTGCGGATCCTGATTGAATCGCTCAATCGATTTCCACAACGGCACCAGCTTGTTCTGCAACCGATCGAACTCGGTCTCTGAATCAGAGGCGACTCTTCGTTCAGACATAGGGCGCGGTATTAAAGCTTATCTCCCAAACAAATCGAGCGATTTGGGCCGGCACGTTAAATAGGGTCTGCAATGACGAAGCACGAATGTCGAATGACGAAAGAAGCACAAAGCCCGAATGACGAGTGAACGCCACCGCCAGCCTTGGCCATTTGATGATTTGTCATTCCTTCGCGCTTCGTCATTTGGATTTGCTCATTACTTCCATTTTCTTTCGGATTTCGAGATTCGGATTTCGAATTTTGTTTTCCTACCGCCTTCGCCCGAATGAATATCCGCGATGAGTTCTTCGCCCAGTAATGGCTCGCTTGCTGGCGCCCACTGATTCCGGTTCAAATAGCACCGTGTATAAGTAGGGAAAATTCTCCAGTTTCAGTCGCGGGATTTTCCGGCCGATGAAATGTTCGATCGCCTGCAAGGCCGCAACTTCGTGACCGCTCATGAGCGTGAATGCGTCGCCTACATTTTGGGCACGGCCCGTTCGCCCGATCCGGTGAACATAATCCTCCGGATGCTCTGGCACATCGTAATTGATGACATGACTTACACCGGCGATGTCCAGTCCGCGCGATGCGATATCGGTCGCAACCATTACTTCGTATTTGCCGCTCTTGAATCCCTCCAGCGCCTCGATGCGTTCACGTTGTGTGCGATTCGAATGCAACACCGCCACCGCGTGTTGCGCATGCTTGAGGAAATGTGCGACACGATCGGCATTCTGCTTTGTTCGGCAAAAAATCAATACGCTGTCGAAATTTGTTCGTTCCAATAGCGCCATCAGCAGATCGAATTTTTGTTCTGCCGCCACGGGATAGACAGCGTGCGTGACCGTTTCCGCAGGTGAACGGCGCGCGCCAATCTCAATCAGCGCCGGATCTCGCAACACCCACGCGGCCAGGCGCTCGATCTCCGGCGGTAACGTGGCGGAGAAAAGCAGGCTTTGCCGGTTCTTCGGGATTTTCTCAACAATGCGACGCACGTCCGGCAGAAAACCCATGTCCAACATTCGATCCACTTCATCGAGCACGAGAATTTTCACCGATTGCAAAGTCAGTGCGCGTTGTTCCATCAGATCCAGGAGGCGTCCTGGCGTAGCGACGAGAATGTCCAGGCCGCGCTTCAATGCATCACGTTGTTTCCCGTAACCAACTCCGCCGTGCACAAGACCCACTCGCAAATCTGTGAAACGGCCATAATCACGAAATGCTGTCTCCACTTGCGCGGCCAATTCGCGCGTGGGCTCGAGTACGAGACATCGCAAGCCGGCGTGCTTCGCCAGCAGAGTTAGGATCGGTAAAGCAAACGCTGCGGTCTTGCCGGTGCCGGTTTGTGCGGTGCCGATTAAATCTTTTCCGGCAAGGACAATCGGAAACGCGCGAAGCTGGATCGGCGTTGGCTCCACGAACCCCATGGCCTGGGTCCCGCGCACGACTTCAGTCGAAAGTCCAAAATGATTGAATGACACGGTAGAACTAAGGTTAAAAGGAAGATAACCATCCTGGCCATCCCGGCAGACGCACTTCCGAGCCTATCGATTTTGAACGTGCTATAAGGCCATATCCTACACGTTCTTGCGGAAACTTTGTACTTTTTTCTGGGTAGAAGAAGATGCTAAAACGCGCGCTCACTCCCCAAACCTCACCTCAAAGAACAAAATGAAAAAGAATATCTCTCCACGCGCTTTCGCACTCCGAATAACATTGGGCGTCGCCTTCTTATCGATCGGTTCGCTCTTATTGGTCTCTGCGTTTGGCAATATGTTGAAGACAACGCGTTCCACCCGCCCAACACGTCTCCGAAGCGCGAGAGAACCAGATGCCACAGTCGCACAGGAATCCACTGAAGCACCTAAGCCTGTCGCGCCTTTTGTTTTCACTGTCATAAATACGAACGACTCCGGCACCGGCTCATTGCGTCAGGCAATTCTGGATGCCAATTCCATGGGGGGCGGCACGATCACCTTCAACATTCCCGGCACGGGGGTCCACACGATCAGCCCGCTTTCGGCTCTCCCAAATATTGCACAACCGGTGACCATCGA
>QHOX01000107.1:46367-47580 GCA_003219465.1 Verrucomicrobiota bacterium | reverse complement strand
CCTGCTGGTCGGCAGGGACATTTAGGATCACCCATGAGTTCAAAGTAGGCTGACCCACCGACCAGCCTTCCGGGAGCCGCACGGTGATGCCCTTGGCCGCGATGCTTAGACTTTTCGTAAGCGACTTGCTCGCCTGGTCAGGCTGACCCTGGCCGATGCCGCTGCTCGGGCTCGGCACTACGCCTGCGGCAAAGAGCGACAGGACGATAGCGAACAAGCAGAGAGCCAATCCGATTAGGATGCGTATGTTAAAGAAGGCGGATTGTGGAGTGGGCCTTTTCTTATTCATAGGGGAGTTCTTTCTAGGATGGGAAGCGTGATTGTCTTGTAATTGTTAGCCGATGACCGACCACGAAATGACTGATATTGAGCCCCGACCCTTCGGGTCAAGGAGAATCCGGTTCAGACAAAATTTGCAGCGAAAAATATGCCAGGAATTATAAGACAAACTCTTACGGCTTTCGTAATCGAAAGAGACTAGAACTCATCTAATCATCTGATGCTGCACCCAGCGGCCGGCTTCGGAACCCAAACGCGCTGCATTTTCGAGATTATTCTCTTTGATCCTATGTTGCCCCTGCCGCTGCTACGGTCCTTGCTTTCAAAGCCCGCGTTCAGGTCTTCAAATTTGCTGGCCTTCCAATCACAGCGCTAAAACTGCCGCTGAAGTTCGCTCGTCAGCGGCATAATTTCTACCTTCGGCTGCGAACCATCTTGGGCGAAGGAGACGATAGCCTGCAGATCTCCCTTGCCGTAACCGACAGTGGCTTTCCACTCCCAGCGGCCGCTGCGGAAAACTTTGCCGACTTTGGTTTTGTTAGGTCCTTCGAACCGGCGGCGATGTTGGCGGCTTTTTTCAACAAAGCGGCGGCGGGTGGACTCTTGGTGACGAATGTGAACGATTCGTCTTTGTCAGACTGATCAGATTTGTCGCCCAGGCCGAAAACTGAGAATATCGACGCCCGTGACAAAGGTTCGGCAGATTTTTGTCTGGAACGGCAAAAAAGATGTGGGCCCATTTCGCCGCGAGGAATTGGTGCAGCAGTTGCGCTCGGGCGCTGTTCTGCCAAGCCACTACTACTTCGAAGAAGGAATGAGCGGCTGGGACCGGATCGCTCGTTTGCCTTGTTGTCACAAATTCCTCGCTACAGATGCGCAGAAACAAATGCTCGACAGAATGGGTGTTGAGTACAGCGAATTCTTAACAAAGGCT
>QHOX01000107.1:10641-46321 GCA_003219465.1 Verrucomicrobiota bacterium | reverse complement strand
AGCTGGAATATCTGAGGAGCTTCGGCGTTACGCCATCCAACTCATTAACGAAGTCAGAAGCTTCACAGGCAATCGAGCGCTGCCTTGAAGATCCTGTTTCTAGACAACGGCAAAGCGAATTCAGAGCCGCGGAATTGGAGCGACTGCACCGCGAGCGAGAGGCATTTCCCTCTTATTGGTTGAAACAAGATGCGATCGCTGCTGAACGCGAGTTGAGTGAACTGAACCGAATGCACGCGGACGAAAGAAAGGAGTTGGTTCAGTACCGCCACGAACTTAAAGGGATTCAACAGCGGCTTGCAAAAGCGGAGAACGACGACGAACGGAAAACGCTCGAACAGCAAAGCGCCTCGACTCAACAATTGATCGAATTGGCGCAAGAACAAATTGACAATCAGCCGAGTGAAATAGACGAAGCGAAGCAGGACTTGAGTTATTGCCGATCACTCCGAAAGAAATTTTGGAAGGCAACATTCACTCAGCTTGGAGGCAATCCAGACGACACGGAAGATCTGATCGACTACTGCGACGTGATAGATCGGTTGTACGATTAGTACGGCCACCACTACAAAGCACCAACCTTAAAAGAGATTTACTACATTCTCGAAGCCCTCGACAGCGCCTCCCCGGACTGCGACAGGCAAGAACCACATTCCTTCTACTTGATGTACAAGGCGAGGTTCCCAGATGCGGTTAAATCCATTCGCACCAGCCGAGCAGCGTCACGACACGGCTGCATGGTTCTCGCATTCGCCGTCGCGTCGCCGGTTTTGGCGCTGCCGATAAAGCTATTTGGAATTGCTCGACATTTCTTCGTCCAAAACTAATCGACGAATCCGGGGCCATTTTACCGGTGGTGCCGACGAGGATGCGAAGGCAGCTTCGTCGCTAAAGGATATTTCGGCGACGGCCGAAATCCACACGCGAGGGCGCGTGCGCTCCCCGCTCTTCAATCCATTTGATCCGCGTAATCCGCGGTCGATCTAGCCCTCGATTTCGAGGCCCATTTGGCGGGCGGTGCCGGCGATAATGCGGAAGGCGGCCTCGTCGTTGCGTGCGTTCAGGTCTTTGGACTTTGTTTTTACGATATCCATGACTTGTTTGCGCGTTACTTTGCCGACTTTGGTCTTGTTAGGTTCCTTCGAACCGGCGGCGATGTTGGCGGCTTTCTTCAGGAGTACCGCGGCGGGCGGACTTTTAGTGATGAAAGTAAATGACTTGTCTTTGAAAACCGTGATAACGACGGGCAAAATGTCGCCCGCTTGTTTCTGGGTGGCGGCGTTAAATTCCTTGCAGAACGCCATGATGTTTACGCCGCGTGGTCCCAGCGCGGTACCGACGGGCGGCGCCGGATTGGCTTGCCCAGCCGGAATCTGCAATTTGATGTGCGCTACGATCTCTTTTGCCATTGTATTTCGTTAAATCGTTAAACCGTTGAATCGTTACCGTTAAACCGAAAATCTTTTTCTCACTTCTGACCTCTGATCTCTGACCTCTGACTTCCGATTTATCCGCGCTCGACCTGCCAGTATTCCAATTCCACCGGCGTGGCGCGGCCGAAAATGGTGACGGAGACGCGCAGCTTGCCACGCTCGGGATCGATCTCTTCAACGACGCCGGTCTGATTCTGGAACGGACCGTCGGCGACCTTGACCGTTTCGCCCACTTCGAAGCTGACTTTCGGTTTCACCTTTTCCTCGCGCTCTTTCATCTGCGCGAGCATGCTTTCGACTTCCGATTGCCGCATTGGGATCGGTTTGTCTTTGGTCCCGGCAAAGCCAATCACGCCCGGTGTGTTGCGGATGAAATACCAGGTGCGCCCGACCAGCTGATTGTTCTCGTCGAGGAGATGCATATTAACGATCAAATAACCGGGGAAAAATTTCCGCGTGGTTTCAGTCTTCTTGCCTTTTTTGATTTCCGAGACGCGCTCGGTAGGAAGGAGCACGTCGTAAACGAGGTCGCCCATCTCTTCGGTTTTGACCCGTTTCAAGATATTCTCGCGGACTTTGTTTTCCTGACCGGAAAGCACATGCACCACGTACCACTGATTTTTCGCTGCGAGCGCTTGTGCCATACTTCAATTTCGTAGGACGCAATCGCGGCGCGTGCCGAAGCGGTCCGTTCCTGCCATTTTCCCTGCGAGTGTTTGTCCCATAAGTCAGTGCAATCGGGTGAAAAAGTGCACAAAGTTCACCAAAATAAAATCAAACAACGCCACGTAGCCACCGAGCAATAGCATCGCGATCACAACCACAATCGTCGAGTCCACCAGCTCTTTGTAACGGCGGAACCCTTTTTCCTTCGGATCCCATGGCCACGAGGTTTTCTGCAGCTCGACTTTAACTTCGCTAAAGAAGTTTTTAACTTTGGTGATCATTGCTTCGATACGTGATCGGCGTTAGCTACACGCCAGGAGGGACTCGAACCCCCAACCGACGGTTTTGGAGACCGCTACTCTACCAATTGAGCTACTGGCGTATTTAATCTTTCTCTTCCGCTTAATCTTCCTCTTCCTCGCCTTCGCCTCAACATTACCAGACGCAGAGGAAAGATTGCTAATCCAGAATCTCGCTTACGCGACCCGCGCCGACGGTTTTGCCGCCTTCTCGGATTGCGAACCGAATGGTCTTCTCCATGGCTATCGGCGTGATCAGCTCGACCTCGATCGAGATGTTGTCTCCGGGCATAACCATTTCCACGCCATCAGGCAGTTTGACCGTGCCCGTCACATCGGTGGTGCGGAAATAAAACTGTGGCCGGTAATTGGTGAAGAATGGAGTGTGACGTCCGCCTTCCTCCTTGCTCAGCACGTAAACTTCCGCCTTAAATTTCTTGTGCGGGGTAATGGAGCCGGGCTTGGCGATAACCTGTCCGCGCTCGACCTCCTCCTTCTTGATGCCGCGCAACAGCACGCCGACATTATCGCCCGCGCGCGCTTCATCGAGCAGCTTGCGGAACATCTCGATGTCTGTGGCCACGGTCTTTGCCGTTGAGCGAATGCCAACGAGCTCGACTTCCTCCATTTTCTTCAGAACGCCTCGCTCGACACGACCGGTCGCGACAGTGCCGCGGCCTTCAATGTTGAACACGTCTTCGATCGGCATCAGGAACGGCTGATCAATCGGCCGATCCGGCACAGGAACGTAATCGTCCACCGCCTCGACAAGCGCGAACACCTGCTTCTCCGAGTCGGCGTCGCCGTTGAGCGCTTTGAGCGCGCTGCCTTTGACGATCGGGATTTTGTCGCCCGGAAATTCGTACTGCGTCAGCAGATCGCGCACTTCCATTTCGACGAGATCGAGAAGCTCGGGATCATCCACCATGTCGACCTTGTTAAGGAAAACCACAATGGAAGGCACGCCCACCTGCCGTGCCAGTAGGATGTGTTCACGCGTCTGCGGCATCGGCCCGTCAGCAGCGGAGACAACGAGAATGGCGCCGTCCATTTGGGCCGCGCCGGTGATCATGTTCTTCACGTAGTCGGCGTGACCCGGGCAATCGACGTGGGCATAGTGACGTTTCTCGCTGGAATACTCCACGTGCGCCGTGTTGATGGTGATTCCGCGCTCTTTTTCCTCAGGCGCATTATCGATCGAATCGTATTCGCGCACTTCGGCCATGCCTTTTTTATTGAGGACCTTCGTGATTGCTGCCGTGAGCGTGGTTTTGCCGTGGTCCACGTGACCGATCGTGCCGACGTTCACGTGCGGCTTGTCGCGTTTAAATGCTTGCTTAGCCATATGGTTTTCTTGTTTACCTCTATAATTTGGATTTTCCTTACCGGTTGCAAGCTCACTGAGCCCATGACCGGGATTGAACCGGTGACCTCGTCCTTACCAAGGACGTGCTCTGCCAACTGAGCTACATGGGCTGCTCGTCGCCAACCCAGCGCCTCCCTTGGAAACCCGGGCGGCGAACCGGCCGTGCTCTCCACCAGAGAGTCAAAAATCCCAGACTCGCGTCAAATTCGCATTTGAACGGCCATGGGATCGCCTCGTCCCGGCAAAAAGCGTCCGCAAACTAATCACGGCCATGGTGATGTCAAAGAAATTTTGGCTGCTTTGCGTTAGCGAATCCGGTGGCTGGTGGGCTCTGCCTTTCCGCGTGTAAGCAGACGCACGATCACAGCAATTATGAGTAGCGCGACGACACCGATTCCGATATACAGCGGACTGATTTTATCCATCAGCCGTTTTTCTTCAGGCGTTGGACTCGCAATGGGCGGCGTGGGTGAGGGAGACGCGTTCTTGGCTGCCAGCATCGACTGCGCATATTGTAAACGCTGGAACGTGTCGTTGTCCTGCGGATTGACCTTTAGCACAGCTTGGTAATCCGCAATCGCGTTTTCATACTGCTGCGCCAGGCTGTAGGTGTACCCGCGCTTGGTCGTCGCCTCCATGTCGTTCGGATTTGTCGTGATCAAAAATGTGTAATCGGCGATGGCGGCGTCGTAATTCTTCATGCTTCGATATGCCAACGCGCGCCGATCATAACTCTGCAGATCGTCCGGTTTCTTTTGAATCACAGCCGAAAAATCAGCGACCGCTTTATCCCACTGGTTGAGTCCGATCTCAGCGAAGCCACGAAATTTAACTGCATTGAGGTCGTCCGGCTTGAGTTCCAACGCCTTGTTAAAATCAGCAAGGGCGGCGTCGTACTGTTTGAGTTCAGATAGGGTCTGACCGTGTTCCGCATAACCGGAGGCGTCCTTCGGTGCCAGCTCGATGTATTTTGCAAAATCCGTCAACGCGGCTTGGTACCTGGTGGAAGCCCCCTCGGAGTCTCCCGCCGCGATGGCAGTTCGTGCTCCCTGGCGATAGGCGGTGCCGCGATTTGCGTATCCGCGCGGATCTTTCGGATTGTCTTTGATCGCCTTGCCGAATTCGTCAGCAGCGGCGTCAAAGTGTTTTTCCTCGGCAAGCTGGATGCCGCGTTGCATATGGTTTCCGCCGCCGCCCTTGGCTGGTTTCGCTCCGTCGACCTGAACTGCCGCACAACAAAGAACCGATACGATGGCGACAGTGAGTGATTGCTTGTTCAACATATGTATTTCTCCTTCTGGCCTACTTTTTGCGCGATTTACCGCGTATAGGCGAGAAAATTTATGCAAGGGGCGTTCCAAAGTTTAGGTGCGCGCATCGGAGATGCTGTAGTGTCCGCTGTCTCAGCGGACCAGCGCCTTGCGCGCAGCACGCGTATCCGATGCGCTGAGGACAGCGCGCTACAACCGTTGAGCCTGCCCGGACCAGCCTTGATATGAACTACAAAACGTCGCCTATGCGTAGCGACGCCGCGCCGCGTCGGAGTGCCAATCTCTCGAAAGGGTACTCCGCGGTTTTCGCCACGGTGTTCATCTGGTCGGTGCCGTCACTTTTCATGTTTTATCTGAATCGGTATTACGATCCGTGGGCACAAAACTTCTATCGCTACTCGGTCGCATGCATCGCCATTGCGCCGTTGCTGCTGTATCAGATTCGCCGCGGCGGCCCACGCATCGACATGCACGCGATAAAACTTTGTTTGCTGCCATGCTTGCCAAACGTGGTCCATCAAGTCACCCAGGTGATGGCGCTTTTCTATATTGGGCCCGGCGTCTATACGATTTTCACTCGGGCTTCAGTCATTTTCACTGCCCTTCTGGCGCTGGCATTTTTTCCGGAGGAACGCGTGGTCATCCGGCAATGGCAATTCCAGCTTGGCACATTGCTCGGATTAATCGGCGCATTCGGTGTGATCTGGTTTCAGGCGAATGCGACCTCCCATGATCAGCATATCGCGCTGCCCGGATTGTTCATTGCTTTTACCGCCACGTTTTGCTGGGCGCTTTACGGAGTTCTGATCAAACGCCCGTCAGCCGAGCTTGGATCGATCCGCAGCTTCGGCCTCGTCAGTTTCATTACTTCGGTACTGCTGTTTCCGCTCACCCTCGCCTTCGGCAAAATCGGAACTCCGCTTCAAGCCGGCGCACAAGCGAATCTGGTTCTGATCGTCTCAGCCGTAACCTGTATTACGCTCGCGCACGTTTTGTATTACGTACGTGGCGATCCGGGAAATCGGAGTCGCGCTCTCTCAAAGTCTCCAACTCCTTTGCCCAGCGATTGCGATGGCGCTGTCTGCCTGGCTCTATGGCGAACGACTTACGCACGCCCAGCTTTGGAGCGCCGGCATTCTGCTTATTGGCGCCTTCCTCGCAATGCGCACCAAGCCCATCGCCACAGCAGAAACAGCTGAAAATATCTAACTCCTTTTGAGCGCCTGTGTCTTGCGCACAAGCTCGATGAAATCTAAGCGGTGGCCATTAATATCCGCGCCCTTTCCTTGCTCCGCCCATTCGAGCACTTGCTGGAGCGATCCGTTTCCCTTGTATTCGGAATCGCGCAGGATCATTCCGAATTCGGCGACGGCTGCAGCAAATTTTAAATCGCTAGGAGCTGCTTCGAAATCAAATCCTGTATCGCTCACAGTGCGCTGGATAAGTCCGACCGCCGCGTCATTGCCCCGTGTTTTGAGTTGGAGTTTTGCAGTCAACAGCGGTTCAGATGCCTCTCCCGCGGCGCTCGGCATTTGCGCGTGGGTCGCAGTGCCGACGCGCTTTAGTGGCACAACTTCGTAGAAAGTGGTCAACGTGTATCCAGCCGCCATCGAATGCGAACCGACGTTCTCTTTGTTCGAACCCAGTGTCTCGGGTTTTTGCCTGTCATACCCAATCAATCGATACGATGCCACCCGTCTCGGATTGAATTCGACCTCGATCCTGCTGTCCGCACGAACAGCAACGTCTTGGTGTCCCTTCAGTCCGATCCGGACCAACCGATGCGTTGGTTCCCAGGGACAAGTCACAACGTCGAGGTTGAGCGAAAATGGTTCGCCTGCCGTCGGCTGCGGATATTTGTACGGAAAATAGTTGATCATTCCTTCAATGCGCACCGACTCCCGCCGCGGAAGCAGACCGGCATTAATCGAACGTCGGACATCGAGATAAGAAGGCGAATTCACCACGAGCGGTACACTCGATCGGGATCTGCTCAGCACTGACACAAATGGCCGCTCGCCAGTAAAAGCGTATGGACCAGCGTCAGCCTCGACCTTTTCATTTTGGCTAAGCCGTGCAGCGTCCTCTGCCTCGACTGGAGCAAATTGATTCGCGTGCTCCCCAGCTAAGTCACGCGATAAAGACGATCCCGTTGGTGTAGAGATACGCGACTCGTTACTACTGAACACAACAGCCCCAACCACAGCTAAAACGGCGAGGAGTGCTGCAATCGCAAGCGGGCCGGCTTTTGACCAAAAAGCATCGCCGTGAATCGCCGTGAGGTTTCCCCGCGCGATCAGTTCTCGCTGTAACTCAACCCGATACTGCGATCTCAAGGCGCGCGCGAGATCTTGTGTCTCGGCGACGAACCGCTGCACTTCCGGAGAATCAGCAACTGCATGAGCAATTGCCGATCGTTCTGACTCGTCCAGTTCGTCTAGTGCGTATGCTGTCAGCTTCGGGTCATCAACATTCATTCTTGATCATTTGGCTTTGGTTTAAATGGGATGAAATCTCCGGCAACATGAGCGTAACGCTGTCGCAACGTCCTTAGCGCTGTATGAAGCAGTACTCCCACATTATTGGCGGTTGTCTGCATGATCTCCGCGATCTGTTGGTAACTGAGATCGTTTTGGAATTTGAGTTGAATCACTTCCTGCTGCCGCGGCGGCAGGGTGCCGACAATCCGCAACAGGAATCCAGTCGCTTCCTTTTGTTCGAGCTGGTCAAAGGGCATGGGTTGCTCGCTTTCGCGCGCTTCAATCACTTCCTCGTCGACGTACATCATTCGCCTCTCTTTTCGGCAAACGTTGAGCGCTGCATTTCGGCAAACCGTAAATAGCCAGGTTGCCGGCTCATCTTCGCGCCGTAGCGCGCCGTTACGCTGAAACCTGACGAATGTCTCCTGAACAACATCTCTCGCCTGTTCCCTGTCACCAGTTATGCGTCGAGCGTATTGAAGAAGCGGAATTTCGAATCGATGTACAATTTCCTCGAATTCCTCCTCTTTGGCTGTTCTGCGGCTTCGCATCGGATCTGATGTCCTTCCGACGAGCGCAGAAGATAACACATGCACCAACGGTTAACGCTAATACGAAACGCCCATAAGCGTGTACGTGATCGGCACTTGGACCCTGGCCGCACTCCCGGGCTTGAAACGCCATCTTCGAAGCGTATCGAGCGTTGAATTGTCTAGAATGGCGTTGCCACAGCTCTGCGCCATTAGGACATCAGTCACAGTGCCCAAGGTTCGATCGACGGTGAGCAACGCAACGCCCGATCCTGTCACTCGTTGGCGGCGGGCTTCGTACGGATAAACTGGGCGCGGCGCATACGCCACCATTGCTTTCACCGAACGCAACGAGGCCGTTGTTCCTCTGACAAGGGATGCTGGCTGTGCCTTGCGATGCGCGCGAACTGGTGGAGGCGTGAGATTCTCCTCCGGAAAACTGTCCTGAACCGGGTGAATCTGCTCTAACGGCGGAGGCGTGGCCGATTCCTCCAGCAACGCAGGCTCCGGTTCGCCAGTATCAATGAGCTCGACATCACCCGGTGGGTTGAAATCTTCTAGCGTAGCGGGCGGTGATTTGGTTTTCGCGAGCGCAACCGCGCCGAGGTGAATCGCTAGCGCGCTCATAAATGCGATCCAAAAGATGGATCGGCCGTGCTGTCGGTAAATGAATGCGGGATTCATGTCTATTCCTCCAAAGAAGAAGACACGCCACCCCGAGGAAACTTAGGCCGCGATCATCAAATTGCGGTTAACAAGGAACTACGTTGATTCTGGATGCTGCTGGACACTCTGCGCGGGGTTGCATTATCGAGTATTAAGAATCGAGCAATTCAGCAGCCGTTTTCTCACGTGAATCTCAAAAGCTATCTCGTCACGCGCCAGAAGCTGATCGACCGCGCCCTGGACCGCTATTTGCCGAAGGCGAATAGGAAGCCCGCGACGCTTCACCGGGCGATGCGCTACAGTTTGTTTGCCGGCGGCAAACGTTTGCGGCCGATTCTGTGTCTGGCTGCGGCGGAAGCTTGTCGTGGCAGGATCGACGATGCGCTTCCGCTCGCGTGCGCGCTTGAATGCATCCACACGTACTCGCTGGTGCACGATGATCTTCCCAGTATGGACAACGATGATTTTCGGCGCGGCTGTCCCACCTGCCACAAGGTCTTTGGCGAAGGGATCGCCGTGCTCGCGGGTGACGCTCTATTAACCATCGCGTTCGAAATTGTTTCACACGCCAAGCCAAGCCGGCGTTACGATATGTCAACGCTGTTGCGCGAAATCGCAGTCGCGGCAGGTAGCCAAAAACTGATCGCCGGTCAGGTGGCCGATCTCGAAGCCGAAGGCAAAAATGTGAAACGACGCGAGTTACAGTTCATTCACGAGAACAAAACCGCTGCGATTTTAAGAAGCTCAGTGCGTCTGGGTGCGATGAGCGCCAATGCGGATGCTAGAAAGCTTTCCGCGATCACACGGTTCGGGCAACGACTGGGGCTCGCTTTCCAAATCATCGACGACATTCTCGACGTAACGCAGACCTCGGAGATCCTCGGCAAAAGCGCTGGCAAAGATGTAGCGGCAAAGAAAGCGACTTATCCTGCGGTGATCGGCTTGGAAAAATCGCGCGCCGAAGCCAAGCGGCTCACGCGCGAAGCGCACAATGCCTTGTCGATTTTTAGTAATCGCGACGCTGAAGCGCTGCATGCGTTAGCGAATTATCTGCTCGAGCGTGAGTACTGATTCTGTGGCCGTCGCCCTGTAGGCCGGCGCGGCACGTGGAAGGCGAGAAATGCATCCAGAACGCTTCGCACAGCGAAGCGACTACAAGGCGAGCGCCAAATTTGGATCAATCTCCTCGGTCACGTGCGATTCAAATCCAGCGCGCAATCGCAACAACGCAGCAAATGCGATCATGGCGGCATTATCGGTGCACAGCCACGGCTCGGCGCTTTTGAATTCGATTCCTTTGCGGCTGCTCGCGTCGCGCATTTGGCGGCGTAATTCCTGATTGCAACTGACGCCGCCGCTTATCGTCACGAGATCCACACGATATTTTTGCGCCGCCGCGATTGTCTTTGTCACGAGCACGTCAATGATTGCCTGCTGAAAAGATGCGCAAAGATCGCGCAGTGTTTGGTCATTCAAATTGTAGGGCGTCTGTGTCAGACGCCATTCCTCATCCAGCATAATTTTTGGCAACAAGTACCGCACCGCAGTCTTTAATCCGCTAAAGCTGAAATTCTCCGAGGCGAGCATGCTGCGGGGAAAATCAAAATGCTTCGGATCGCCGCCGCGCGCATGCTTTTCAATTTCTGGGCCGCCGGGATAACCGAGTCTGAGCATTTTGGCTACTTTGTCGAATGCCTCGCCCGCAGCATCGTCAACGGTGTGGCCGATGAGTTGATAATTCGTCAGGCCACGAACGAAGACCAGCATCGTGTGTCCGCCGCTAACGATGAGCGACACATTTGGCCTGATGACGTTGTCACCATTCTTTTCGACACCGAAAAAAGGCGACAGCAAATGTCCTTCGAGATGATTGACACCCAGGTAGCGTTTGCCGAAGCCGATTGCCAATCCCTTCGCAATTGACGCCCCGATCATCAACGAACTGGCCAGACCGGGACCACTGGTGGCAGCGAACGCATCGATTTCTGAGAACCGAGTTTTCGCTGCGCTCGCAGCGCGATCGAGTAGCCGCGGCGCGTAGATCAGATGATTGCGCGACGCGATCTCCGGTACGATCCCGCCGTATTTCTCATGGGCAGCGACCTGCGATGCGACTTCGCTTGCAAGCAACTCGTCGCCGGAACGATGGCCACGCAAAATCGCTACTGCCGTCTCGTCACAGGAGGTTTCTAATGCCAGCACTGTCATGTCGAGCGAAGTCGAGACATCTCTCGAACTTACACTGCGCGCGGCACATCAGAAGAAAATCAGAGATTCCTCGACGCCGCTCGGAATGAGAGAAGCTACTATTTCTTTACCGCTTCCGCCTTCGGCGCGCTTTGCTGTGCGTAAATCATCACACCTTTGAGTGCGTCAATGGCGCGCAACATCTGTGGATCCTTGGTCTTGATTATGTTGATCTCGTCGTCTGGCTTGACATTTCCTGCGTTGCGCAGCGCATACAGAGCGCGCTCCTGTTCAGCGGTCATGCCGACGCGAATATTTGGCGTCACGCCGTTACCCTGAATGACCTGCCTGCTGGGCGTGTAGTACTTGGCCGTGGTAAAACGCACCGCGGAACCGTCCGGCAATTGTAGGACATTCTGGACGGAACCTTTTCCAAAAGTAGTTTCACCAACAAGGACCGCCCGACGCAAATCCTTAAGCGCACCTGCAACGATCTCCGCGCCGCTCGCGCTGCCTTCGTTAATAAGCGACACCATGGGAAAATTCGGACGCGGCTTACTTGCGCCGGAAGTAGAGTAATCATGCTGTTGCGAAGAAACTCGCCCCTGCGTCGATACCACTTTTGTGTTGGGCGGCAAAAATTGACCGCACACATCCACGGCGCTGTTCAAAAGCCCGCCCGGATTATTTCGAAGATCGAGTATCAGCGCCTGCATGCCTTGCTTCTGCAAATTATCGATCGCCTTCGATAATTCCTCGGCCGTCGGTTCGTTGAACTGAATCAGTCGGATGTAACCAATCCTGAATGGGCCGGTCAGCTCTGGCGGCAGCAATCTTTCTCCCTTAACACTTTGGATTTTTATTTCAGCGCGTTGGAGCGTGTACTCCTTGATTTCCTTCGTCGACGGCCGCAACAGCGTCATACTGACTTTTGCGCCTGCGGGCCCGCGTAGGACATTGATCGAGTCCTGGAGATCCATTCTCTCTGTCGACATGCCATTGATCCGCAATATTTGGTCGCCGGAAAGAATTCCCGCCTTCGCGGCAGGCGTGTCCTCCATCGCCGTGACCACCGTAGGCAGGCCGTTTTTCATCGAGACTTCGATGCCGAGACCGTTGAAGCGGCTGCGCGTGTCATCCTGCATGTCCCGAAAATCATCGGGGTCCATGAACTGGCTGTGCGGATCCAGTGACGAAAGCATCCCCTTCATTGCAGCGGTAACTAGATCGTGATAGCTGGTCTTGTTCTGATCCACGTAATCCTGCCGGATCAGCTCCAGGGCCTTTGCGAAAATGGCAATCTGCGAGTAGCCGTTATCCTCTTCGGTCTTTGGCGGCTGCATCTCTTGCGCGAGAGCGCCGGGAATAGCGCCGAACAGGACACAAGCCAGCAATGGAATGATCACGACCCGCCTCATGTTTTGTCGAACCTCCAAGAGCGATGTGACAATCGCTCATGAGGAGATTTTGGCAACGCCCAACGCACATTCTTGTCTGTAGTTAGACTTGGACAATGAGAGCCCATATCTGTCGTCTCATTAGGTTCGGGGCGCTCTCGCTCGCCAGCGCGGTTTTCGCAGGGCAAACGCAGGACGCCGAATACGAAGCGGTAGCCGAGGAATACGTGAAGACGTATCTCGTCGCGCACCCGCTCCAGGGAACTGCTCTCGGTCTGCACGAGTACGATGGCAAAATCAGCGATTACAGCCGCCTCGCGCTCGACGCCGAGCTCTCCCGGCTTCGGCGATTCGATGACCGGCTGGCCAAGTTTGATCCAGCGAAACTGAGTCAGCGTCAATCCATCGATCTCCGAATTCTGCAGGCAGCGGTGAAGCGCGACCTGTTTGAAATGCAGGACATGGCGATGTTCGACCGAAACCCGATGGTCTATGCGCGTGCGGGTGACGTGAACGTCTATATCAAAAGGAATTTCGCGCCGCTTGAAGATCGCGTCCGCAGCCTTGTCGCCATCGAATCACAAATTCCAAACATCCTGATCGCGGCGCGAACAAATCTCGATGAAAAGCTCCCAAAACCGTTCGTCGAGCTTGCGATTCAGATCGCCAGGGGTTCGGCCGATTTTCTGAAAAAAGATCTCGTTGCCGCTGTGAGTGGCCTCAAAGACGAGCAGCTCCGCGTTGCATTTCAGGCAGCCAATCGCAGAGCCGCAAACGCGCTGAGTGATTACGCAACGTGGCTGGAACGGGAGAAACTTCCCAAAGCCACACTTGAGTTCGCTCTTGGCGAAAAAAAATTCGGGCGCTTCCTGGCACAGACGGAGCTGGTCGATCTTCCACCACAGAAAATTCTCGAGATCGGCATGGCGCAATTAAAGGCCGAACAGGAAGCATTCGCCGAGGCCGCGAAAAAGATCGACCCGAACAAACCTGCGATTGAGGTTTTCAAGCAAATCCAAGGCGAGCATCCGGCTTCGGACAAATTGATCCCGGACATTGCCAAAGACCTGGACAAGCTTCGCAAGTACGTTGTGAGCCGTCGTTTGGTCGGAATTCCGTCGGAGATTCGCGCGAAAGTAAAAGAGACCCCGCAATATCTGCGTGCTACCTCCTTTGCCTCGATGGACACTCCGGGTCCGTTCGAGAAACGCGCTACCGAGGCTTATTACTACGTCACACCGACGGAAGGGGATTGGCCGGAGCAAGAAAAGCAGGAATGGCTTACGGCCTTTAATTACTACACCTCCGACGTTGTGTCGATTCACGAGGTCTATCCCGGACACTACGTGCAGTTCCTTCATCTAAACGCGTCGCCTGCCAGCAAAGTAGAAAAAATCTTCGGTAGCTACGCCTTTATCGAAGGCTGGGCGCATTACTGCGAGAAGATGATGATCGACGAAGGATTCGGCGGCCCGGCCAACTCGAGTCCAAGCGAAGATGATGTGAAGCGCGCGGCAAAATATCGCATGGCGCAGGCTGACGAAGCGCTGCTGCGTCTTTGCCGGTTATGTGTGTCCATCAAAGTGCACACGCAAAACATGTCGATTGACGAGGCGACCAAATTTTTCCAGGACAACTGTTACTACGAACAAAAACCGGCCCGTCAGGAAGCCATGCGTGCCACGTTCGACCCGGGCTATCTCAATTACACGTTGGGCAAATTGCAGATCCTGAAATTGCGCGACGACTACAAGGCGCAACAGGGCGACGATTTCTCATTGCAAAAATTTCATCACGAATTGCTCAGCCATGGAATGCCACCCATTCGTCTTCTGCGAGAGATCATGCTGAAATACGAGAGCAAATGGGACCAGGTATTATAACTTTTCCAACCGGTAATGCTGTAGCCTCCGATCCGTCCGCCGGAGCGTTGGCGAAAGTGGATGTCCTCAGCGGATGATCCACCCAATATTCACGCAGCCCACGATCACCAGTCGGGGCCGCGCTGCATTGCGTCTCTGCGCGCTTTCACGTAAGATTCGCATTCGAAAAGTACCATGACAGAGCTGGTTTCATCGATGGCCGATAAGATCGACCGCACCGTGCAACGCGTAATCCCGCTGGCGTATCGTGTGCGACGAACTGGCCGTCGGCTCGTGCGTCGGGCATTACGCAAGCCGCGCAGTGTCTCGGAAGGGCCGAACCTGCTGCCGTTGTTGATTCAGGTGCTGGCGAGTTTCACCAAGGCCGACGGCGTCATCATGGAGGAAGAGATCGACTCAAGCCTTGGGTTTCTGCGTTACGATTATCCAGAGGCGGTTTATTCCGAACTGCGACAGTTGTTCCGTCAAGCGCTGTACGAACAGCAGGACCTCGCTGCGATGGCGCAAAAGCTTGGCGCGCAACTGAGCACCGAACGCAAAATCATGCTTGGGGTACAATTGTATGATCTGATCTCTCAAGCCGGCCTGAAGCAGGAACAGGTCGTCGCGTTTTATTCGTTCATGTCGCAGATGGGCATGGCTGCACAGGCGATCGATATCGTTTATCAACTCAACGCGTCAGAAGAGTCCGATCCATCGATCTATCAACATGGCGCGTCGCCGCTGGAGTCGCTCTCCTTTGGAGCGGACAGCAAAGCGGACATCATGCTCAAGAATCTCGCCGAAACAGATCGGCTGATGGCCTTTCGCTATCACGATCTTATTCTCTTGAAAAACTACAGCAGCCAGAACGTCTCCGTGCGCGGTCGACCTTTGGTGCGCGGCGGCTTCTGCCGAATTTATCCCGGTCAACGAATTTTGATCGGCGACCAGGTGCTCAGCTATCAGGAGCTGGCGCAATATTTCAATGCAAAGAAAAACGTATCGCTTCCGGAAATTTTCATTCGGGTAAGTAAAGACGCAGAGCAAGTGCAATTAGAGCGTTCGCGAACGCGCGAGAGCGCGCTGCGAGTCACGTTCGGACTTAAGGTGCGCGTCAAGGCCTTGCGCGATATCGATGCAGAGCTCAAGGGTAAGCGGCTAAAAGCCGGTACTCAGATCGACGCGACACTGGAAGACAAGATCGTTTTCCACAACGACACCGAGCTGGATTTGAATGACCTGCGCCGGCGTGCGCGCGCACTGGGCGGGCGTTTCCAACTGAAAGCGTCAAAATCGGAATATCTGGTCTCGAACGACCCGAGCCGCCTGCAAGCGGACGACATCCTGCTTTCTCCGGGTACGGCCGGGGATGTGCTGCTGAAGATTTTTTGCGATTACGATCGGCGAGTAGGCACACTTGAAGTCATTGAAGCGGACCGTCCGATCATGGTCGGCGACCATCCGGTCCGCACGACCGCAGAACTCAAGGACGGCGACATCATTCGAATCGATGTCGGACAGATCCTGCGATGCAATTTTTTGGAGCGCATCATCGAAGAGGAGCGCAACATCATTCGCACTCTCGAACTGAACGAAGTCACACACCGCTTTGGCAAAGGCGAGATTGGCCTCGAGGGAATTTCCTTCAGCATCACGCGTGGTGAGCTCGTTTGCGTCATGGGCGCAAGCGGTGCAGGAAAAAGCACGCTGATGAGAGTGCTTGCCGGGCAGCTCCAGCCGAGCAGTGGCGACGTTTTGCTCAACGGACAATCTCTCTACGGAAACCTTGACGTTCTCAAGCAGTACGTCAGTTACATGCCGCAACAGGACGCGTTCGATGAGCACCTCACGATTGGTGAGAATTTGCAGTTTGCGGCAGCGATCCGTGCGCCCCACCTGTCGAAGCGCGACCGAATCCGGCGGTTAGATGCAAAGTTAATCGAGCTGGGTTTAAGCGAACGCCGGGATGCGGTCGTAGGCAGTCCCGAGAAAAAGACGCTCAGCGGCGGCGAGCGGAAACGGCTCAACATCGGGCTGGATATGATCGGGATGTCCGACGTTTATCTGTTTGACGAACCAACCTCCGGTCTCTCGTCGAAAGACTCCGAGCACGTGATCGAAATCATTCGGAGCATGGCGCACAACAAAATCGTCGTCGTTACCATTCACCAGCCCAGCTCGAAAATCTTCCAGATGTTTCAGAAGGTGATCTTGCTCGACAAGGGTGGACGGCTCGTGTTTTTCGGCACGCCTTCCGACGCGCTGCGCTATTTCGCGGAGGCGGAGCATCAACACCAATTCGGTGCTGAACTGGGTGCGTGTCCCTCGTGTGGAACGACCCGGCCGGAATTCATTTTCGATGTGCTTGAGACGCCGCTGCGCGATTTGAGCGGCGACGTCATCTACGAGGAAAATAGCCGCGGACAACTCGTACCGGCCCGCCGTTACTCGCCGGACTTCTGGCGCGATAAATACGAAGCGTTCCGATTGATCCAGGACGTAAAACAAGTTTCGCTGCGACAGGAGGAGGCGGACCCCTTGCCGGTCGCGCCAGTCCAAAAAAAGCGCCTTCCGCTGCGGTGGCACGACGAGTGGACGCAATTTCGCACGCTGCTACGGCGTGCATTCATCAGCAAACTGCGCAATCACGCGAACCTGGTGATCACGATTGGTGTTTCACCCGTACTGGCGCTGTTGATTGCAACGATCTTGCGCTATTCGGAAACCGGTACGTACGATTTTGCTTCCGCTTATCATATCCCGACGTTCTTGTTTCTCGGTCTGATCGTCGCGATGTTTCTCGGGCTCACAAACAGCGCGGATGACATCATTCGGGATCGTCCGGTGCTGCAACGCGAGCGCAACATCAAGGTGCGCCTGTCGTATTACGTGATTTCGAAGACGATCACCCTCGGAGTCTTTGCGCTGATTCAGTGTGTTCTTTACGTGTTGATCGGCAATTTCGTTCTCCAAATCCGAGGGATGTTCTGGATCGACTTGGCGATCATGTTTCTGACGGCTATGAGCGGCGTGGCGTTGGGTCTGGTCATCTCGTCGTTAGTCGCTGACCCGAAAACCGCGGCGAATATCGTCCCGCTGGTTTTGATCCCGCAAATCATCATGGGCGGCGCCCTCATCAAATACGAGGACATGAACCGGAACCTCGGTCTGCTTTATTCGTTTTCCCACTGGTTCTCCGAACATCCGAACTCGGAAAAAACGAGAAAGACCGAGAGCAAGCTGCAGGTGCCACTTGTGTGCCAATTCATCGCGATGCGCTGGTCATACGAAGAAATGATTGTTGCCCAGGCCAAACTCAATCCCCTTACGAAACGGCAGGACCGTGCGCATGACAAAATTCAAAAGTTCGCGCCCCAAGCGGACACGCCGCAGCAACGCGCGCACCTCAACGATTTGAAGGATGTACTAGCTTTGCTTTCGGGGTTGGAAGGACATTCCGCGCCGGAGATCGATCAGTATCTTAAGCTGGTCGATCCCGTCATTGCCGGAAAGCAGAGGTTCGATCGATCGCTGTTTAAGGATGCGAACGGACCGGTCACAGCGGACCAACTCTACGTCAACCAGAAAGTGGCCGACTTGATCTCAAGGGCCGAGATGGAGCAGAACGATTATCGCCGCGGCAGCAAGCCCAACGTCTTCTTTGGTCTGGAGAAACGCTATTTCGGAATGAAATTTGGCGTGTTTACTTTCGACACCGTGGTTCTGATCGTTTCGACGCTTGCATTGCTTGTGTTGCTGCATTGGATTTTGCGAAAACAACTGGAAGTGCGCCGAAGCTAAATTTTCTCGCGGCGAAATGTCGCCGCTTTCAAATTGTCATTCCGAGCGAAGTCGAGGAATCTTTGGACATTCACCTATGAGCAAGACTAAACACGATACTCCGAAGTTGATCGTCGCCGCGAGCGAGACCGATCCAGACATGCTTTACGCGACGAAGTTTTGGGCGCCTGATCCATTCATTTTCCTTCAGCGCAATAGCAAACGCACACTGGTCTTGAGTGATCTGGAAATTGATCGCGGGCGTAAGCAAGCCGATGCGGACGAATTTGTGATGTTCAGCGAGATGGAGCGCGAGGTGCATGGGAAATCAAAGACAGCTCCGCCGTACGAAAAAGTGTTGGCGCATTTTCTTAAGAAACGCGGCGTCAAATCGGCGGTTGTGCCAGCAAACTTCCCGCTCGGTTATGCGCAGGAACTCGCTGCGAACAAAATCCGGGTTCGCGCAACAGACGGATTTTTCTGGCCGGACCGTGAAGCCAAATCGGATAAGGAAATCGAAATGATGAGACGCGCCTTGCGCATCACAGAAGCGGGGCTGAGGCGTGCAATTGAAGTGTTGAAAGCATCGAAACGGGATTCGAGGAACCGATTGACCTGGAGCGGGAAGGCGCTCACCTCCGAAATGCTGCGGGCGGAAATTGATTCCGCAGTCTTACGCGCAGGCGGTATTCCGACCGGCACGATCGTGGCCGGAGGCGGTCAGGCTTGCGACCCCCATGAGCGCGGTCACGGCCCACTGTATGCGGATTCATTGATTATTCTCGATGTTTTCCCACGCGACGCGAAGACCGGATACTTCGGCGATATGACCCGCACAGTTTTGCGGGGGCGCGCCAGCGAAGCGCAGCGGAAACTTTGGGAAACGGTGAAAGCCGGGCAGGCCCTCGCGCTAAAGAGAATCAAGGCGGGGGTTGATGGCATGACGATTCACAAAGCCATTCAGGAATTTTTCGCCAGTCGCGGTTTCCCGACCGGGGTGCGCAACGGCCGGCGCGTCGGATTTTTCCACGGTACTGGCCACGGGCTCGGTCTGGAAATCCACGAACATCCGCGCCTTCAAAAGGTTGTCCTGAAGGATCGGCAGGTGCTCACGGTCGAACCGGGTTTGTATTATCCCGGCGTCGGCGGTGCGCGTCAGGAAGACGTGGTAGTCGTAACGAAGACAGATTGCCGGATCCTCTCGCGCTTTCCAAAGCGGCTAGAGATTTGACCACGCGTACACGTGGTCATCCTGCGCGAAGCAAGGCGGAGTCGAAGGATCTTGTGGCGGAACCTTAAGCTAATGCAACGGGATTCCTCGACTTCGCTCGGAATGACCGTCCAAATGAACGCGCAGTGCCATTTGGCGTCTAATTTCTACCCGGCAAAGTGACAAGTCGTTTTGCCGTGGTTAATTACTATCCACATGTTTCATCTATTGGGATTCGTTTTGGGTTCCAGCTGGCTGCTGTATATCGGCAGCCCATCCGGTTTTGGTTTGGGTTCTAACTGGCTGCTCTACATTGGCGTCCCGCTAATCATCGGAATTTGGGCGCAGATTCGGGTGAGCAGCGCGTTTAGCCGATGGAGCAAGGTGCGTGCGAGCGGGAATATCACCGGAGCTGAATGCGCACGCGAAATCCTGCAGGCGGCGCAGATTCGTGATGTCGACGTCGAGACGAACGATTTTCTGGGTGACCATTACGACCCAACCAAGAAGCAGCTACACCTCTCGAGCAACGTTTATAATACGCCATCGGTAGCAGCATTGGGCATCGCTGCGCACGAGAGTGGGCATGCAATTCAACACGCCCGCGCGTACGCGCCGCTGAAAGCGCGTATGGCGATTGTTCCTGTGACAATGATCGCGTCGCAGATGCTGCCGTTCATCATTATCGGCGGATTGTTTTTTCGCATCACCGGTCTGATTACTGTCGGCATCTGGTGCTATTTGATTTTGCTGGTGTTCCAATTGATTACGTTGCCCGTGGAGTTTGATGCCTCGCGACGCGCGAAAATTCTCCTGCGGGAAATGGGGATCATACAGCCGGGGGAAGAAGCGGCCGGTGTAAACAGCGTTCTTAACGCCGCCGCGCTTACCTATATCGCAGCATTCATTGCTGCACTGGGCAATTTGCTCTGGTTGATGTCGATCCGCGACCGGCGCTGATCGATCGCGCGACATAAAATGGATCACGCCCTCGCTTTACCTGCTCGCCGCATAACCGATTTGTTATCGTCGGGTCTGCCGGCGCGTGCTAAGTCTAAGCGCCAGGCGATGGATCAGCCAAGGAGTGACCCAGACCAGGAGTTGGTGAAGCGCACCCAGGCAGGCGACGCCAGCGCGTTCGACGATCTGGTCGTCAAATACACGCCGCGTCTCTACGGGCTGGTCTATAACATGACCTCCAACCACGAGGACACGAACGATCTTTTGCAAGACATCTTTGCCAAAGCTTACAAGGCGATCCGCGGGTTCCGCGGCAAATCCTCGTTTTACACCTGGATTCATTCCATCGCCGTCAACATGACCCTGAACTTCCTGAAGAAACGCGGGCGGCGCTTTCAGTTGAGCCTGGATGATGTGGACGCGAGTATTCAAAACGATAAGGAGTTCATGGAAGCCACGGCCACGAGCAGTCCCGTTCGGGAAGCCGACCTCTCAGAGCTGCAGCGAAGATTGAACGAGGCTATGATGAAATTGTCTGATGATCACAGAGCAGTCGTCACCATGTTCCATATTCAGGGAATGCCTCACGCGGAAATAAGTAAAATCTTGCGCGTTTCGGAAGGAACGGTACGTTCGAGGCTCTTTTACGCGAATCGGCAGTTGCAAAATTACCTGGACGAATTTCGGAAAAATCCTGTCTCGTAACGGGCGCAAAAAATGGACGAGTTTAACGATAACGAAATCGCGAGGCTGCTTCGATTGAAACGGTACGAGCAACCGCCGCCGGGATACTTCGAGAATTTCCTGCACGAATTCCATCGCCGCCAACGTGACGAATTGCTGCGCCAGCCGCTTTGGCGCATTTGCCTCGAACGGGCTCAGAGTTTCATGTCGCAACTGGATATGCGATCGCTGGCCTCGTATCCCACTGCTGTCGCCGCAATGCTCGTTGCCGCGGCTATCTTCTCATTAAAGGTTTATCAGCAACCCGAGACGGCTCGCGTCGCTACCCAGAGTCCGCTGACCTTATCGATGCCGGTGAATGCCGAACAAGAATGGAACCTTGCATCTCCGATCGGCACGCACAGTTTCAGGACGCAGCCGGTTGGCAGTTTTCGTGAAAGCGCCCAGACTCACCGAGCCGCCCCGCCACGCTATGTGCTCGATAGCGTCCCCGTGAGTTATGAGGCCACTTTCAGGTTCTAAGCGCAGCGCAATCGCGTTCGCGTTGCTTTTCTGCTCAGGCGCAGGCTTGCTCTTTGCACAGGAGCAATCTGCCTCGGCAATCAGCCAGCAGGTCAGAGAGATTTTTGCCCGCGCTGCCAAGGCCGTGGTGAAGATTCACGGCATCGATGAACACAGCGAGATTTGCGGCACCGGCTTTTTTGTTGATCCCACGGGTACCATTTACACCGCCTATACCGTGGGAGGCGAAGCAGGCAATTTCACTATTGAATTCGGCGACAAGAGAATTCCGGCGCGCCAACTTGTGGCAGACATCCGAAGCGGCACGGCCATCTTAAAAGTAGACGAGACCACGTCGGCCCTGCCGATTGGTAAATCAGAGGAACTGGAAGTAGCGACCCCTGTCGTGGCGATCGGTTATCCTTTGGATTTACCCAAGACACCCAACTTCGGCATGATCGCGGGTTTGGACCGAAAATGTCTTGGCCGATATTTCTCCACGATTCACTTGCGCGCGAACGTTCCCATCCAGCGAGGCGAGGCTGGCGCGCCGCTCTTGAACATGAAGGGAGAAGTGGTTGGGATCGTCGTGAGCAGTCTGGAAAATAATTCCGCCTGTTACGCTGTGCCCATCGAGGCCGCGGAGAAAATTCGCAGTGATTTTGTTCGTTTCGGTGAGACCCGACACGGCTGGATAGGAGTACACCAGTTTTCGGAGGCGCCTAAAGCTGCGGCAGGCTCGCGAGTGGAAATAACCCAAGTCGTTGAGGACACACCGGCAGCTCAGTCTGGGATCAAGCCGGGCGATATTCTGCTGCAACTTGGGCAGAAAAAGATAACCGAACCCGTGGATGTGTTCGATGCTTCATTTTACGTCACTGCCGGCGACGTCGTGCCGGTCACCGTAATGCGCGGCAACGAGAAACGGATTTTCCATGTGCGGGCGGCTCTGCATCCGGACAGCAAGACCAGTATGTTGCTCGCCTCTCCCGGCACAATCCCGGGGGCAATCCCCATGTCGCTCGACGAAGAAGCGTCGCCTTCGCCGTAGGTAGCGCACGGCCTGCCGTTGTGGTCTAGTCGGACCGCGAAAACGCGGTCACAACATTTTCCGAAGCTCAGCTTCGTGGATGATTCTCACGCCAAGCTCTTTTGCTTTGTCGAATTTGCTCCCTGGCTCGGTTCCGGCGAGGACGTAATCCGTTTTTTTGCTAACGCTGCCGGTGACGTGACCGCCGAGCGCTTCGATTTTTGCCGTGGCTTCTTCACGCGTCATTGATGGCAGCGTGCCTGTTAGGACAAACGTGTTTCCTGCCAGCGGCAGTTCGGCTGCTTTCTTCGCCGATACTTTTTCGCTTTTTGGCTGAATCCCCAGCTCTTTCATTCGTCTTAGAACGTTTTTGCCTGCCGCCGACGCGAAGAAGTCGAGGACGCTTTGCGCGACGACTGGCCCAACTTCAGTCACGATCCCATGCTTCGCTGATTTCCCCTTGGATCGCTCGGCAAAACCAGCTTTCATCAAGCGGTCAGTAATTTCTTCCGCCGATTCTTTTTGGTCCCGCTTCTGGTGATAATGCACAACGTCACGGAGCAATTGCGAGTTCGCGACGTTTGCGATTGCATCGTGAAAGCGAGCGAGTTGCGTCGCAGTGGTCTTACCGACGTCGGGAATCGCCAAAGCGAAAAGCCAGCGCGAGAGCGGCAATGTTCTCGCACGTTCGATCGCTTTAATCGCTTTGGTCGCGTTTTTCTCGCCGAACACACGCGCCACTTCGTCCGTACCAAGATTTAATTTCCCAAGTTTTTCGACCTTTAGCTCGAACAGATCGAGCGGCTCGCGCACGAGGCCGCGCTCGACCAGTTTGTCGGCCACGATTCCGCCAATGCTTTCGATATCGAGTGCACTGCGCGCTGCAAAGAATTCCACGCGCCGCGTGGTTTGCGCAGGGCAATGCAAATTTTCGCAACGCCATGCGACGAATTCCGGGTCGCGCCGGATCGGGCCGCCGCACACTGGACATTTGCCCTGAATATGTCTGGCGAAATCAAACGGTTTCGCGTCGCGCGGGCGTTTGGATTTTACTACTTCCACGACTGCGGGAATCACTTCGCCCGCTTTTTCGATCACGACGGTGTCGCCGATGCGGATGTCTTTGCGTTTGATTTCATCCTCGTTATGCAATGTGGCGCGCGCGACCGTGCTGCCACTCACAAACACCGGCTCCAGTACCGCCACCGGCGTCAGAATTCCGGTGCGTCCGACCTGAATAAGGAGGTCGTTCAAGCGCGTCTCGACGCGTTCCGCCGCATATTTGTAAGCGATCGCCCAGCGCGGCGATTTCGCCGTGAACCCAAGCCGCTCGCGTTGGGCGAGCGCATCCACCTTGATTACTGCGCCGTCGGTTTGGTACGGAAAACCACGCCGAATTTGGTCAAGATCCCGAATCCTTTTCAGAATTTCGCCCACCGAATCGGCCAGCCACCAATCTTCATGAGTCGGCAGACCGAGCCTTTTGAAAAAGGAAAAGATTTTAGAGTGAAGTTCAACTTCCGCGCCTTCGACTACGCCCGTTCCGTAAAAAACGATCCCGAGTGGACGTTGCGCAACGGCTCTTGGATCGAGATGCTTTAGAGAGCCCGCAGCAGCATTGCGCGCGTTCGCAAACAGCGGAAGACCTGCCGCTGTGCGTTCCTTGTTCAGTTTCTCGAACCCGGCCTTATCCAAATAAGCTTCGCCACGCACCTCAAAAACTTCTGGCACATCGCCGCGCAACTGATTCGGCACGGACCGGATTGTTTTGATGTTTTGAGTAATGTCGTCACCGACAAAACCGTCGCCACGGGTCGCGGCATATTTCAGCCGGCCGTGTTCATACATCACCGACACCGCCACGCCATCTACTTTTGGCTCAATCACAACGGGAATTTTTTCGTCCGGCAACAGGCGCGTGATCCGTTTGTAAAAATTCGTGACCTCTTCTTCTGAATATGTGTTGTCGAGGCTAAGCATCGGCGCGCGATGTTGGATTTGCGCAAACGCCTCAAGCGGCTTTCCACTTACGCGTTGGGTGGGCGAATCGGGCGTGAGGAGATCAGGAAACTGCGTTTCGAGATTGACAAGCTCCTTGTAGAGCCGGTCGTACTCGCGGTCGCTGATGATGGGCGCGGCGTCCTGGTAATACAACCTGTCGTGCTTGCGGATTTCCTCTCGTAATTGCGCGATGTTTTTCTCGGCTTCGGTTCGGTCCATCGATGTTGACCACGATACGAGTGTGCGAAGGCTCGGCAATCGCACGGCCGTAATGCAGCGCAATGGTAGGGCGTGCGGTCCCGCGCGCGCCGATCCGGGGCACAGGACCGGCGGGCAAGGACTGCCCGCCCTACCTACACTGCGCTTTCAAAATCGCGAAAGAACAGTTATGCATGACCAATTGTGAAACCCGGTGAGCGCATCCTCGGGGTCGAAGGCGGGGGCACGAGAACGGCCTGGGTGCTCGTAAAAACGGCAGCCAATACGCCCGGCTTGGAATTTCGCATTCTCCAGCAGGGAAAATTGCCGGCCTCGAATTTTCGACTCACCGCGCCCGAGCGTCTGCGCGCGATTCTTGCCGAGTTGCCAAAGCAAATGGATCGCGCTGGAGTTTTTCTTGCTGGTTGCGCAACAGACGAAGACCGTGGCGCGCTCAGGCAAATCTGCCTCGAGATCTGGCCGAACGCGAAAATCGTGACGGGCAGCGACCGTGATTCCGGCCTCGCGGCGGCGCTCGATCGTGGCGATGGCATCGTCGTCAACGCCGGAAGTGGATCATCGGTAACCGGCCGTCGCGGTGTCAGGATCGAGCCAGCCGGCGGGTGGGGTCACATTTTGGGCGATGCCGGCGGCGGCTATTTTCTTTCCATCCAAGCGCTCCGTCTGATCTTGCGCGAACACGATTTGCATCGCACCGAGATGGATTTCACAGCAAAAATCCTGCACGCGCTTTCGTTGAACAATCTCGATGAACTCGTTCGCTGGGTGCAAACGGCGGACAAGATGGAAATCGCCATGCTCGCTCCGGTCGTGTTCGAAGCAGCATGCGGCGGCGATGTGCGCATCTTAGACATCATCGAAGAAGGCGCGCGGGTTCTATGCGAATACACCGAGGCGGTGGCCGACCGTCTTCATTTGCTCGCGCCAAAAGTGGTATTGATGGGCGGTCTTTTTCACCGCGACTCAATTTACGCGCACGCGTTTCGCCGGAGGCTGAAGAAAAATCTACCCGATGCCCGCGTAGCGACTGCTGAACGAGCTCCTGAATTGGGCGCCGCGTGGATTGCAGCAGAAGCGCACGATCACGCCTCGTTTCATCTGAGGCCATCACAAACTGAAATCGACAGCTTGGCTGTTGCGTTGACGGAACAGCGCAATCCGCGCTCGGAAAACCTTGAAAAAATGAGCGCACACGAACTGGTTCAGCTCTTTGTCGACGAAGAAAAATTCGTTCAAGAAGCATTGCGTGCTGCCGCCGCGGATCTTGCTCGTGCAATTGAAACGGTTACTGAATCGCTGCGAAATGGTGGGCGCTTATTTTACGTCGGCGCTGGCAGCAGCGGGCGCATCGGCGTTCTGGACGCGAGCGAAATCCCGCCCACCTTTGGGGCGCCGACTGAACTTGTGCAGGGAGTAATCGCTGGCGGGGCCACGGCGTTGCGTCGGAGTGTGGAAGGCGCGGAAGACGAAGAGAGCGCAGGCGCATTCGCTTTGGATGAGCGGGGTGTGAAGCCTGCCGATGTTGTGATTGGAATCACCGCCAGCGGCCGGACACCATTCGTACTTGGCGCACTCGCCCGGGCGAAGTCGTTAGGCGCAAAAACGATTTTGCTCACTTGTAATCGGACTCTAGCCGGCGGCGTTGACGCCGGTTCGACCGACTGGCCACAGGGCCGTTGCTACAGCGATCTCGACCTGATGATTACGCTTCCTGTCGGACCGGAGATTCTGGCTGGTTCGACGAGATTGAAAGCTGGGACTGCAACGAAGGTTGCGCTCAACATTATCAGCACCGGCTCGATGATCCGACTCGGGAAAGTGCGCGGCAATCTCATGATCGATCTGCACACCACGAGCACGAAATTGCGCGAACGGGCCGTGCGGATCGTGGCCGAGGTCACCCAACGCGATTACGACTCTGCCCGCGCTGTCCTAGAAGCGCACCACTGGAATTTGCGCGCGGCGCTGGAGAAACTTTAGAAATTTCCGTTCGGCATAAGCGCAACGGAAATAGCTCGTGCGAAGATAGGTACGACTTAACCGAAAGGAACAATCCTATGCTCTGGACAATATTCGTTATTCTGCTGGTGCTATGGTTGCTCGGATTAGTCAGTTCCTACACGCTCGGCGGGTTCATTCACCTCCTGCTCGTGATCGCGATTGTGGTGCTGATTATCCAGCTGATCTCAGGACGCCGCGCATTATAACGCCGAAGCGATGAAGCCAGCCGGAATTATCGGCATCATTCTTATCGTTATGGGCGTCATCGGCTTCGCTTTTGGCGGCATTCACTGGACGACGGAGAAAAAAGACGCGCAACTTGGACCGCTCGAGGTCAAACATTCGGAACGGCAGGGGATTGCGTTCCCACCAGTACTCAGTGGGCTGTGCGTAGTCGGCGGGATCGTGCTGGTGATCGTTGGCAGCCGAAAAGCCACGTAAGGCGTTGCCTTGGTGCTGTAGTGTGCGCTGTCCTCAGCGCATCCGCTTTCGAAAACGGCAAGAGTTCATCTACACATTTATCCGCTGAGGACAGCGGACGCTACCAGCCCTTTACCCACCGGCTTTCAGCACCGCGAAGGTTCTGCTGCCTTTGCGGTCGAGATAGAGGAGCACGCCGCGTTTTGGATCGGCTTTGTTGAGCGCTTCCCGGAACGATTGCACGTTCGTCACAGGCTTCCCGTCCACCTCGGTAATCACATCTTCGCGTTGAATGTCCTGAGCAGCTGCGATGCTGTTGTCTTCCACATCGGTTACAATCACGCCCTGCTCGGCTGACAAATGCAGGCGCTCTGCAACGTCTTTCGTCAATTCCTGCACCTGCAACCCAAACTTGCCGATATCCTGCGGTTTGGGTTCGCTCGGTTGAATTGGCCGATTTGATGCGCGCGTGATCTCGTCTGGCAATTCACCGGTCTTTACGGGCACCTTCATTGACTGGCCTTTACGCCAAACGGTCAACTCAACGCTCTGGCCAACTTTCTTTTTCAAAATTTCATGCTGCAACTGCGAATCGGACGTGACTGGCGTCCCATCGACCTGCGTGATCACGTCGAAGGGCCGCAAGTTGCTCCTGGATGCAGGAGCGTCAGCTTCGATCGTACGGACCACGACTCCTTTGTCCGTGCCCTTAAATAGTTCCCGGATCGTCGGATCATCACCGAGTGTTTCGATGCGAATGCCCAGCCACGGCCTCACGATTTTGCGACCGGCGATAAGTTCGCCGCCGATGTCTTTGGCCATGTTGATGGGAATAGCAAAGCCGAGCCCGCGGTTCATGCCGTTGATCAGCGTGTTCATCCCAATCACTTTGCCGTCGATATCGCACAGCGGCCCGCCGCTGTTCCCCGGATTGATCGACGCGTCTGTCTGCAAATAATCCGAGATCGAGTAGCCGCTTGACTGAAGCAATTTGCTGCGGCCTTTGCCGCTTATCACGCCGTAGGTGAACGTGTAATCGAGCTTGAACGGCGCGCCGATCGCGAATGCAAATTGGCCCACACGCACCACGTCGCTGTCGCCGAGCTGCACGACCGGCAAATCTTTCGCTTCAACCTTGATGACGGCGATATCCGTCTTTTCATCGGTGCCTACCAGTCGCGCAGCAAACTCGCGGCCATCACGCAATTTCACGTCGATTTTATCGGCGTCCTCGATCACGTGCACGTTCGTGAAGATGTAGCCGTCAGGCCGCACAATGAACCCCGAGCCTTCGCTTTGGACTGGACGCGGCGTGCCGGGATTGGGTCGTGGGCTGCTTTCATCCGGCGGTCCTTGAAAAAATAGATCGTCGAGTGGCGAGCTCTCGCTGATTTCGCTTTTCTTGGAAGTCTCAATAATCACAACGCCTGGCGCAACGCTTTCGAAGACTTTTGCGAAAGCATTATTCAACTGATGAACAACATCCTTGCCTGCTTCAGCCGCGGACGGATTTACCGGAACCGTGTCGCTTGGCACGGCCTCGGGGTGCGCTGCAAACGAAGTACTGAGCGCAAGGCATAGGGCGAAAATGGACAAACGCATAAGTTGGAATTTTGACAGTACCCAACATGCAACGTTCAACCCAGTGCGTCCAATCACGGCCTGCCGAAAGACGCACTCGCAGTTCGATGGGAGTCATGCCAGATTCATTGACGGAAGGCGTATAATTGGCAGACCAATCATCAACATGCGCATGTTCCAGAGGCGATTCGTCTTACGAGCCGGCGTTTTAGCTTTAGTTTTGATTGCGTTGTGGGCAATCGCCATCGGCCCGGAGCCTCCTGCGCGCATCACCATTTCGCCAGAGGAACTCGTGCGCGCTGTCACGATCCAGCGCGATTCGCTCATCGACTTATGTCTGATCGAGCGCGTCGATCCAAACGGCCACGACGCGCAAGGCCGAACGCCGCTGTTGATCGCAACCTCGCAAGAGGATTGGAAAACGGCGCGACGACTCCTCGATGCCGGAGCAGTGGTTGATCTTGCTGACAAAAGCGGTTTCACGCCCGTAATGGCGGCAGCGATGCACGGAGAGTTGGAAATGTTCCGGTTGCTCCTTGCGCGCTCGACCAATTTTCACCCGGAAAAGCCATGCGCGGACGGACAAGATCTCCTGGCGTTTGCTCTCGACGGCGGAAATCCGGAGATTATCACAACCGTGCTCCAGCGTTTGCCGCAGGCACGGGAGTGGACAGCCAGCGCGCGCCGCGCTTTGGCCAGAGCGCTCCAAGCTGGAAAGAAGGATGAAATCCAGTTGCTGCTCAGCAAGCACGCCATGCCGGCCACACCCGAAGGCAAAACTGTGCCGTTTCTTGCGTATGCGATCGCGAGCAGCAACGTGTCGCTTTTCAGCACATTGTTAAATTGCGGAGCAGATCCGAATACCGTTTTGCCGTCCCGTTGCGACAAAGATTTTCTGGCGCTGCTGCCGAACGGGCTGCGTAGTTACATCGAAGACGATCGCAACGTAACTCTGCTGATGCTCGCCGCCGGCCTCGGCCAGGTCGATTACTTGCGCGCTCTGGTCGAGGCCGGAGCCAACCGCACGCGCCTGACAACCAGGAACAAAATGTCGGCGTTGGATGTTGCCGCGGAGACCGGCCATTGGCGATCCTCGCAGATTCTTCTCGGTAGCGGACCGGCACCGGACAAATTGCGGATCGAGATTTCTCTGACGATGCAACAGGTGGCTCTGTTGAAGGACGGCGTCCCGATATATCACGCGCGATGCTCTACCGGTCGGTCGGGCTACTCGACCAAGCGGGGCGAGTTTGTGATTACCAACAAGGAACGCAACCATCGTTCCACGATTTACCACGTCGAGATGCCATATTTCATGCGGCTGAGCTGTCTCGATTTTGGAATGCACGCCGGATACGTGCCGAACTATCCGGCATCGCATGGCTGCATCCGATTGCCGGAGGACACTGCGCGCAAATTCTTCTCCGAAATTCCAGTCGGCACGCTCGTCTCGGTGCAATAGCGCGACACCCGATTGCCGTGCCGCCACGCGCCAGGTGGCATACGTTAGTGTTCCGTCGTTGTGAGTTTGATGCCTCCAGTGTTCGCTCGCCTCTCCCCTTACTGAAGGGGAGAGGATGAAGGTGAGGGGTAAGCGTTAGGAGCCTCAAACCGGGTTGAAGTTATCCCTCACCCTCCTCCTCTCCCTTGCAAAAGGGGGAGGCGACCCCGGGCAGCGCCAACTGACAACCGGCGAACCCGATCGTCCCGTGACTCGGTCTCGTATTTTCTTGAATCCGAAGGGGGCTTTGGAGCATCTCAATGAAACCTATGCAAGCAGATGATGTCGGCGCACCGTTCGTTCTCACGTCAGAACAGTCATCGCTTCCCGCGAAAGTATCACGCGCCACGTGGGCTGGACTGTTGATCGCGCTTTTCGCGATGGTCGTGATCCGCCAGGCGTTCGTGTTCTTCGTGCCGGAAATCACGTTTAACTCGGCAATCCTGAAAGAAGCGTTGATCTGGCTGAATGCAGTCGCTCTTATTCTGATTATCCGGCGCGGCGAACATTTACCCTCGCGCTCGATCGGACTCGGCACCGCGCGTTTGTGGAAATCCATTTTGTGGGGCTTCGTTCTCGCCGTCGTATCGGCAGTGGCGGTCGGCGCGCTGGCTTATGTCACTGGCTACGGACATGGTCCCGGTTCTGCCGCGTTCGAAAAACTACCGCTCTGGTTGATCACTCTGATCGTTCTCCGCGCCGGAGTCGTGGAAGAATTATTCTACCGCGGTTACGCGATTGAACGGTTGCGGATGATTGGTCTCGGCCGGTTCTGGTCCGTCGCGATTCCCCTGGTTATTTTCTCCTTTGGCCATTGGTCGGGCGGCGCTGCCAACATTCTCATCGCCTTCGCAGCAGGCCTAATCCTGACCTGCTTCTATCTGTGGCGCCGCGACCTGGTCGCCAACATGATCGGTCACGGTTTGGTCGATTTCGTCGCCAACGTCCTGCCGGCACTGTTTTCCTGATCCGGCGGCTTCGGAGAATTTCAATCCAACGGACTCTTCACTCCGATGCCCGGTCGATTGAGCACGTGCGTATAAATCATCGTGGTCGAAACATCCTTGTGACCTAGCAACTCCTGCACGGTTCGAATATCGTTTCCGTTCTCCAGCAGATGGGTCGCGAACGAGTGGCGCAGCGTGTGGCAACTCGCCGGCTTTTGAATTCCCGAAGCGCGCACTGCTGTTTTCATCGCGAGCTGCAGCGAACTTTCCTCCACATGATGACGACGGCGGACCCCGGTTCGCGGATCAATCGACAAACGCGAAGAGGGGAAAACATACTGCCACATCCATTCTCGTGTCGCGTTCGGGTACTTCCGCTGCAAAGCGTCTGGCAGGTGAACACGACCAAAGCCATCTTCCAGATCCTGCTCGTGCTGCGCCTTCATCTTTTGCAAATGACGTTCGAGCGATTTCGCAACGTTCACCGGAAGCATTGTGATCCGATCTTTGCCTCCTTTGCCGTCGCGTACCGTAATGCGGAGATAACCAAGATCGACATCCTTCACGCGTAGGCGCACGCACTCCATCAAACGCAAACCGCTGCCGTAGAGCAGCCCGGCCATGAGTCTGTTCGTGCCATGCAGATGCGCGAACAGGCGCCGCACTTCCTCTTTCGTCAGCACAAGGGGTACGCGCGCGGGCCGCTTTACGCGCTCGACTTGATCAAGCCAACCAATCTTCTGCTGCAACACCTCTGTGTAGAGGAAGAGCAAGGCTCTTAACGCTTGGTTCTGTGTTGACGCGGCCACTCTACCAACACGAGCGAGATGCGTCAGGAACGCGGTGATTTCTGCCTCGGCCATTTCGCGCGGATGTCGTTTCCCGTGAAACAAAATGTAGCGCTTGATCCAGTCGACGTAGGTTTGCTCCGTGCGGATGCTGAAATGTTTTCGTCGAATCACATCGCGCACTTGATCGAGCAGTTTGGGTTTGTTTCTCGTCTGCGTTGGCGATAAAATCGCGTTCATGAAAGCCATTTTTTCTAGCCACCGCGACCAACGCAAGCGGATTAGGCCGAATTTTCCCGTATTTAATTGCCGAATAATTCGACCTACTTCTCGTTAGAGCTTATCCTCGCATGAAGATCACTCTAGGTTGGTGCGTTTTCATCATCCTTGAAATGATTGCAGTCATCAGCGCGTTCACTTGGGAGCTGACGACGTCCGCTCTTGGCCGGGTGTTATGGCTGGCGCAGTTTTTCTTGCTTATGCCAGGAAGCATTTTGGTCGGGCGCCTCGTCGAAAGAACGCTTTGGACGAGCGAACTCTCGCTTCGCAGTCTGGGTATTTTGAAGCTCACCGGCAGCATCGCAGTGAACGCCGTTGTGTGGTTTCTGTTACTTCAGCTTGTGCGTCGATTCCGTCGAGGTCATGGGCCCTAACCAATCGATGAAGCCAACGGCCCCACCTCGAAATGCGTTCAATGTGTTTGCCACGCCACCCTGCCGTAGCTTATCTCTTTCTCGTTAGGCGTATGAGCATCCATGACAGATTCACGCATACGAAACGCATGATTCTCTTCGGCCTATTAATCCCGTGGAGCGTTGCTATGATTATCGGACTGACCGGCGCCGCAGAACACAGCCGTTTGTTCTCGACGATTGGGGTGATCGCCGTTGTGCTGCTCATGTCGGCTATCGCGTGCGTTTACCTTTTCGCCTTTCGCTGCCCGCGTTGTCGGAAATCGCTCGCGATGATCAGCAATCGGGGTGGTTCGTCTTTTCCGCAGGACGTCCGCTACTGCCCTTACTGCGGTCTAGACCTCGAACTTGAGACTGATGCAGTGCGAAACGCCTAACCAGGCGCTGGAGCGAACCGCTGACCGGCGTGTTAATCTACTTTTGATGATTTCAACACTAAAACCCGAAGCGCAGCTCGCTCTAGTCAGCGGTCGCTCAGCTTCTTCCCGTTAGGGCTAAAGCATGACGCACCTCGATTGGCTAGTCCTCGACGCTACCGCAGATGATTTCGAGTCTATCGTGCAGATCGCTGATAATGTACGTTGCGACTTAGCACAGACGTCCAGAGCAGAACTCGCTCGTCACATCATCGAACGCCTGCGCGACGGATTCTTACAGCAGCTCGAGCCGGGCGCAATTTCGCTCGAAGACCTCGTCCTTGTTCCTGAACGCCTAGAGCCTCCGTTTTGGTTCGGGATGACAGCTCGTGGTGCCGAAGCGTGGGAACACTCTGCGACGGAGTTCGGGTCAGAGCCGCCGGATTGGAGCCGCGCCTACTCATGCACCTTCGACTTTGCAGCTTCCCGAGGCCACTGCGATGGCGTGTCCCGCGAGGTCTGCTTGTCCGCCATTCGAAGTTCTCGAGATCACGCCGCTGTGCGCGAGGAGACATTTCGGTTCGAGAGCATTGATTCGTTCAGCGCCAAGTATTACAAGCGAATCGAGGGCGGAGTTCGTGTCAGTTTCGATCTCATCAAGCCCTAACCATGCGATGGAGCCGACCGCGAGCCGCCGTACTATCCAGCTTCACATGAGTTCAACCCGTCAATCCGCAGCCACGCGCGCTCTCGCTCGCGGCGGCTCATCTTGTTCTCGTTAGATGCACTCGCGCCGTGAACGTCCACATTGTTAATCATGTGATCGTCGGCATCGGCGCCGTCTTGCTCTTCATCGCGGCTTTTTTTGGCCACTATCGGCGTGCGCCCTTACGCGTTCGCATCTTGCTTCTCCTGACTGGACCTGTCGGGGCAGGCTGGACCATTGTCGGCATCTATCTTATTCAGCACACCACCGCTCAGGGTCACACGACACTACCGTGGTCGCAGTTCTGGACACTGTCTCACCAAATCGAATCTAGGCGGATTTGGAATTGGCATTTTAACCGCACTTTTGGTAAATCCGGAGTTCTACAAACGTAAGCGCCATGCATCACCAGCATCTAACCAATCGCTGCAGCCAACCGCTGGCCGTTCCGATGTCTAGCTTTCATACGACCTCAACATTAAACTCCGCAGCAAAGCTCGCTGCCACCAGCGGTGGCTGAGCTCCTTCTCGTTAGATGCTAAAGCCGCTCGTGATTGCAATCTCCGGATCACCAGGTAACAGGGTCGTTACCAAGAATCTTTTGCGGCAAATCTGGTTGGGCCGTAGCATGAATTCATGAATTTTTTCGCGCTTCCGAGCTTGTTCCTCGCTCTCCTCTGCCTGGCGACGCTGCAGGTGGGGCGCGCGCAGACTCTTACGACTCTGGCCAATTTCGTCGGACCGAACGGAGCCAACCCTCTCTTCGCGCCCCTTGCCCAGGGGACAGACGGAAATCTGTACGGAACCACCCAGGCCGGAGGAGCCCATCAACAGGGCACGGTGTTCAAGGTTACTCCAGCCGGAACGCTCACCACCCTTCATAGCTTTTGCGGTCAAAGCTGCGCCGATGGCGCGGCCCCTTTCGCCGGGCTTGTGCTGGGTAATGACGGGAACTTTTACGGGACAACCGAAGCAGGAGGCACAAACAATGAAGGCACCGTCTTCAAAATGACTCCGCAGGGAACGCTGACTACGCTGCACAGCTTTAACATTGAAGACGGCTCTAACCCTTACGCGGGACTGGTGCAGGCCACGGACGGGAACTTCTACGGGACGACCCAGTCCGGCGGAGCGCATCTCTTGGGAACGGTCTTCAAAATGACGCCGCGAGGTGCGCTTACCACGTTGCACAGCTTTAACTTGACCGACGGCTCATCCCCGGAGGCGCCTCTCATCCAGGGCACTGATGGAAACCTTTACAGCACTACTTATAATGGCGGGAGCGGCGGCGGGGATTATGGAACGGTTTTCAAAATCACCACCGGCGGGGTGCTGACTACGCTGCACAACTTTGACGACAGTGAAGGCAGAGGAATCGTAGCTGGACTCGTTCAGGCCATCGACGGTAACTTCTACGGCGCTGCCGGGCAGGGCGGCGCCAATGATTATGGCTCGGTCTTTATGATCACGCCGGCGGGTGCGCTGACCGTGCTGCACAGCTTTGATGCTACGGATGGCGCGACTCCGACCGCGCTGGTTCTGGGCACGGACGGGAATTTCTACGGGGCCACGATCTCCGGCGGAGCTAACATCGACGGGACCCTGTTCGAGATAACCGCTCAGGGTATCTTTACTATTCTCCACGATTTTAACGGCACCGATGGCACCGACCCCTTTGCAGGGTTGGTCCAAGCGACCGGCGGGACCTTCGACGGAACAACCAATGGTGGCGGAACCAACCGGGATGGCACCGTTTTCAGCTTGGGCGCGGGCCTGGGTCCATTTGTTAAAACCGTTCCCACCGCGGGGAAGGTGGGAGGAATGATTAAGATTCTCGGAACCAACCTAACCGGCGCAATGAGCGTTACCTTTAACGGAGTCGCGGCGACATTCGCCGTCCATGGGTCTTCCGAGATAATTACCAGGCTGCCCGCAGGCGCGACCACCGGTCCGGTTCGGGTTACTACTCCTCGCGGCACTCTTGTAAGTAATGTAGCCTTCCAGGTGATCCAGTAACACGCCGTTTTCCTTCTTCTTAGGGAGGCAGTGCACTAGACACAGTTGAGTGTCTTTGGTTGAGAGTTGAGAGTCCGGCAAGGGACACCTCGAAGGTTCGAGCGCAGCGCGTCAAAGAGCCAGACGG
>QHOX01000107.1:0-10595 GCA_003219465.1 Verrucomicrobiota bacterium | reverse complement strand
TGTCGCTCAGCTAGAAATTGATTCGACAAGTGATTCCAGAGATGCCACAGCGGATACAGATCCCAGTTCCACGGTTCCCGCAGTATCTTGTGGCGGATCAGCCACGCCTTGAACTTGCTTTCATACTTGCCGAGTCTCCGCAGTTCCTTTTCCCGGGGCCTCTGCTCCTTCTTACCTAACTCCCATTGCCAGCCGTAGCGCCGGTAGTTCTTGGCGTCCGTTTCCTGCTCTTCCCTGTCCTCATCCGCTTCCCTGTGGCAGCCCCCGTTGCATACGATCATGTAAGCCTCGTCTGGATACTCCCACGGCAGTCGACCGTAGTCGTACCATCGCTGGTGGGCAGCAAAGTGTCGTCCCGTTCGTCCGCATTTTTCGCAGCGACGCGACTTGGCTATCATCGCGTCGCTTTTCTCCAGCCACTCGCGTCGCTTCAAAAGCTTTGCGTAATTGTATTGCTCGCCGGCCTCGTCAGAATCGGATTGTTCGGACATCGTCTTGCAGTTGCACACAACTTACGCCATTCTCCTTTGGCGTGACAAACTTTGTTTCGGACGCAATGACATCTAACCACGCGATGCAGCGAACCGCACCCCGATCCGATGCTTAGCTTTCATGTAGTTAGTTCGTCCAGCTTGCAGCCACGCGCGCTCTCTGGCGCGGTCGCTGATCTTGCGTCTCGTCAGATGTTATGAGCACCGAGCTGCAATTCACGAAATCCGAAGCGCGCGACGCCTTTGCGGTCGCAGGCCATCTCATCGGCTGCTACTTATCATCACGTGCAGGGTTGAAGGAGCTCGGGATTCTTCGCACAGAGCGGACGCTGCAAGGAGATTTCGCTGAGTGGCTTGTTGCACATCTTCTTGATCTCGAGCTTAGTCGCAGCACAGTGGAAAAGCACGTCGATGCAAGCGACACCTCCGGTAGGACCTAGCAAATCAAATCGCGCATCGTTACCGGCATGTCGGACAGCACGTCATTTGACTTCCGCAGTAGCGAGCTGGTATTCGATTTTCTCGTTGCTGTGTTTTTCGACCCGAGTCTCAGCGTCTTGGCGGTTTTGCGAATGCCTCGAGATGTCGTCACCGCTCTAAGTCATCAGACAGCTTCGACCTTGCGCTTTCGCTGGAATCGCGCCTCTGTCGACGATCCTCGCATTGAGCGCATCTTTTGGCACGAGCCACCTCTCAGTCTGACAGCCGCCAATGACATCTAACCAAGCGATGGAGCCGACCGCGAGCCGCCGTACTATCCAGCTTCACATGAGTTCAACCCGTCAACCCGCTGCGGCGCGCGCCCCGCTCGCGGCGGCTGATCTTGTTCTCGTTAGACGAACGATTGACAATGCCTGTGATGCGACCCACCAGAATTTTCGAGACGGTCTTGTACGCGGAGGATTTGGTTGCGGCAGAACGGTTCTATCGCGTTGCGGTGGGATTAGAAGTCATCGCGCGCGGCGATTTGGCGGTGGTTTTCCGGTGCGGCGGTGGCGCCCTGCTGATCTTCGATCCTCGCAAGAGTGGCGCACCGGGAAGAGATGTTCCTTCCCATGGGACTTGCGGCGCTGGGCATATTGCGTTCGCTGCCAAGCCCGAGGAGCTCATGCATGGCGGAAGCAATTGCGTGAAGCTGGAATCCCTATCGAAAGGGAAGTGGATTGGGACGAGGGCGGTCGTTCGCTTTATTTTCGGGACCCTGCGGGCAATATTGTCGAACTAGCTCCTCCGACCATTTGGGGTGGCGGTTGGGAGTTTTGACTGAAATGGCATCATCTAACCAAACGAAGAAGCCAACGAACGAAATATTTGATGTTCCATGTACGATGTTTGATCTAGCTACAGCCTCTGCCGTGGCTTACCACAGCCATTTTTAAATATAGCTGGGCGTATGCAACTCTTCACGTATGCCGAAGGAATACATCAATCCGAATAGTCTTTTCCCGAGTCTGCCGCATGGGTTTTCTCAGGTCGTGATCGCCAGCGGGAGAAAGATGGCGTTCATCTCTGGCCAAACGGCTTGGGACGTACGGAAAAATATCGTCGGCGGAGACAGCGTTCTTGCGCAGGCAAGGCAAGCATTTCGTAACCTTGAAAAAGCCATGAAGGCGGCTGGCGGCACGTTGAAAGACGTTGTCGCTCTGCGGATTTACGTCGTGAACTATCAGGCCGAGAGCGGAGCAGCGGTGGGTACTGCTTTAAGAGAATTCTTTTCTCCGGAGAATCCGCCTGCAAGTACTTGGATCGGCGTCTCGGCGCTGGGCAGTTCCAGAATTTCTGATCGAGATCGAAGCGACAGCGGTGTTGGAGTGAGCGATGCGCCCTAACCAATCGTTCCAGCGACCTCCGAAGCTGTTTCGCCTTCGCTCGGCGAACCCGGGTGATCGCTCCTGACTGCTCCCGTGAGCCGGCATTTAATTCTTTTTGCTCCAGGAGCAGGTGCGCCTTCCTCGCATCCGTGGATGCAAAACTGGAAACGACGTTTTTCAGAAATCGGTGACGTCGAGACATTTGATTACGACTACATGCGTGCGGGGCGGAAACGGCCCGATCCATTGCCCCAACTGATCGCAGCACATCGGGAAGCGTTGCAAACGGCACGAGAGAAACATCAGCCGTACTCGATATTCCTGATCGGCAAAAGCATGGGCGGCCGGATCGGATCCCACGTGTCACTCGAGGAAAAAGTGGACGGTCTGGTTTGCCTCGGGTATCCGCTCTGCGCGATGGGTGATCGCACAAAACTCCGCGACGAAGTTTTGCGCGCGCTGACTACGCCTATCCTGTTTGTGCAAGGCACGCGCGACGCGCTATGTCCGCTGGATCTTCTGGAGCGCGTTCGAGCCGAGATGAAAACGCCAAATTTTTTGCACGCTGTTGAAGCCGGCGACCATTCGCTGCGCGTGCCGAAGCGCCAGCTCCAGGCAACGGGCGAAACGCAGGAAGATGTGGATCAAGAGATTCTGAAGGCCATCGATACGTTTGTTGACCAATTACCGCCCGCCGCGAATTAGATGAACATGAGGAGAAAACCCAGTCAGGTTTCTATTCGCTCCGGTCAGGTCGAGTTCGTCAAAGTGGGGACGGACTCCTGGCGATGGCGCGATGTCTATCGCTGGCTGCTCGGTTTAAGGTGGCCGCGATTCGCTGCGTTTGTCGCCGGTCTTTATGTCGGCCTAAATCTCCTATTCGCCACGCTTTATAGTCTCCAGCACGAGAGTATCGCCGGCAGCACTGGCGGGCATTGGTTTTTTGATTGCTTCTTTTTCAGCGTGCAAACGCTGGCGACCGTTGGCTACGGCCACATGTATCCGCAAACGCTGTACGCCCACGTGGTCACGACGATTGAGATCATGACGGGGATTTTTTTGCTCGCAACGATGACCGGCCTCATCTTCGTGCGCTTTTCACGCCCGATCGCCCGTGTCGTGTTCAGCGAATCCTTGGTCATTGCGCCGTTGAATGGGAAGCCGACGCTGATGGTCCGAATCGGCAACGAAAACCAGCACAGCATGGTGGAGGCCGAGTTCCGAATCATGTTCTCGCGCGATGAACCGTTGCTCGAAGGCGGAGATTTCCGGTACTTTTATGTTCTCAAACTCCATTTCGATCGGCTGACGGTTTTCCCCGCGGCGCTGACTTTGCGGCACACGATCGACGAGAAGAGCCCGCTTTTCGGCGCGACTAATGAATCTCTCAGCGCCAGCCGTGCGCTGTTTATCGTATCGGTCGTTGGAATCGATCCGGTGATCGCAGCGTCGGTTCAAACGCAAAAGGATTACTCCTGGCGCGATATTCAATTCGGCCACCGCTTCGTCGAAATTTATACCGAGCACGGCGGCGGCAGACTGACCGTCGATTACGGGCGACTACACGACACCGAACCGGTCGAGTGAAGTTCACCGCGTCAAGTCCCTGCCAGGTCAGCTGCGCGGCAACGCCAAGAGCTTCGCCCGGTTCCATTGTTAGCGTGTTACTGGTGTTGTAGCAGGAAGGACAAATAAGTCTCTCTTTTTTGCGCGGGCACTGGTTTGCAATACTGTTTGAGCCAACAACACACGAAAGGACCAACACATTATGCCTAATTACGTCTGTCTCATTCAGTTCAAAGACCAGGGAATTCGGAATATCAAAGACACCGTGAAACGCGGCGACGCGGCAATCGCTGAAGCCGAAAGAATGGGAATGAAGATCGTGGACGAATACTGGACGATGGGCGCTTACGATGCAGTCGTGATATTTGAGGCGCCCGATGACGAGACCATGAGCGCGTTCATACTTAAAGTGGGTTCACTTGGCAACGTCACAGGCCAAACGTTGCGCGCGTTCCGGCGGAACGAGATGGAAGGGATTCTGGCGAAGATTAAATAGCGCTTCTCAAAGTCCCATTTTCGCCATCTGCGCGGGAGACAGCGTCGTCGGCCGGAGATAAACGTGGTCGGAATCCCACAGGGCGGTAAAGATGTACGTTCCGCCTGGCCGCACGTTCACAGTAACAGAGGCCGGCTGGCGCAACTCGATATTTGGCACCGCTGAAACCGTCAGAACATGTCTCCCTGCCCGGATAACATGGTCATAACGGCGACCCTGGACAATGTTCGCCACGGTTCAGCCATCGATCTTAAGATTGGCGGCAAGGTTCCAGCCGAAATTCGCCGCTCTGATGACAATGAGACGACCACCTGGCTGAGCCGCGGTGTTGCCAAGCGAGACTGCAGAAAAGAAGACAAAAATCAGCAGAAATCTGCTGATATAGCGGTTCAAGATCGTCATAGAATTCTTTTAGCACGAACGGCCGACGCAAAGCACGTGTTTAAATGCGCCACAGCGACCGGTGCGTGCCGAACTCGGAGATTTCGCCGGAGGAACGTTTGCTGACGTAAATGGTGATCGAAATGACACTGATAAACGTGCCCACGAAAACCATCGCCACGAACCACGACGGGATGTGTCCGATGCGCAGCGCGTGATAAAACGATACGACATCGGTGATCGGTGCGCTGGCGTGCAAAAAGATTTTCGTCAACCACGCGATCAGAATCAGGATGAAAATGAACATGTAATTCCGTTTCATCCGGCGCCCGATCGCTTCCAATTTGGTGATCTTGAAGCAGGGCAAAATTAAATCTTCGCATACGAGCTTTTTCCATTCGCCCTGAAGCAGATCGCGATTTTCCATCACCATCGGGACAAGAAAATGCGCTTCGAGCATGCGGACGCGGGCGCGGAAGGCGTCGTAAAAACGGTATCTGCGCGACTCGATCCACAGGAGCACAGCAACGATGGCCAGGTTGAAAAAGAAAATGATGTGCGGCACTTCGCGCGTAGAAAACGCGATTGTAATAATGGCGGTGCTGCTGGTGATGGCCCAATTCGTCGTCATATCCAGCCGTTGCCGCCACACCATGATCCGCCCCAGTTCGCCCCGATAAAAGTGCGACATCGCGTTGACATAGCCCGGATCGTAAATGCTCCGCTGCAACGAAACTGTCCGTTCCTCTTTCGGTGCTATCGCTGTATCTTGAGTTGCCACACCTTGCTATTTAACTGGATAACTGCGTTTGCCGCATAATCCAACAAATCTCTCCGCCCCTCCAATGCCTATCGCGCTCGCAGATCTGCTAACGGAACAACAGGTGATCCTCCGGTTGCGCTCGCGAAAAACGGCAAATGCGATTCGCGAGATCGTGGACGTGCTCGCGTCCGATATTGGCGGCAGGAAAATTGCTGACCCCGAAGCCTTTCTCGAACAGTTGCTGGCTCGTGAGCAGACGCACCCGAGCATCGTCGAACACGGCGTCGCGTTTCCACATGCGCGCACGGATTTGGTCGATGAAATTGTTATCGGCATCGGGCGTAGCCGCGCCGGTATTCCATTCGGCGAAAATCAGCAACGCGCACATCTCATTTTCGTAATCGGCGTTCCAGAACGCTTGCTTAGCGATTATCTGATTTGCGTCGGCACGCTGGCGCGACTGGTGAAGGATAATGCCATGCGTTCGACATTGCTGAACGCCGAGAGGCCGCGCGAATTTATCGATGCCCTAACGGCGGAGAGCCTGTAGCCGAGAATTGGCCACCGCGGCAGGAAGGGCCAATCGCGTCAGCCGACGCAGGCCGTTTACTCGTACTATGCAGAAGGTCGTCACTGAAAAGTCGCAGACAGGATTGGCCGCGATACAATTCAGTTTGCATGAACTGCAATCACGCGGCTATCTTGAGACCCGTGTTCAGCTTGACCATGCTCGGGAGCGGGAGCGCGGGGAACAGCGCGCTGGTCGCAACCGATCACTGCAAGACTCTCGTCGATGGCGGTCTGAGCGCGCGGCAAGTGGTGCTGCGTCTGGAGCAATGTGGCGTAACGCCGGAGCAGCTCGACGGCGTTGTTCTCACGCACGAACACACTGATCACATCTGCGGTCTTGAAGTTCTCTGCCACAAATTCGATCTGCCGATTTACTGCAATCGGCTCACGGCCGAGGCGCTTCGGTCCAGCGGTCTCTCGGAGCGATGTCGGAATTGGCGATTGTTTGCGACTGGCGCTGAGTTTTCGATCTGCGATATCACGGTGCAAACGTTCCCGGTGCCGCACGACGCGGTGGATCCGCTCGGGTTCGTCTTTCACGCCGGCTCAGGCAGCCTCGGGTTTATCACCGACCTCGGTTACGTGACCAAGTTGATTGTCGAACGTTTGCGAGAAGTGCGAACGCTCGTGGTCGAGACTAATCACGACGAAAAGCTTTTGCAGAACGACACGCACCGACCGTGGCCGGTGAAACAGCGCATCCAGTCGCGGCACGGACACTTGTCGAACACGGCTGCGGCGGGCGTGATTGAGGAATTGTTACCCGGAAAAATCGAGCGCGTTGTGCTCGGGCATCTCAGCCGCGATTGCAACACGCCGGCGCTCGCTTTAAACACGGTGCGCGCGTCGCTCGAGAAGTGCGGCAGAATAGACATGGAAATTTATTGCGCAACGCAATTTGAAATCAGCCCCCGATTTCGACTCGGCGAGACAGACCCTGGCGCTTTTCAGCCAACGTTTGAAAACGCTTTTTTCCAAAACATTCTGTAGCGGCCGTCTCTGACTGCCGCGCCCTCCGGGATCAAGTCGTATACTTGCGACCGCGCCTGCTTTGTGTGATCACGAAGTATGTACGCGGTGGAGCTCGATCAGTCGAAACGCCTGCTCGCGATCAGCGCCGTGCAACGCGTCACAGCGGAGGAAGTCAAGGCGGTTGCCCAGCGCGTGCGCGAGTTATTGCAGGATGTTACGCCTGGGTTTCGCGTTCTCGTGGATTTCCGCTGGCTCGAATCAATGGATTCCGCGGCAGCGCCCCATCTGGCCAAAATTATGGAAACGCTTACCGAAAAAGGTGTTGCTTCGGTTGCGCGTGTGGTGACCGACCCGCGCAAGGACATTGGCCTCAATATTCTTTCGCAATTCCATTACGGATCGGAAATCCAAATCACGACTTTCGAGACGTTAGCCGACGCGGTACAGACTCTCGCAGAGAAAGTAAATTCTCCGTCTACGTAAAGGCTGCGCAGCCGCAGGGTTCTTGCTATCATTTGGCCCACGGCGCGATCACAAATTTCAGCACCCTCTCTTGAGCCTTGCATGAGCCTGCGCTACCCTCTGCCGGGATGCTCGACATGACTCTGGGATGCCTCAAATGGGCGGCCGTCGGTTTCGTCGTCGCTTTCGCTCTGATGAAATTGTTCGAGGCCAGTCAGATTCACGAGGACATCCCCAAGCCGGCGTTCAAAATACGCCAGACCAAGCGCGTCACGCTCGTACTATCGACGTTTGCAGCAATACTTTCGGCCTTCGTCTGGCTGCTCGTGCAGAAATTGGATTGATCCATTCTCAGTCCTTCCGCGATCACTGCTCAAGCGAAGAACTCGCGGCTACGATCAGGATATTCCTCGAGAATCATGCTGGTCGAAGATAATTCGAAAACGCGAGAGAAGGCCGGGTGCCGAGCTGGCGGCTCACTTCTTCACTTGCAGCGTAGCGTCGCTGAATTCAAACTGGTTTCGGATCGCACTTCCGATCTACTTCTTGAGCGACTGGAGTAGTTGGATCACAGGCTGGGCGCGCTCGTCCCCGAGCCACTTTTTCCTAGCTTCGTCTAGATCCGCCAAGCCGTTCACGTCGATCGACTGTGGAAACCGCGCCCCAGCGTCTCGATAGGCCTGAAGCGCTTCTGCGTCGCGCCCTCCAGCTAGCAAGGCCAGTCCTAGATTAAAAGCAACAGAATCCAAAGAAGGGAGCTTGTTCACGGCAACTTCCGTATCGGCTAGAAAAGCGGAGTAGTCGCCTCGTAAGTAGTTTGTCCACCCGCGGCCGCCCAATGCCATGGCTACTTGCTCGGCCGGCGCCCCCGGCAACTGTTCTATCAGGCGCGTAAAGTCTGCCAACGCTTTTTCGGTATCTCCTTTCTTGCCCCAAATGATGCCCCGGTTGTTGAGCGCTAAGGCAACTTGCTCAACCGGCGCGCCCGGCAACTGTTCTATCACACGCGTATAGTCCGCCAACTCCTTTTCGGTCTCTCCCTTCTCTCCCCAAGTGATGCCCCGGTTGTTGAGCGCTAAGGCAACTTGCTCAACCGGCGCGCCGGGCAGCTTAGCAATTTGGCTCAAATTAGAAATCGCTTCGTCTTGATCTCCAAGAAAGTAATGTGCACCCGCTTGAAGCAGCAACAGATCGGCCATATCAGCAGGTTCAATCGGAGCAAGCTTGAAGGCTTCCTTGCATAGCTTGAGAGTTTCAGCGTGGTTGCCCAAAGCAGCAGCGACTCGGGCCGACGATAACAACTGTTCGATTTGCTTCTTCGGGTCTACCGAGGGCGCAGCACTCACCCTGCCATCACGTTGTTCGGATGGCGTTGCCACCAGCGGTTGCGGTGTTTCCGTCTCCTTCGGGGGAGGAACGCCCTGCCCGCGGAAAAGGAAAACCTGCTCCACCTCCCGCAACCGTTGAAGCGTCAATTCCTGCGCTTGGGCAAATGCCTCCGTGTTGGACGCGATATCAATGAGTTGGGGAGTGTTCGACGCGACCGGATGGGCGGTGCCGAGATTCTTCAGTTCTTTCAAATCGATGGTTTCCAGCATCTCCCGGAGCTGCCCGATCGGATTGTCGAGCAGCCGTGGCAATCCGTTAACGAGTTGACCGCAGAGTTCGGCCATAAAGTGACCGGCACCAGCTGTTCGAACGTAGAGGGCTGAAGGCTTATGCAGAATGTCCGGCACCCGTGGACCAAACGCACCTTTTGCCAGTGGATCGGATTCGCGTCCACACCAATAAAGCCGGTGGTCGAAGCGATCACAAGCCGCAAGAGCTTCAACAACAGCATCGTCCCAACCGCTGTATCCCAGTACAATCACACCATGCCGCTCCAGGACGGGTGCTAGTGTCCGAGCATTCTTTTCTTTAAGCGTTTTAATGTCTTCATCCGTCGCCGCCTGAGAGCGGCGATGAATAGTGCCATGCAAGTAAACAAGATGAATGGCATCGGTTTCGTCGTCGAATATCTCGTCGCCAACCCCCAGCTCGGGGGTATCGCTCATGAAATACAAACGGTTCACGGCCTGCAGCGCAGTTTGGAGAAACGGATCGAAGTTCGTCGTTAGAATCAACCGCGAAAACGCGGCAGAGAATTTGAACGAATTGCTTCCGCGGGATTTGCCCGGTTGGACTCCTATTAAGGAAGCCAGCAAGAAGTGCGCGGCATTAAGGCGCGGTTTGTCCAGCTGCATGAGGGCGCGCTGGAACCTGCGCGCTTGGAACGGTTCGCCCACCGCTCCAAAGTATTCTGGAGTAAAGACGGCTTTGTAGGCGTCAGAATAAGTTTCTGGGAGAGCAGTTTGGGAGTCTAATGGAAGAACCAGCCCACGACTGGCATTCCGTTTAACAAATTCACTCCAGAAATCACGGGCAATTTCAGTACGCTGATCGTGTGGAATCTCTTTCTGCGTTTCGAAAGACTGATGTTCCTTTAGAGATTTCATCCATAGCGGCAAGATTTCGCCCACGATTTCTCGGACAACCGGAACTAAGCCCTGGCTAAATCCTGAACCAAGAACAAGCGCAAAGGGCGCTGTTCCCTGAGCCGCTAGTCGGACCGTCTCAACGATCTCATCGATTGCTTCCTCCTCAGGCAAGCTCTGGATTTTGGGCTCCGCCACAGAATTAGTTCAGTGGGATCAGTTTACTTCCCCGCTGAATGCAATGCAACGGATCGCCCGGTGACCGTCCAACTGGCGGCATTTTGTCCCTCGCGTCAGCCCTTCGCAATACACTAAACGTGGAACTGGATAAACATAGTGGCGTACATTCTGAGAGGTTGATCGACCAACCAAGCGGCCACCAAGATTTGGATATATTCCAGCAGCGTGCCGAACCCACGGGAATTACCCCATGTAAAATCCGCCGTTCACGTTGAGCACGTGGCCGGTGATGTAACTCGACAGCGGCGAGGCCAGGAACAATGCCGCATCGACGATTTCGCGCACGTCGCCGAGGCGGCCGAGTGGAATTTGTTTAATAAAATTTTGCGCCACTTCCTCCGGCATGCCTTTGCTCATGCCGACATCGAT
>QHOX01000106.1 GCA_003219465.1 Verrucomicrobiota bacterium | reverse complement strand
CATGAACACGAGGAACGAGATGATCATCGGAATCGCGAGCAGCCATTTCCATGGATTCATCCAATCCCCAACGAAAGGCGCAATAAACCAGCCGTGCTCGACCTGGTACTGCACAACGCTCGTCAGACGCAAACTTCCAACGAAGAGAAAAACAGGAATGACAGCGAGCCCGAGCGAAAGTTCATAAGAGATCATTTGCGCGCTGGAACGAATGCCACCGAGGAAGGGATACTTCGAGTTGGATGCCCAACCGCCGATGACGATCCCGTAAACGCCTAACGACGAGATCGCGAATACAAAGAAAATCCCGACGTTCACGTCCGCAATCACCATCGGCACACCGAACAACGTGCTGCCGAACGGTACTACCGCGATGGTGATGATGGCTGGCATTACCGCGAGGCATGGCGCCAGCCAGTAGTAAAATGTATTCGTAGCGCGCGGCGTGAAATCTTCTTTCAGCAGCAGTTTGAACATGTCTGCGATGGGCTGGAAAAGACCGGCGGGCCCAACGCGATTCGGCCCGACGCGGTCTTGAATAAACGCGCTGACCCGGCGTTCCGCGTACACCGCATAAGACACCATGAACAAGATCACCCCGAGCAGAATTGCGATTTTCAGCAGCGAGGTGATGACAAAAAACCAATCCATTGTGGTCGTCAGTTCTACCGCCGCGGTGCCGTTTGCGGTTCGGCTTGTCGAGTGATCAACTCAGCGGGATGAGCTTTGGCACGATCTAAATCTGAGCGAACACTGCGACGTGCAGCCTGGACCGCGATCGCTTGTTCTATCGCTTCTTCGTCGCTGGGATGCGTCGGCGGCAGCTCTTCAATTTCCAAGATGTGCGCGCCGAGATCGCCAATTTTGCTGAGACTCAATCCGGCGAATTGCGGAACTGTTTCGCTCATTCGGCGGAAAACATCTTCAATCGAATGAAGTGAGTCGCCGCCGCCGATTGCCTGAAGGAGGTCGCGTAAAATCTCCCAGTCATCGCGCGCGTTTCCAGGCGGGCGAGTTGCCCGGTTCAACCGTTGCAAGCGGCCCTTGCCGTTGACCATCGAGCCGCGTTTTTCGGCAAAACCGCAGGCAGGCAGGACGACGCTAGCCTTTTCCGTCGCCGGGTTTTGCAAATTATTCATCACGATGACTGCGGGAAGCCGCGCCAGTTCCTCCACCGACAGACCCAGGTGCATCGCGTTTTCTTTCAAAATCACCAGCGCTTTGACTTCTCCGGATCTTACCGCCTTGGCAATTGCCATGAGCTTTGCGCCGGGCGCAGAACGCGAACCTAAGATCAGCCGGGCGCCGTTTGTGTTCGGGTTGCGATCTTTACTTAACAAAATTTTGTCTCCACGCCCTCGCCTTGGAACGACATCGATCCACTTCACGCCTAACGAATTCATTAACTGCGCAGTGAGCCAAAGCTCTTCGTTCGTCATCCGGCCCGAAGCAACAATTGCAATTTCTGACGCGGCAAACTGTTTTAAATGGAGCGCTGCTTGCCCAATTGCAGTCGGCCAATCAGCCGGGACCAGTTTTCCCTCCGAACGAATCTGTGGCTCCAGCAAGCGGCCGTCTGCTTCAAGATATTTGTAATTGAGCCGGCCATAATCGCACATCCAACAGGAATTAACGTGATCATTCTCGCGCGGTGTTTGGCGATAGATCACGTCCTCACGCGTCCCAATGATCGTATTGCACCCCGTTGCGCAACCTGTGCAGATGCTCTTCGTTTCTTTCAGGAACCAGACCCGCATCTTGAAGCGAAAATCGGTCGAAGTCAGTGCGCCCACGGGGCATATGTCGACGGTGTTAAGCGAATAATTGTTCTCCAAAGATTTGCCTGGATGAGCCGTTAAAACGGTGTGACTGCCGCGATCGATGAATCCGAGCACGTCGTCATGGGCGATTTCCTGGCAGAAACGGATGCAGCGCGAGCAGAGAATGCAGCGCTCGTCATCAAGCGTTACCCGCGAGCCGAGCTGTACATTTTTCGGCTTTTTGACTTTGTTCTCCAGAAAACGCGATTGCGAATTGCCGTAGTCGACACTGAACTCCTGCAAACGGCATTCGCCGGCCTGATCGCAGATCGGGCAATCAAGCGGGTGATTGATGAGGAGAAATTCCATGACCCCGCGCTGACATTCCTTTACCAGCGCCGAGTCGGTGCGAACGGCCATGCCTTCAGCTACATCCTGTGCGCAGCAAATTTGGGGACGCGGCATCCAATTGATAATCGGTTTGCCGTCCTGCCCGAGCTCCGGCTTGCGATCGGGCCCGAGCCTTGGAAATCCCATTTCGATCAAACACATCCGGCAATTGCCGGGCGAGCTGAGCTTTTTGTGATAGCAATACCGAGGCACGAAAACGCCAACCTGCTCACACGCCTCAATCACACGGGTGCCCTTCGGAAACTGGTGCCAGACGCCATCGATCTGAACGTTAAACATCAGAACTGGGGATTCGTTAGGCATTTATGAATTAGGAAAGCAGGAAAATAGGAAATTCATTCAGAAAGATCGACCGCCGCCTCTCCGCTCGGGCGTTCGCGGCAAAAACGCTTTATCGTTAGACGAATAGTCGCGAAATTGAAAAGAAGACCGTCTTCAAGACTGATTGCTTTGAGATAACTGCGGCCAATCGCGAAATGGATATCCTCGAGCCGGCTGACGGCTTTTAGTTCAACAACAATTTTTCGTTCGACGAGGAAGTCCAACCGGTGCTCGCCGATCTGGTGATCGCGATAAAAGAGTGGCACCGGATACTGTCGGACGAATTGGATTCCACTGAGGGCAAATTCAACAGCAAGCGCTTCTTCGTAAATCGATTCGAGAAATCCTGGTCCGAGCGCGCGATGCACACGAATCGCAGCGGCAATTATCTGCTGCGTCATCTCGGAATCTCTGAGAATCTTTCCTGCTTTCCTGCTTTCCTGATTCATATTCTAGATCGTTCCTTTCGCGCCGGCTTTTTCCCAGCCGGGGTCGTGGGCCATGGGGACGGTGGGAATCGATTCTTCCTCGATTAATTCTTCGGATGTGTACTCGGGCGGGAGGGGTGGGGGAACGGGCTTTTGGGCGTGGGCGGCAAATTCTTGCGGGAATTTTTCGGCAAAACTTTGCGTCGGCCACGCGCACGCCTCGCCAAAGGCGCAGATCGTGCGGCCCGCGATGTTGTCGCCAATTGTTTTCAGTGTTTTCGGATCTTCGACCACACCGCCGCCGCGCAACATGCGGTCGGTGATTTTTTGCATCCAAAGCGAACCTTCCCGGCAAGGTGTGCATTGGCCGCAGCTCTCGTGCGCGTAAAACTTGTTTACGTTGTTGAGCGCCCAAACCATGTCGCGCGAATCATCCAGCACGATAACGCCGCCGGAACCTGCCATCGAACCTGCGGCCGCGAGTGAATCGAAATCCATCGGGATGTCGTCGATTGACATTTCGCGTTCGATCGTCGAGCCGTCGGCTTGCCTTTCTTTCAGTTTGAAGCGCTCATCGGCGCGCAACACTTTCGCGGAGCTGCCGCCCGGAATAACCGCTTTTAGTTTCCGGCCCGGTCGCAAGCCGCCGGCCATCTGATAAATCAGCTGGCCCATCGTAACGGCGCCGACTTCGACTTCGAAGTAGCCTGGACGCTGCACATCGCCGCTCACGCAGAGAACCCGCGTGCCGGTGTTGTTAGGCCGGCCGAGGCGCGCATACTCCGCGCCGCCTGTGGCGAGAATGTGTTTTATGTTACAGAGCGTCTCCACGTTGTTGACGATGGTCGGGCACATGTAGAGACCCAGTACCGCCGGGAAATACGGCGGCTTAATCCGCGGATAACCGCGTTTCCCCTCGAGCGATTCGATTAGACCCGTTTCCTCTCCGCAAATGTAGGCGCCCGCGCCGCGGTGAATGTAGAACTCAACGTCGAATCCGGACCCGACAATATTCTTGCCAAGGAAATTGTGCTGGCGCGCTTCTTCGATCGCGCGCTCGAGGATTTTCGCGCCGTCTGGGAATTCTCCGCGGATGTAGATGTACCCCGTGTGCGCATTAAGGGCATAACACGAGATCAACATTCCTTCGAGCAACTGGTGCGGATCCTCGTGGATGATGTAGCGGTCTTTGAATGTGCCCGGCTCGGATTCATCGGCGTTGCAGATCAGATAGACCGGTCGCTTTTCATCCGGCTTGATGAAGCTCCATTTCAAGCCGCAGGAGAACCCCGCTCCGCCGCGGCCGCGCAAGCCTGAGTTTTTGACTTTGTTGACGATGTCGGTGCGCGACAGAGTCAACGCTTCCTTCAGTTGTTCGTAACCGCCGTCGCGCAGGTAACATTCGATGTCGCTCGTCCAACCTGGGCGTCCAATGTTTTTGTAAACCAGACGGTGTTCTAACGGATGCGGCGGCCATACCAATCCTGCGTTGCCGATTGCCGATTGCCGACTGCCGAGCAAGTCGGCTGCGGACTCTGGATTTACCTTCTCGTGAAGTTGTTCGCCAATCATGCACACCGGCGCGGTGTGGCAGCTGGCCAGACACTCAACGAATTCGACGCTGTACGTTCCGTCGGCGCTGACCGCAATCGGATTATGCGTTTCTTCACCATCACTCGGGCGCTGGATTGCCAGACTCGTGCACAAATTTTCCATGACTTCTAATCCACTCGCCATCGCGCAACTGAGCGTGCGGCAGACCCGGATATGCGTTTTGCCGGCCGGATGCTGGCGGAACATTGGATAAAACGTGACCAGCTCGAGAACGTTGATCGGTTGAAGGCCGAGTTTTTCCGCGATCCAGAAGGTGGCGTCATCGCTGATGAACCCGAACTGTTCCTGCCACAAATGCAACAGCGGCATCGCCGCGCTTCGACGGTGCTCGCTCGGATAACGCGCAATCGCGTCGTCCATTTTCCGTTCCAGTTCGGCAGGGATTTGGATGCGCGTCGCGTCTGCCATCGTGGAACCTAACCCAGCGGAGTGATATGCGGCAAATCGCGCCTGCTGTAGAGTCGGCTGCTCTCGGCGGAATCACTGACCGGCGTCAGGCGGACAACTGCGCTGAGGACAGCGCACGCTACAGCGGATCAATCGGAGAGCGTGCTGTTCTTCGACTGTACTTTATCGTCCTTGAAGACGATCGTGACCGTGTCTTTGCCCTGCCGGTAAATGTAGGTCGTCTTCTTCATGATCACGAAGTCTTCGTTGTTCAGAGAAGTCGGAGGTCCAAGAATTGATTCCACCTGCTTTTTCGACATGCCTTCAGTGACCTGATCCACATTTGCCTTCGTGATTCGCTTGCCGATGCAGCCGTCAAGCATGAGCACAACCATGAGCACGAGCATGAGTCGCGACGCAGTTCGGAACATCGTAGTCATCGGTCTTATTCGCATCATCTATCGCATTCGCCCATCACGAAGTCCAGACTGCCGAGCACCGCGGGCACGTCGCTGACGAGGCAACCGGGCAAAAGCTCCGGCAGGATACTGAGGTTCACGAAGGACGGCGCACGAATTTTCAACCGATAGGGAACGCCGCCGCCTCTGCTGTTGATGTAAAAGCCAAGCTCGCCCTTGGGATTTTCGGCGCCGAAATAGACTTCGCCCGGCGGCGCGTCGAGCCCTTCGGTTACTACGATGAAATGATGAATTAATTCTTCCATCTTTGTCATCACATGCGATTTCGGCGGGGTCATGTTTTTCCAATTCGAAACATTGATCGGACCGCCGGGCAGTTTATCGACGACCTGCCGCAAAATTCGCGCGCTCTGACGCATCTCCTCGACTCGCACCAGATAACGATCGTAACAATCGCCCGCGCTGCCGATCACCACATCGAAATCATATTGGTCGTAGTCGAGATACGGATGTTTCCGGCGCAGATCGTGTTCGATTCCACTCCCCCGCAGGTTTGGCCCGGAAATCGCGTACGCGATCGCGCGTTCCTTCGAGATGACGCCGACGCCTTTTGTGCGATCCACAAAAATCTTGTTCCGGGTCAGCAACCTGTCGCATTCGTCGAGACTCGGGCCAAAGTCGTCGAGGAATTTTTCGAGTTGCGGGATAAACGCCGCCGGAAGATCGCGGATTTGTCCGCCCACCCGGGTGTAGGATGTGGTGAACCGGGCGCCGGTTAGCAGCTCGAAGAGGTTATAAAGTTTTTCGCGCTCGGTGAACGTGTAGAGAAAAACCGACATCGCGCCGAGATCGAGCGCCATCGCGCCGAGCCCAAGGAGATGGGAGGAAATACGTGATGTCTCGCAGCAAATCGTGCGGATCGCTTTCCCCCGCGGCGGAATGTCCCAGCCCATCAATTTTTCCACCGCGAGGGCGTAGGCCACATTATTCGAGAGCGGCGCGAGATAATCGAGCCGATCGGTATACGGCACGAATTGGTTGTATTGCATGTTCTCGGAGATCTTCTCGTCGCCGCGATGCAGAAAACCGATATCCGGTGTGGCTTTGGTGATGATCTCACCATCCAGCTCCAGCACGAGCCGCAAAACGCCGTGCGTGGCTGGATGCGACGGCCCCATGTTGAGCACCATCTTCTCGCCGATATCGTTGTCTTGCCCCGACTCGCGCAGTGCCGCGTCGGCCGCGGCCACACGCGTAACCGGGTCCGGTGATTCAATCTCGTGCGTCGTGAATGGCATAAGATTGCGAGCCCTATCCATTTATGCTGGCAAGTGAGCCGGTGCGCGCAAGCGATTTCACGCGGACGTGCGATCTTCTGGGGAGCACAGGCTGTCAGCCTGTCCTTTTCGGCAGCCTGCCGAAAAGTTCGTGACATTATCAAGAATTCTCGCGGCAAGCTGCCGCGAACAACAGGCGGCAGCCTGTGCTCCCCAGACGTCAGAAGCGCGCTCGCAACACAGGAAGAACCGCGTTAATTGTGATCGCGTTATGCCTAACAAAATCGCACTACTTTTCGCCGGTCAGGGCGCGCAATGCGTCGGAATGGGGCACGACCTCGCCGAGCAATTCCCTGTCGCAGCGGATTTGTTTCGTGGGGCCGATGAAATTCTCGGTCGAAACTTATGCGACATCGCGTGGAAGGGACCGATCGAGGAATTGACCAAGACTTCAAATTGTCAGCCGGCCCTTTACGTTCACGCGCTGGCGGCATTGGCAGCCTTGCGCGAGGTCTTCGGTCACTTTGAAGTCGGCGGTGCGGCCGGCCTGTCGTTAGGGGAAATCACCGCGCACGCTGCGGCGGGCACGTTCGATTTTGCGACAGGTCTGAAGCTCGTGGAAAAACGCGGCGAATTCATGCATGAAGCGTGCTCAACAACACGAGGCGGGATGGCGGCGATGATTGGTGGCTTGGAAAACGATGTGCGCCGGCTCGCTGCGGATGAAGACGTCGACATCGCCAATATCAATGCTCCTAATCAGATCGTCATTTCCGGCGAGTTGGCGAACGTGGAAACCGCGGTGGGTGTTGCGAAAGAATACGGCATTGGCCGCGCAATGATGCTCAATGTTGCCGGTGCATATCATTCACGCCTCATGGAAAGTGCCTACGTGAAATTGGGAAAAGCGCTTGCCGATGTGCCCATCCAATCGCCGCGTTTACCCGTGATCAGCAATGTGACAGGTGAAGAAGTAAAAACGCCGGAGGAAATCCGTCAGACTCTGTGCGATCAAGTCACCGGCACGGTGCGGTGGACAGATTGTATGCAGCGCCTTATCGACCTTGGCTGTGATCTTTTCATCGAGCTCGGCCCGGGCAACGTGCTCGCAGGTTTACTGAAACGCACAAACCGCAGCATGTATGTCATCTCCATCGGCGACGCGGAATCGGTTCACAAGTGCGGCGCGCTGTAGTCAGTGCCCCGTGGGCGGTTCGAACGGTAATTTTGCAAGCTCGACATCGACGCTCACACAGTCGTGGCTACGACATCGACAATTGCGCTTGGACGCCGTAATTGTCCCCCAATGACGTTGCAAGAACGTGTGGACTCGGATTTAAAGGAGGCGATGCGCGCCAAAGAGGCAACGAAACTGGGAGTGCTGCGCATGCTCAAGTCGGCATTGAAATACGCGGCGATCGCAAAGTCCGGCGCGGAGGCGGAACTCAGTGATGGTGAAGCCGTTCAGGTCATTCGCAAGCAAGCGAAGCAACGTCAGGACTCGATCGAAAGTTTTGAAAAAGGCGGCCGCGCTGAACTGGCGGACAAAGAAAAAGAAGAGCTGGCGATTTTGAACACTTATCTGCCACAAGCGATGAACCAAGACGAACTGGCGAAAGTCGTACGCGAAACCATTGCTGAACTCGGCGCCACATCGAAAGCGCAAATGGGCGTAGTGATGAAAGCATTGCAAGGAAAGGTGGCGGGGCGCGCCGATGGCAAAACGCTCAGCGCCGAAGTGCAGAAACAGTTGGATTAGAGATCCGAGAATCGAGATTCGTGAATCGCATCCGATTTAACGATTTAACGGTTCAACGAATTACGTCGGGGCCATGCTGAGCGCCATCATCGTCGCCGGCGGCAGCAGCCAGCGCATGGGATTCGACAAATTGTTTGCCGTAATCGCGGGTGAACCGGTGATCGCTCGCGCAATCTGTGCGTTCGAGTGCGCGAATTCCGTCGGCGAAATTATTATCGTAGCGCGTGAAGAACGACATGATGAGATCAGGAAAGTCAGTCGCGACATGGGGTTCAAAAAAATCCGCGCGATTGTCCCGGGCGGCGAACGCCGGCAGGATTCCGTTCGGGCCGGCTTGGATCGGATCGATCGCGAAGCGAAATATGTCGCCGTGCACGATGCTGCGCGTCCGTTGATTACCCCGGAGCAAATCGAACGGACCTTCGAACAGTGCCGCGTCCAGGGCGCAGCCGCTTTGGCGCAGCCAATCAATGACACCTTAAAACGTGTAGATGCCGATCTTTTGGTCGTCGGTTCAGTCGACCGGCATCAGCTGTATGCAATGCAAACGCCACAGATTTTCGAGCGAAAGTTGATCGAGAATGCCTACGCCGCCGTTTACGCGGAAGATGTTTTCGTCACCGACGAAGTCTCCGCAGTCGAGCGACTCGGCCACAAGATCGCTGTCGTTCTCAATGACGACTTTAATTTCAAAATCACTTACCCGCGCGATTTGCCGGTTGCAGAATTTATTCTCCGCGAGCGAGCAAACGAGGGTCGGTAGCCGCGTCACTCCGTGCGCGGCGTGAACCAAGGACGGCATGTGGAGGACTGCCCGCTCTACCTGCGCTGCGTGTTGAATGGTAGGGTGCCTCACTCTGTGCGCGCCGTGGCGTGAAGTGGCGAATTGAGAACGGCGTGCAGAGGACTGCCCGCCCTACCGCTCGGTTATTTTGTCTTTAGCGTCCCATTGCAAGCCGCTCGGCAAGGAGCCGTGGCAGACCGGCCTTAGTGATTTTCTTCTGCGCGGTGGCCAGATCATATTTAATTCGCAATAGTTCGACGAGCTTGTTCTCGATGTCGTAAATACAATATCCGGCGCGCCAGTTTCCGTCACGCGGTTGTCCCACGCTGCCGGCGTTGATGAAGTATTTTTTGCCAGGCTCAATTCGAATGTGTTCGGAGGTCTGACGCCGGACGCCGTCATCGCGCACAAATACCATCGGCACATGCGTGTGGCCGAAAAAACAGACGGGCGTCCGCTGATACGTAAAACTGGCGACGGCGTCGAGATTATTAAATACGTAGCCCCATTGCCCGGGCGTATCCAGGGTAGCGTGCACGATCGTAAAATCGTGTACCCGTCGCTGCAACGGCAGGCTACGCAGCCATTCCTTGTCCTCCTCATTCAAACGTTCGCGCGTCCACTCGATGGCGCGTTCGGCAAGCTCGTTAAAACGTTCCGATGACGCGGGGAACGTTGCCTGCTCGTCGTGGTTACCTTTAACCACCGGGCAATCGAGCTGGCGGACAAGTTGGATGCATTCACACGGATTTGCGTTGTAACCAACGACGTCGCCCAGACAGACAAAGTGCGTGCATCTGCGTTGACGTGCATCCGCCATCACCGCTTCAAGCGCTTCGAGATTGGAATGAATGTCACTGAAAATTGCAAACCGCATCACGACCCCCGTTAGACCACCAGAAAGTCAGAATGTTACAACGGAAGCACGCGCACGCACCAGCGTTTTGGTGCGCCAAACGAATTTGCGCGGCTATAGGTTCAATGACTCGCGATTGAATGTTTAGCGTTTGCTTCCCTGATACGGAATTCGTTGGTCCTGCGGAATACCGAGTTTGTCTTCGAGGAACTTCAGTCGCTTGATCAGAGTCGGAAGTCGTTCCTTCTCGCCCTCATCGTAAAGGCTGCGCAGGCGCACATATGATTCGCCCTCGCGCCCCTCGCAATAAGAAAGCTCGTACGCGGAGAAACGCCGGTCCCAAGGCGCTGCTTCCGACAACGTCGCTGCCTTGGCGTAGTATTCAGCGGCGCGCTCGTGGTCTTTGTATTTTTCCTTGTAAAGCCGTGCAAGCGCTTCGTAGAGCTCGGGCCGATCGGGATTATTTTTAATTCCGCGCTCGAGGAAGTCTTTGCCAACCGCAAAATATTCGCGCTGCGCTTTGACCCGCAGCGCCTGGCGCGGCTGGTTGGTATCGTTCATCGCGGCTACGCTCGCGTTCCAGGCCATATGCCACGCTGCTGTGTCCCAAAATAGCAGCACCCGTGGTTGGAGCGTCGTGATTTGTCGGAACAACCACAGCATTCGGCCCCATTGGGTGTTTTCCCATGCCGCGTGCGCTTGGATAAAAAGCGCGTCGGCGACGATTGCTCGAAATCCGCTCAGTGCGGCAATGAATCCCAGTTGCCCGAGTTTTTCGCGAAGATCGAGATTGAATTCGACGCCGCGAAAATGTTCCTGCCGATGAAGAGCCGCAAGGTCCCGTTCGACCGGCAATTTGAATAGGCCCATCACGATCAACACCGCCAGCGCGACCAGGCCTCGCGTCATAATTCCTTTCCGTAAAACACAAAAACCGCCAGTAACGTGTAGATCACGGTGTAGAAAATGCCGAGCAGCGCAGTCTTGGTGAACACTGCCATCGAAATGGCGGTGCCAGCGACGATGTCATCCAACAAATTGAAAGCCTGCAGATCTGGAAAGAGCAGCGCCACGATCGCAAGAAACACTCGTGTGATTAAGCCGCTGCCGTGTGCGGTGAGCCAATATTCGCGCGCAGTGGATTCCAGGTGTCCGATGAAATAAATGAAAACCATCACCACGATGGTGAAGATCGTTGACGTGGCGAATGTAGAGACAAACAGCGTAAGGGCTGTGAGCAGGCACGCTTTGAGAAAGGTGATGATAATTCCCGGAACAAGATCGGTGTTGAACGCGGAGGCGCGCACGGCGCGCAGAGCATCGGCGAGCTGGTCCGGCGGCGTGCTGGCCATTTGTTTCGCAGTAGCCTGCAGCACTGCCTGCTCGCGCATGTACAGCACGGCCAGGAACGCCGCGACCATCACCAGAGTGCTGATCGCCAGCAACAAAAGAATTCCGGCAAGTTTACCCACAACGTATTCGAAACGCGGTACCGGCTTGGCGAGAATGGTATAAACCGTACGGTCTTCGATGTCCTGCGGCAGCATTCGCGCCGTGGCGATGATTGCCAATAACGAAGTGAACATCGATATCGCACCTAGCGAGACGTCCTTCAGGATTTGGAATTCCTGTTGGAAAGAGAATTGCGCCATGAAAATCGAACTGCCAATCAACAGCAGTCCGAACACGAGCAGGACATAAAAAACTTTCAGGCGCGTCAGCTCAATGAGCGTGTTGCTGGTGATGGCGAGAATGCGCGACAGGGACAAAGCTCGGTGACGCGTCGGGATCGTTGAAGCGTTGAATGGTTGAAGCGTTGAAGCGGTTTCGCTGTCTGTCATTTCTGTTTTCTTAGGTCGTCACTCGCGAGTTGAGCTTTTGTCATTCCCTCCGGTCGATTCCAGAAACAATCTTTCCAGCGTGGTGGTCGATTTTCGCCGCTCGAGCAATTTCGCGTTAGAGCGGTTGATGAACGATTCAATCTCGTGCACGAAGTCATCGGAAGCATCGGCGATCACAAGCTCGGTCTGATTTTCGATTGCGATTAATTCCTCCAAACGGCCTTCACGTACCAGCACGCCATCGGCGAGAATCCCGATGCGGTCGCAAATTTCCTGCGCTTGCGCCAGCAAATGCGACGAGAGCAACACGGTGATTCCTCGGCGCTTCAGGTCCATGATCAAATCGCGAATTTCGCGTGAGCCCGCCGGATCGACACCAGCCGTCGGCTCATCTAGTACCACCAGCCTTGGGTCCTGAATCAATGCTTGCGCAAGCCCGATCCGTTGTAGCATTCCTTTCGAGTACGTGCCGAGCCGGCGGTCGCGCGCCTTGTTTAGCCCAACAAGATCGAGCAGTTCGTTTACGCGATTCTTCAATGGTGCGCCTGTCATTCCGCAAAGGCGTCCAAAAAAACGCAGCGTTTCCGCGCCAGTGAGGTATTTGTAGAAATACGGGTTCTCCGGGAGAAAACCCACTGCTTCGCGGCTTTCGACGAGGCGACTGTCTCGTCCAAAAATTTCGGTGTGGCCGCGTGTTGGTGATACCAGGTCGAGAATAATCTTCAGTGTGGTGCTCTTGCCGGAGCCGTTCGGTCCGAGCAATCCGTACACTTCGCCCGGTTCGATGCGGATGCTGAGGTCCTTTACCGCGACAACCCGGCGAGTGGGATGGAACGGAACAGGAAAAATTTTGGTCAGTCCGTGAACAGCGACGGCCGGACACGCCTCCGTGCCGCTGCGGCGTGGCGAGTTAGTCATAGCAAATCTCAAAACCGCGGGTAGCGACCGGTTCGTTTAACTTGCTCTCGGTTTGTTTGCGAATGAGCGAGTGAAGTTCGCTTTGAGCGACCTGATCGAGAAACCCGCGTACCTCGGCCTCATCACCTGTCACCTGAAGTTCTACGCGGCCGTCCGGCAGGTTGCGCACCCAACCGGTCACGTCAAAGCCTTTGGCGAGGTGGCGCACAGTGAAACGGAACCCGACGCCTTGGACGTGACCTTCATAAAACACCTGAAGCGAGATCATCACCTGCTCCAAGATAGGCCATACTAGACACTCGATGTCGAGAGTGCAAAGCCCGCGCGCATGAAACCCCAGTATCCCGCATCCCGTATCCAGAAGGCGGGCATCGTCTATTTATACGAATAGACGAGGCAGAAAGTACCTTCCTGGTCCTCGACCGAATCGACGGATACAAAGTACTGGCCGCTGGTCCCTGGCGCGAAGCCAGCTGCGGCTTTGTCATCGTTGCTGAAATTCTCCGTGGTCATCTGCTTTCCGGTTTCATCATACAGGCTGAGGCCAACTTTTTTTAGTGGCTCCGCTGTGCCCACAGAAAACCAATACTGGTTTCCCGCATAAAGGTTCACCGCGATTACGGCTTGATCGTGTGGCTTAAGGACACCGCACGAATGTCCATCTCGAATCTTGAAACCGTCATTTGCAAATGCTCCCGCAAGTTCCAGTGCATCTTTGCGCGCACTCACTTCAGCGTCTGTATCCGCGCGGAGAGCAACGCTCGCGCTCAGCGCAAAAATCAAAAGGAAAAACCGCAAGCAACGTTTCATTTGGGCGATTCCTTGCTCTCTATTTCCGTCATCAGCTTGCCGACTGCTTCGTTCAGTTTTCGAGCTTCCTCGACACTCGGCGCCTTGCCCTCCGGAAACGAAACGAGTTTCTCAATTCCGGTGAGTTGTTCGCTTACATCTTTGACCAGAGGTTCCTGACGTAATTCAGGCGAAATTGCATTGAGCTTTGACTGCATGAAATGAACCAGTCCCGGTTCGCGCAGAACCTTTGCGGCAGGCTCGCTATAATTCTTCGCAATCGCGCCGGTAACCACCTGCGTTCCGCGGATCCACCCGCCAAGAGTAACAAGGATGACCAGGTCCTGGTCGTCGTGCGATTGCATTGAGGATTTGACCTCGTTTTGCGTCGCTTCCAATTCTTCCTGCAGCGTGTCCCACTCGTTGTGCTCGGCAAATTCGTTGATGCTGTTGCCGCGGGTGAGTAGTTGCTCGCTCACTCCAAGCGCCTTTCCGAGCTTCATGATGTCCGACCCGATATTTTTCACTTGCTGACCATCCTTGGCTTCGACGGCGATGAACCCATCGGCAATTAAGCCGCCCAGGTTCAGAGCGATCTGTGCGCGATTTCTAAACGTCATCGGTATTGGCCCACGGTATTGCGCTGACCAGTTTATTTTTCCCGTTTTCCCCAGCGCGGCGAAGAGCTCGCCTGGTGTCGGAACGCTGATCGAATCAGTTCTGACTGCTTTTGCCATTTGATCTGATGAAAGACGTTGCGCTTGCTCGGCCTCCGCTGTGGAAACAGCAGGAACCAGGGCCAGCATCGCTAATGCGACCAAACGAATCATCGCGAAGATTATGCGCGCCTCCACCAAATTGCCAATCGGAATCTCTTGTCCAGGCGCGACGGGTTTCTGCCACGCTCCGCTCGTAATGCAATCTGAGTGAAAGGGCATTTGCCTCGTAAAGCGAAAGCTGTTCTAGTCCGCGCAGAACGTATGGCAAGCACCCGCATTACGCGCATCGATGCCCGCGAAATTTTGGATTCGCGCGGCAATCCGACAATCGAGGTCGATGTCCGTGTTGAAAACGGCGCGCTTGGACGGGCTGCCGTTCCGAGCGGGGCGAGCACAGGCGAGCATGAAGCAGTGGAATTGCGCGACGGTGACAAGCGCCGATTCGGCGGCAAAGGCGTAAGAAAAGCCGTTGCCAATGTTAACGAGAAGATTGCGCCGGTTCTCAAGGGATGGGACGCGCGAGACCAGGCGAACATCGACAGCAAACTGATCGAACTCGACGGTACGCCCACCAAAAAACATCTCGGCGCCAATGCGACACTGGCCATTTCACTCGCAGTGGCTCACGCCGCGGCAGCCGCGGAACGATTACCGCTCTTTCGATATCTCGGCGGACCCGAAGCGCGAGTGCTTCCTGTGCCGATGATGAACATCCTGAACGGCGGCGCGCACTCCGACGCGCCCATCGATTTTCAGGAGTTCATGATCGTGCCCCGCGGCACGGCGAGTTATGCGGAAGCGCTGCGCTATGGCACGGAGGTTTATCACGCGCTCAAATCTGTGCTGAGAGCGCGACATCTTTCGACGGCAATCGGGGACGAAGGCGGATTTGCGCCGCGGCTCGATTCCGCCGAAGACGCGTTGGAATCGATTTCTGCAGCCGTCGAGAAGGCTGGTTACAAGCTGGGCGAACAGATCTTTATCGCGCTCGATCCTGCTGCATCGGAATTCTACGACTGCGAAAAAAACGTTTACGTTTTTAAAAAATCCGATGGTTCAAAAAAAACCGCTGAAGAATTGATCGACCACTATGCGAAGCTTTGTGCGAGGTTTCCGATTGTTTCAATCGAAGACGGTTGCGCTGAGGACGATTGGGACGGCTGGAAAAGACTAACGAAAAAACTCGGGGCGAGGATCCAATTGGTCGGCGACGATCTTTTCGTCACCAACGTGAAGTTTCTTGAAAAAGGAATTGCCGAGCACGTGGCGAATTCCATTCTCATCAAGGTAAATCAGATCGGCACGCTGACCGAAACGCTGGCAACGATCGACGTGGCAAAGAAAAATAATTACACGACCGTGATCAGTCATCGCTCGGGTGAAACCGAGGACACAACCATTGCCGATATCGCGGTAGCAACAAACGCAGGCCAAATCAAGACGGGCGCGCCATGCCGAAGCGACCGCGTGGCCAAGTACAACCAGTTGTTGCGGATCGAAGAGGAACTTGGTGACAAAGCCGTGTACGACGCTACACTCCGCTGAAGTGGAGCA
>QHOX01000105.1 GCA_003219465.1 Verrucomicrobiota bacterium | reverse complement strand
TGAGCCAGCAAAAAAGACCGCATAAAAGATATACGCCGAAATTTTTCCATTGCGACGATGTGCCACGCCAGACGATCTCTTCCGCCGCTCCTGAGCTTGTGTCACTCACGGAAGCTTCAATAGCAACGAGCCCCATTCACAGCAAGCCGGAAAAGCGCGAGAGCGCGTGCACGACCGGGAGCGCTAATTGCTCAACAATTTCTTTTTCGCTGCGGATAGCTCTTTGAGTTTTGAGTCATCAACCTGTGGGTATGCAAGATCGAGTGAGGCAAGCGTTTCGATAACGGCCGACGCCACCACCACTCGTGTGAACCGTTTGTTGTCCGCCGGCACCACATACCACGGCGCGTGCTTCGTCGCAGTTTCCTGAATCATTTCTTCGTACGCTTCCATGTAGTCGTCCCAGAAATCGCGCTCGGCGGCGTCGTTCGAAGAGAATTTCCAGTTCTTGAGCGGATCGTCGATTCGATCGAGGAAGCGCCGTTTCTGTTCCTTCTTCGAAACGTGAAGAAAGAACTTTCGCACGACGACACCGTTCCTCGCGAGGTATTGCTCGAAATTGCGAATGTCCTCGAACCGATCTTCCCAAATTTGTTTGCCGACCAGTTTCGGCGGCAGTTTTTGCTTTGCCAAAAATTCGGGATGCACCCGTACGACGAGCACCTCCTCGTAATAGCTCCGATTAAAAATTCCGATGTGTCCCCTGTTCGGCAGACATTTCATGCATCGCCAGAGATAATCGTGGTCCAGGTCCTCGCTCGAGGGCGATTTGAACGAATACACCTCGCAACCTTGTGGATTTACGCCGGACATGACGTGCTTGATCGCGCCATCCTTGCCGGCTGCGTCCATCGCTTGAAAGATCAGCAGCACAGCCCACTTGTCCTGCGCGTAGAGTTTGTCCTGCAACTCCGCCAGGGCTGCGACGCCCGTGATCAGCGCTTCCTTCGCTCTCGGTTTGTCCGCCTCCTTGGTGAATTCAAGTGTGTCGTCTGGATCGACATCCTTCAGACGAAAATCTTTACCCTTGCTAACTCGGAATGGCTTGGCCAATTCGCGGGCTCTGTTGATGATCTCTTTTGTTTTCATAAGACTTTCATTGGTTCATACCGAATATGCGCGCAACTCGTTCACTTGTTTCCCGCCGGCGGCAGAAGATAGAGTGCGGTGGCGAAAATCAGGTAAACCATAATTGCCATTGCTCCGACAAACCACGTTGAACGTCCAGAGGTCGTCACAAGCGAGGCAGTCAGCGTTGCGAACAGAATCATTGCCACCGCTCCCGGCCACAAATTCAAATCCATCGGCGCGGGACCGATAAAGTAACTGAGCAGCACCAGAACCGGAGCGACGAACAGCGCAATCTGTGCGGCGCTGCCCAGTGCAATGCCCACGCTCAAATCCAGACGATTCTTGCGCGCGGCGGAAAATGCGGCCGCCATTTCGGCGGCTGCGCCCACCAACGCCACAATAATGAAGCCAACGAATGCGGGACTCATTCCGAAGGCGGTCGCGGCATGCTGAACGGATCCAACAAACACTTCGCTCACGAGCGCTACCAAAACCGTAACGCCCCCGAGGGTGGCGAGCGCCAGACCGATCGGCCACGCCGCTTCATGTTCCTCACCCGTACCGGCGAACAATTCGCGATGCGTGTTGAGTGAAAACCAGAGGCCGAGAGCGTATCCCACCAAAAGCAAAACCGAAAGCGCCAGGCTCAAGTCTCGATTCAACCCGGCTTTGCCTAACGCCTCGTGTTCGGCCACGGCGGAGGGAATCAGAAGCGCTATCGTGGCGAGAAAAAGCAAGCCGGCCTGAAATCGCGCAGCGACACGGTTAAATTCCTGAACGTGATACCGCAGACCGCCGAGTAGGAAGGATGCGCCGAGCATAAACAACGAATTCGTCACGATCGCGCCGGCAACGGATGCCTTCACCAATGTGTATTGTCCCGCCTGCAACGCAGCGATGGCGATGACAAGCTCGGTCAAATTTCCAAGCGTCGCGTTCAGCAGACCGCCTACTGAATCGCCCGTCTTTGCTGCGACTGATTCCGTGGCATGACTTAGCAGAACAGCCAACGGCAAAATCGCGAGCACCGAAAGAATGAAGTGCAGCGTGTGCGCTTCGTGGTTGAATTTCTCCGCTGCCAATGCAATCGGGACAAATACGAGCAGCCAAAGCAATGGGTTGCGGCGGATTTCTTGAAGAAGCAGCTTCATGGCAAGGGAAGGGTCAGTTTGCGCAACGCTCGCCAATACTCAATAGGACTAAAAGTCCCATGGCTCTCGGCAATGGGCCCACGATACCTTAGGCCTACGCGCTAAACACGATCAGGGCGTTGTCGGTGTGGACGAACGGCTCAGCGTTTCATTCAATTCCAGCAGCGGACGTTCATCAATCGAGATCAAACCGCGCCGCGGGGTATCGATATCCGTAATTAGGGCGATGACGATGGCGACGAGAACAGGAAAAACGAATCGCTCAAGAATCGAGTGACGCCCGGAAGTTCCCGCCTGGTAACTGATCAGCCACAGCCCACAACCCGTCACGCACAACAACAGCAACCAAACAGCCCCGGGCACATGGTTGCGTTTGGCTGCGATGCGCTTCCCCTCCAGATCAATTGTCTCGTTAAGGCTGGAGATGAAACTGGCGGTGATCGGCGACGGCCGCCCCGCCGCAGCGGCGACCGCTTCAGCCCACAAACGGTCGTGGAGCTCGGCGGCACGCTTGCGCAGTGTTGCAAATCGCTCCGAAAATTGCGCCTCACGATGCGTCTCAATCCGAAGTGGCACGTACTCTCGAAGCAATTGCACAACGTTCGAATCGTGCGGCTGCGGCAACAGCTCCGCCCGGCGCGCAGTCGTGGCGATTGAGTTTGCCTCTTCAACCAGAAGTTCGCGGCGCGCTTCGTTCCGGGCGCTGGCGATAGCGAAACTGAATCCAAGCAACAACCCCAATAAAGCCAGCACCGCCGAACGCACTGTGCCGCTGTCCTTGTCTGCTTCGGATTTCTTCCGGCTTTGCGCCAAGCCCTTGCGCCATGCGAGCTCGGAAAGAGCGACCAGCAAAATCACCAGAGCAACAAACACGATCCACTGGCTTGAAGTTATGCGGCCAAATATTTGATCGAGCATTGCGCTAGAGGTTCGCTTTAATTGCTATGGCCTTTTGTGGCACGCCCTGATCAATTGAGCGGACCTGGAACGAGTCTACCCTGAGTGGTGATGCCGCGGTTTTCCAATTCCTCGCGCAAATGTGGTGAGATTTGTCCGGGAAGACCGACAAAAACATGCGCGCCTTGGCCGGATTTCTCTGCGAACTTTTGTACTTCGTCGGTGAAGGCGGCCGCGCCTGACGTCCAAGCAGCGTAGTCCCATTGTAACGCGACGATTATTGTTCCGTCTTTGGCCACGCAGATTGGAAAGTCCTGAAGCATGACGATGCGAGCGATCGGCGTTTTCTCGTTGATCTGATTCATTAAGGCAGCGGTGTAAACGCAGAAGAGAGCGTCCGCCTCGGTGGTACTTTTTTGCGCCGCGGCTTTCACAAACGCCCCGCGATTTGCCACGCCTTTGAGTGCTTTGAGATTGACCGCGAATGTGGTGGATTGGGTCGGTGTAAACGCGCCGCCGTGAAGGATTCGCTCGGTGTCACTCGCACTCGCGCCCATTGCGCGGAACGTCGCGCGGTTGATTTGCTCAAGCTCCGAGGGTGATTTTTCACGCAGCAGTTCCTCGACCGTGTTGTTAAGATTGGTCACCGTGAGCGCTGCTCCGATCGGGCCACTAATTGGAAATGTAGCGACACTAAAGGTGAATCCACCCGCCCACGAAGCCCAGGTGACGTCGTCGAGCTGCTTTTGCAGGACGGTGTTGGTGCTGTATGGATCTATCCCAATTTGGAGCGCGATCTTTCGTTTTTTATCCGAGTAACCGATTGCATCCTTCATTCGGTTACCGTCACCATCGCCTTCAGCGCCGCCTTTCCCGACGTTCTGGACCGTCTCTTTGGCGCGCCCCAGAAATTTCATGATTCCTTTTGGAACATTGGAAATCGCCTGCGCCGGATCCCTGGCGATGTTCCTGGCCGAGTTGAGCGGGCTTTTTGCCGCAGCGACGAGTGATTTCTTGAACTCGTCAGTACGTGAAACGTCCTGCAGCCGTGCGATTGCATCGATCTCCTTCAGGCGTTGGAGCAGCATTTCGTTTCCGACCGCTTCGAAAACACCAAAGTCTGAATCAATCGTGAACTGATTCATGCCGGAAGCTGTCGGCACCGGATCGCGCACGACGTAATGCGGTCCCCTGACCAATTCTGGCTTGAGGATCTCACTCGCTTTGAGCTCGGGCAGTTCCTCGAAGACGGCTTCCGCGCGGCGCACTTCAAACGGTTCCGGCGCTTGAGCTAGACATTGAAGCGTTGCTCCGAGCGCAAGAGCCAGAAAGAGAATGTGCGTTGGCTTTGTCATCCGTTTTGATTCCGATTGGTTTGCTCCGGATTCGGATACTCAATCGCGGGCGAAATGTGAAGACTTAAACATGACGGTTGTTCTCAACCGCTGCGACTAATTGCTCGATTCAAATCCAGTCACCTACTGCCGCTCATTGAGTGTCCGTTAGGCAAGTCTTCGCGTCACGCGCGAGAAGTTCGGATCGTGATCCGCAGCGCGGGCACGCTGATTAATCACCAGCAGGCATGCGAGCTGCGCTTTCACCAAAGACCGGGGAAAAGTCGGTAGCGGACCAAGACGACATACGCTGGCCATTCGGCATGTTGAGAGAGTAATCGCTCCTCGGCGTGGATGCGGTAGACCAGAGACGCCCAACCGACCAAAAACAAGAGGAGCGTGACGGAGTTCCATTCCTGAAGGTTGTACCCGATATCTGCAAGTACGTACGACAGATACATCGGGTGGCGGACGAATCTGTAGGGCCCACTCGTCACCAGATCTCTCAAAGCCGGACGGATTCCGAAGTGTCTCCCCAGAGCGAGAAGACTAACAAGACTAAGACCAGCCGCGAGCGTCACTAGGACCAGCCCGGCTGCGGGCCACGCCACATGCCCGGGCGACCAGCGTAGATAGATGACTTGGGCATAGGGATAAGCATAAGCGATCCCGACCGCCATGCTGGAAACTATGGAGTAATCGCGCACCTTAGGATGGGGCCGCGTGAGTGCAATCCCAAGAACGATGAAATGTTGGAGGACGTAGATCCAGTCTGTGATCGTGAAACTCGGTGTAAGCCAAAAAAGGATTATGAGTTCTGCTGAGGTGACGCAGAATAGGAGAAGGTCGGCAAACCGTCGCCCAAACATTTCAAAGGCGTGCGGGACCACTTGAATCATTGAGCAGCTTTGTGAATCTCCGTGAAGGTGGAAGCCAGCGCACCTGCGTCATTATGATCGAGCCCGAAGAAACGCAGAGCGGAAGCGCGTCAGCGAAACGAAGCGTGACCATGAAATGCGCCGTCCAGAAAGAACGCAACCGCCACTGAAACTAACCGAAAATTGGACGATGGTTGGGACCGAACATCAATTACAGAAAGAGAGACTAAGTGCAGCCCGGTTCAGTCTAATGGTCAATTGTTTGGCTGCTCTTGTTGCTACAGTTGGCCCACTAGTCTTGTGAGTCGTCTTCCACGTCGTCCTCGGTTACTTTCCAGGTCTTGTCCGGGTTGTACTTGTCCATGCTCTGGAACATCTTCAGCGTATCTGGCCCGAGATCCTTTTCGTAAACCACTCCGTCGGGGCCGACAATGAACGTCTCCACTCCCGTTACCCGATATTCAGCGGGTGCCGCGGCCAAGGCGAATCCGCCGATCATGGCCCCGCCAACCACGAAATCCATCTCTCCCATCGGTGCCGCAGGTCCTTGGCTCTTTAGCACCTTGAAGTAGTAACCATGATAAGGTTGACCTCGCTCTGCCTTGTAGCCTTCCTGCAAGGCTTTGGCGACTTCTTCTCCAACCGGCCCTCCCCAGGTTCCGTCCGGATTTTGCCAGGCCAAACCGTCATGTTTCCCCGGCGTGCTGAGGACCTGCTGCGCGTACTGGTTTACCTTGGAACCATCGTGCTTCTCCTGGGCGTACTCGTGTTGTGCCTCGACGAAACCACGACAAATCTCAATGGCATTCAGTTCGTTAGCGCCTATCCGGCGATTTAATATTTCCTCACGGCCTACCTTTGTATCAAAGAACCACTTTCCTTTTTGTTTCACGATCGGAATGGGAAGCGGGAAATCATCGTTACCCACCAGGAGAATGGCTTGATTCCGATTTTTCTTGGCTATTTCAATTGAGTTCTTTTCCTTTGCCTTGGCTGCAAACGCCGCCGCGCGATTCTTGTCCTGCACCGGGTCTTCGGAAGCGACGATGTCCTCGCCGTCCGGGCCAAGAATCTCCTTCGCGGCAGCGACGTCGAAATTCGTTGCTACCTGAATGAGTGCGTCGGCCGCCTGTTTCGGCGTGTCGAATTCCTTTTGCCCTGGTTGGGGTGTTCCTTGCGCGACTTCGTGCTTCGCGGCCGCTTGCTTTTTCTCCGGCGCTGCCACGGAGGCTGGCGCGAGAAAGCTGGATATAAGGACCACTGCGGCGAGCGCGATCATTTTCGATGAAATCATATTGTTTCGTTTTGTTTTCATAGTCTTTTTCCTTCCTTGGCCGTTCGGTTATCTCCGTCCTCCGCCGCCGCCGCGACCGCCGCCGCCACGTCCACCACCGCCGCCGCGGCTCATTCCGCCGCCACCCATGCTGCGGCCACCTCGGTTGCTGCTCGCTCGCGCATAATTTCCGCTACCGCCGCCAAATCCTCCACCACGAGATGCGCTAGGCCGCGATGACGCGCTACGGTTACCGACTTGGTTTCTGCCAGTATTGCCAGATGGCCGTGTGGCTGGTCGGTTTCCAGCGCCGCCACCGCCTGGGCGAGCTCCCGCTCCACCGCCACCCGGCCGAGCTCCCGCTCCACCACCACCCGGACGAGCACCAGGCCCCCCGCCGCCGGGCCGTGTTCCAGCTCCGCCTCCGCCACCTGGACGCGTTCCAGCTCCGCCACCGCCCGGACGTGTGCCAGCTCCTGCGCCACCACCCGGGCGAGCTCCAGCCCCAGCACCCGGCTGCCTGCCACCCTGGCCGCGAGCCCCCTGCCCGCCAAACTTATTCGCCGTCTGCCTGTCTCCATAGGGGGCATTTCCCCGGTGTTGTGGGTTGTGCTGCCACTTGTTGCCTTGGCCAGCTTGGCCACGGTTCACATTCTTGTTGTAGTTCCTATTGAAATTATTGTTGTTGTTGATGTTGACGTCGCCGTGGTTCCAATCGCAATTGCCCCAATAGCCGCCAGCCCAAGCGCCCAAAGCAAATCCCCCTGCACCCCACGCCAGTCCCATCCCGGGATAGTATCCCGGATAGGTGTACGGATAGTAGGGATAGGCAGGAGGGGGAGCCCCGTAAACAACTTCTGGATCGTACGAAGGAACGTAAACTACGTCGGGCTGGGCTGGCTCGATTACTACCACTTGCTTGCCGCCCTCGACCGTTTTGGTCTGCACGTTCTGCTGCGCGCTGGTTTTTAGAGTTCCTTTACTTTCAGCCTTCCCTCGCATCCGCTGAACCGCATCCATCACATCAGACTGCTGGGCGAGGAAAGCGTTACCGAGATCGGTTGTCCATTGGATATTGCCGGCCATTCGCTGAATCACGTCTGGGTAAGCTGCCAAAGCCTGAACGCTTGGGTCCCAGGGTTGTTTCGCGACAGCGTCCGCCAGCGCTTTATCTTTCAAATTCTTGTTCCGGTCCATCCATTGTTGAAGCTGGATCACCTCCAACGGATAAGTGGACGCGGCGAGTGTTTGAGCCAGGAGTGGATCTGAATAAAGAGCGATCGGCGCGACCAGGGAATCCAATTCACCACTAGCAAGCTTCGGCGCCTCTTCCGTGTCCGAGGTTGTTGTGTTCATGACCTGCGATTGCGCGTGCTGCGCGAATGCGCTGGAGCCTGATAAGACGAATGCGAGACCGACGATAGCGATCGTGCTCGGAAATAATTTGCGGCCTTGTGATTTCATAATTTTTTGCTTTCAACCGTTGCCCAATAGAGATAGATCAATATTGCCGACTGGCATATAAGACTTTCGTCCAATAGAACCGTCGGATATAAACCGTAGTTTCAGAAACCAAAAATGGAAGGAAATCGTATGAATAATGTCAAGAAAATCGCGATTCTATCACTTGTAATCGCTGTGATGGCGGGCTTCACGCAGGCAGCGACTCATCATCATGAATCCAAGCCAGACGCAACGTTGCGGCTGAGCGGCGGTGGCTTCGCTCTTGGAATTGGTGTCAACTGGGGGTCAGGGACGCTCACCTACCGGGGCAAAGACTATCCGGTTAAAGTAAAAGGACTGTCGGTAGGCAGGGTCGGGATGACGAGCTCTTCCGCTTATGGTGAGGTTTTCAACCTGAAGCATCTTCAAGATTTCAACGGCCATTATAACGTGGGTGGCGCTGGGACGCGGGGCGTGACGCTTGGCGCTGGGAAAACTGGCACCATCATGTCAAATCAGGCCGGCGTGATAGTCCGCGTTTCCTCCACACAAAACGGCGTTGCTGTCAACGCGACTGGCGGTGGCGTCGACATGCAACTCAAGTGATAGCGGAGATTGCATAAATAATAATTGGATCCAAGTGCGCCAAAGGCGCGCTTGGCAATGCTCGAATGGCCGAGCTTTCCTCACCCGCCGCCGTTGAGATCGGAACGGCAGCAACATGGGTGCGGAAGTGTTCGTCGCCGTGGGTGCGTGGACCGCTCTGGGACGGGTTCTGGATCTTCGGTGCGCTTGCGACGCAACTGCGAACCTCGAGCTGGGTGCCTGCGTTGCTTGCTCTCGGATTCGCGACTGGATTTATTCATTACCGGCTCGATCGAAGCGTCTATCGAATATCGGACCCTCAAGTACGCGCAGCAGCCCGTGGCCTGCTGGACAACACCAGCCGCGTTTCCCGAAGAAGATCGATATGCGAGTTGGCCCTGGTTCTCGTTGCCGCGCTTTCCTTTGTTTCTTTGGTGCACGCGCAAACCCAGACTTCCGCGACGGACCAACAACCTCCCAAGGCGATCTACACGCCCAGACCTGTATACCGGCCTGAATGGGCGAAACAGGGGCTCACAGGGAAAGGGGTTGTTTTGGTTACGATTGATCAACAGACCGGCAGGGTTACTGGAGCGCGAATGTTTCAGAGCACTGGGAACAAACAACTGGACGGTGCGGCTCTGGAAGCGTATTCGCAGTGGCGTTTCCAGCCAGGCACAGGATCTCAGGTCAAGATTCCCATTGAGTTTGCGAGTCGGCCCAAACCTCCGACACCCAAACGAACAGTTCCGCAGCCGGCAATTCTGTACCCGTTGTTGATTCTGCTTGGTTTTGGTGTGGCATTAATTGCAATGCGTACGAGAAGGAGAGGCGCAAGATAGTCGATCTTTGGCCTGAGCCGGATACGGCCAGTGTTTGTTAGGCCTCCAATCATGCGGTTCGCCATTCTTCTGAGCGTTTGCGTCTCCCTCGCGACTACATCGCTGTCCAACGGCGGGGAATTTTCAAAGGTCCATGATCTGCCGGCCCTGAAATCGGGAGCGACTGATCTCGACGCTATTTTGCTGGAGACCCATGCCCTTATTGATGCAGCGAATGGTCCCGAAGATTCCGGTCGGGAGATGGTAAAAGTCAGTATTGACGGTCAGGACATCGAGATCCCGCATTTGTCGCTTGCGAGCAGCGTCGCGTTTCCAAACGAAGTTTTTGGGTTTTCTTACACGTACCAGCAAGCCGATAAACCAATTTCGTCGGTCACGATTGATTTGGGCGATTCGTTACGCCGCGTATCGGTGAGCGGCGAGTCTGCCGATAAAGTCGGGGCATTATCGAAATTGCTCGAGAAAGATTTTGATCGCTACGCAACTGCCGCCGGTGGCGTGAAATTCCGCCGTGTAGCCGGAGTATGCCTTTCGATGTTGTTTTTAACATCGCTTATGATCAGCAGCGCATACTGCTGGAACACTCGAAACCGCAGGGCGTTGGGGATGCCGATTTGTTCCGCAATCGGCTTCTTGCTCCTGCTCCTCGCGCCGTGGAACAGGTTGCTCCCCGGCTTTGTCCTTTACCAACGCTATTCGCCTTTCTTTCTGGTCAGACACCTGCCTGAGATTTCCTTCCTGGCGCTCGTGACGGCTCTTGCTGGAATTCCGGTGTCGTATTTTCTTTCGCGAAGGGAGCGGTAGCGATTCGGTCCGTATCGCCAAATAATCCTGCCGATGTTTTTCGCATAACCCCGCTATTTTCCTAGCGAAATGCAAAATTTCGACCTAACGACTCAAAGCTTTAGAATCACGTCTGGCGTTTTTACAAAGCGGCCACGCGCCCGTGTCGAAGAGTTCGCATTTCTTGGCGAATACTACTGGTAATTGCGTTGGCGGTCTCAGTCCGATCGCATGACCCCAGTGATTCGGACCGACGTGATAGAAAGACCACGGGCACCATACGTGGCGAAAAAATTGGCTGCCACAAAAACCGCATCCTGACCAGAAGCCTCACCTGAACCACGGGCTTTGGTGCCCTGATATGAGAACTCCACTCGGACCGGAAATGAATTCGAGTTTGTAAAGCGCGCGATTCGGGAGCTGCCAGAACTCTCGTAGGAAACTGTTACACCGCTCTTTTTGTTTTGCCCAGTTGCAACAGGCACTTGCAAAATCAAAATGAAACCGAAAAAAAAGAAAATGTATCGACTCGTTCTAGCGAGAATGATCATGGCACATCTCAACAACAAACTGACTGTCTATGTCAACACGGAAGTATGCTTCGGCGATCACGGAGCGCCGCTACAAAAACTTGTTCACCATCAGTCGCCAAAACAAATGCCGAGCGCACGAGCAGTGCGAACGAGATTCCCATCGGGACGCACGACTTTGAGTTTGCCGATGACGTCACTGATCTTGATCGCGCCGACCTGCGGCCCAGTGAACGCAACCATTTTTCCGAAGTCACCGGCAGCGACGAGTTCAACCGCTGTTGCGCCAAATATCGAACAAAGCGCGCGATCAAACGTCGTCGGCGATCCGCAGCGCTGAAGATGACCGAGCACGCAAACGCGTGATTCTTTGCCGGTGCACTTCTCGAGTCGCGCGCTAACAACGGCGCCAATGCCACCAAGGCGTGCCTCGCCGATGGTCGTGTCCGCAGCAGAAGTCACAAACTCGCCGCCTTTCTCTCTCGCACCTTCTGCAACCACGATGATTGTGAACTTTTTCCCGAGTTTTTCGCGCTCCTGGATTTTTTCGCAAATGCTTTCGTAAGAGAAGGGAATCTCGGGAATCAAGATCACGTCTGCGCCGCCTGCCACGCCGGCATAGAGGGCGATCCAGCCGGCGTAACGGCCCATCACTTCCAGGATCATGACGCGGTCATGGCTTTCAGCGGTCGTGTGCAGTCGGTCCAGCGCATCGGTCGCGCAGGCCACGGCGGAATCAAATCCAAATGTGAACAGCATTCCTTCGAGGTCGTTATCAATTGTCTTCGGCACACCCACAATCGGAATGCCATGTTCAAAGAGTTGCTGCGCGATGCTCAACGAGCCGTCACCGCCGATGGACACGAGCGCGAATAAACCCAACGCTTCCATGCCGGCTTTCACGCCATCGAGCAGTTCCTTCGGCAACAGGCGACTCTCGGCATGGCCAACCTTCGCGGAAAATTTCCCGCGGTTCGCCGTGCCGAGAATTGTTCCGCCGCGCGGCAACAATCCGCTGAGCGTTTGGTAGTCGAGAGGTATCGTTTGCCGCGGTTCGAGCAAACCTTCGTAGCCGCCAAGAATGCCGATACAATCCCAACCGCGTTTGGCCGAAGCCTTCGCGACGGCGCGAATCACTGCGTTCAAGCCAGGACAATCTCCACCGCCGGTGACAACACCGATTCGCTTACTCATGTGATTTCTTCACTGTTTGGGCGGCCAACCACTCGGCACGGTGTTCACGGATCAGCGCGACGCATTCATCAATCGTGTTTACGCAATGCGGGATAGTAAAATCGATGTTGCTTGCGAGTTCGTTGCCTTTCTGGAGCATCGAGCGCCGCCCCCATTCGACTAACTCCGCCCACATCTTCCCTACGAGAATCAGAGGCGTGTTATAAAGCTTGCTGACTTGGAGGAGTTGCCATGCGAGCGACAACTCCAAGAGCGTTCCGATACCGCCGGGAACGACAACGAAAGCGTCGGACATAATCATGAAATGATGCAGTCGGGAAAAAAAGGTGCGATGTTCGTACGCTTGGCCGACGAACGGGTTCACTTCCTGTTCGAATGGCAGCGCGATACGGATACCAACCGAACGCTTGAGAGCCTTGGCTGAACTGAGTGCGCGCCTTCGTTTGCTGCCTGCATTAAACCGGGACCGCCACCGCTGATGATGTCGCAACCCATTTTTGTCAGTTCGGCGGAGAGCTTCTTAACTGCGCCGTAAACGGGCGTGCCGGGTTTGAGTCTCGCGGAACCGAAGATGGTCACGCGATAATTTTGCCGCGTCGTGCGACGGAGACGCGTCAGTTCGTTAACGACTTCCCATAGGCCAGTTACTGCGCGTTGAACCAGAGCGGTTGTTGCATCTTCGTCACTGAGACGAACGATATCGGATTGTCCAAAGGAGGCTTTTTGCTTGCTCATGTCGCGCTTGGAAACATCGAAACTTCGGCGCGGAACACCGCGCCTCGACAACCATTCCTTCCATTCGAGGCTGCGCTCAACGCTGTCCCCGAATGATTTCGCTCATGGCTTTGCGCCCGGTGGCCTGCAATGGTCCCAAGCCGCTCCCCGGGAGGAACCAAATGCCTTTATCTTTGTCGCGGCAGTAAATGATGTTGACGCCATCGCTCATAACTGCGTGGTGAAAAGTGGCGCCCGGATTCTCTGCAATAAACTGGAAGAAGGCTTCCCGCCACGGATCATCTGCGTAACGAAAGATCTCGTTGCCGAGCGCCTTCAGTTCTTCGACGCTGATCGTACGGATCGAGTTTGCGATCGCTTTGCGCCGCTCTTTATCGAGGTTTTCAAGGTCAAATTTTTCGAATGGCATACAATTTTTTCCTTTGTTTGATATCGCTGACTAAAAGTCAATGAGTTCAACCATCTTCGCCAGTTTCGATGTTAGGCGGTGCCGTCGTTGAATAAGCTTTGGTAGCTCGAAGGCGGCCGGGAGTGACAGCCTTTCCTTTTGTATCAAGCGTTCACCACCAGAACGCGCGGGGACCCCACGCTCCGTACCAACGCCAGGCGGCGTCGGCTTGCATTTGCGCTGCCATGTAACGGTCCTGAGCTATCTGCTGCGCAATGGCTAACCGCTGATACCGCTGATACTCTTGCTCCCGGCCAACATAGGCGAGACCTGCTTTCTCGTCCTTATAAACGTAGAACACTCCTTTTCCTGGCACGGTGGCCCGCTCGACGTGATAAGGCGGCAGTGCCGCATAGATTTGTTTTTGCTGAACCGTTTGCGGCGTGCGCGCAATAAAGCCCGCCGCACTCATCAAAGACGTTGTATTACCTGATTGCATCTCGGCGCAGCCTGCCGCAAAGACAGCGCCAGTCGCCGCAAGGACGAGCAGCATGAGATTTGAGCTACTGATTTCTATTTTCATGAGTTCGAGTTTGCTGCTTTTGGTTGAATTCGGAAAGACTTTTTCGTGCTTCAAAGTTTTAGATACGCGGTCGGGATCACGAAATAAGACGTAAGTCGTATATCACGGCTAAACGAAGCGCACGCCCTACGCTCGGCGCACACGATGATGGCGTCGTTCTACGACAGCGACACCTTCAATACCGAACAATCGTCCGGTGGTGGGGTGCCGTGCAGGTGCTCAAGAGTACGATTGCGAATCTCGGCAACAGTTCGGCCGCGACGAGTTTGCGGCGCGACCAGAAAGTCCACCAGGCGATCGAGAGGCGCGGCATCCTGACGCCGATGGATTTCAAACACGCCATCCGAAAAAAGATACAAGTCCGTCGGCAGATTCAGAGGCATTTCTACCGTTACGTATTTGGCATCGGCGAAGCAACCGACGGGCGGACCGCTGGCCGGCAACCTCGGATTCTTCCATCGTGCGGCACTCAGAACCGCGGGCGGATGGCCGCCGGAAGCATAGCGCAACCTCCCGCTTGCCAGATCTGCAATGCCGTACCAAATGGTGAAATACAGGCGATCGCGTGAATCCGAGAAGTAAACACGATTCAGCACGCGAAGCACCGCAGCCGGATCGCGCCAATCAGTATCTGGGAGGCCGCACGTGCGCAACGTGTCGATGATGGAAACCGCCAGCAATGCGGATTTCACGCCGTGACCAGAGACGTCAAGGAGATAAAACGCGAACCGATCGGAATCCATCCAGTGATAGCCCAGTCCGTCACCGCCAAGCTGCGCTGAAGTGGTCATGAACCAATCCGTTGTTACGCGGCCGTCTGTCATCGGGGCGGGCAAAAGAGAGAGCACATAATCCACGGCCCCTGCGAGCTCAGCGTTCAGCGCTATCCTGCGTTGCGCGCAGTACGTCGTACGCCTGCGTGATTTCCTGTGCGCGCTGTTCCGCTGCGACCTTGGCGACACGCAATTGCTCGACAGCGCGTACGCGTTCAATCACGATGCCCGCCAAATGCGTTGCCATCCGGATTAACTCGCCATCGTGCGCGCTCGGTTCGTGCCGATGACGATAATACATAGCCACTGTTCCCAGCAGCGCACCGTCACTGGAGAAAACTGGCGTCGAGCAACAGGCACCCAATCCGAACTTCGCAGCCAGCTCGACGTAATCAGCCCAGTGAGGATCGCTGGCGATGTTTGTCGCAAACACCGGTTCACGGGTGTAAGCAGCGCTCCCACAGGAGCCGACACACGGACCGATGCGGACGCCATCCACGATGCGGTTATATTCCGCGGGCAAACTCGGCGCCGCTCCGTGGCGCAGGCATTGCGCGTCTTCGTCGAAGACCAACACAGTGCACATCATTCCGTCACATGATTGCGCCTCCACGCCACACACCAACACATCGAGCACGGTCGGGAGCGGCGCTCCGGATGCGATTTTCTCTAACACTCGCTTTTCGTTTGCGAGCGCATCCTGCGCACGTTTGCGTTGCGTGATGTCGCGAAAGCTCCATACACGGCCAACATTGCGTTGCTTGATCAGTTGAACTGCCGAGTTCCGCTCGAAAACGCGACCATCTTTCAACTGCAGTACATCAAAAGTTTCGGGCGCAGACGAGGTGACGATCTCCTGGATCCGCGCCAGATACGCGGCCCGGTCTTTCAATTGCGGGCTAATGAAATTCCACAACTCGCTGACATGAGCGGATACCGGCATGTGCAGCGGAATTCGCCAGAGGTTGACGTACTTCTCGTTGAATTCTCTGACGTAATTGGCCTCGTCAGTCACGAGAATGGCGTCAGTGGTGGACTCCAGCGTGGCCTGCATCATCGCAAGCGCCGTGGCGAGTTGATCAGCGTTGTGTTCGCCGTCCGCGGATTTGTGCGCTTCAGGACCAGGGAGGATCGCGTCCTCGGCGTGTGCGGATTGTCCGGCTGACACAACGTCTGCGGAGAAGCCGTAATCTTTCATCGCGTCATGTAACGCGACGCTGGCACGCTCAAGCCCTGAGCGTCGCAATACAGTTCAGTTATAAAGCCAAACCGAGAAGATGGAAGCAAAACTGAAAACGCTTCTCTGGTTAACCAAGCAGTGAGGGTGATCACTTCGCCGCCGTTTGCGAAGGTGATTTGACGCAGCGAAAACCGAGATGGTTGGTGCCGGTATTGATTTCGCCTTTACTACGCGTGCCGACGATGTAGCGCGAGCAATATTGCTCGTTACAAAGGAAGGA
>QHOX01000104.1 GCA_003219465.1 Verrucomicrobiota bacterium | reverse complement strand
CGTACTGGCCAAGGTTCGTCATCCGATGCAGGGCCATGCGCCGTAGGATGCGTCGGTTGAGAGTTTCGAGCTTGTAGCCGGTGAAATCGACGCCCATCTGTTTCTTGAGCGATAGAAAGATGCGGCCCAGATCGTCCGCTTTCTGGTAATCCAATTTGGCGGCTCGCTCTTTATCGCTCTCAATTGATCGCCGAATGTAGGGATGCTCGACGATGTGGCGGATTTCGTGTGCGATCTCGCGCGGGGAACGCACTGCGTCTACGAAGCCGGAGCGAATCGCGTTGCGCGGCATCTCCGCGAACTTCGCGGTTCCTTCATCCTGCGCGAAAGTAAGACCGCCAGCCACCTTAATCGCACGAAGTCCAGCTGTCCCGTCGCTGCCCGTGCCGGAAAGAAGCACACCAATCCCACGGCTGCCGCACGCTTCAGCGAGGGATTCAAAAAACTGATCGATGGCGACATTGAGCTGCTGGGTGCGGCGAACGAGTACCAGCTTGTCATTTTTCGCTACCACACATTTGTTAGACGGCTGCACATAAACCGTGTTCGGCTGCGGTCTGGTTGTCTTTGTGATTTCGATCACCGGCATGGCGGTAACTTTGCCTAACAAGCTCGCCAATTTGCTGGCATGATGTGGGTCGAGATGTTGCACCACCACGAAAGACATCCCGTTTTTGGCCGGCAAATGCCGCAGCAATTCCATTGTTGCTTCGAATCCGCCGGCCGACCCGCCAACGCCCACGATGGGGCAATGCAAATCTTTCCTGGCTGGCTTTGAGCTAGATTTCGCCCCGGCTGGTTTTGATCGGGAGGATTTTGTGCTGCTCGGCTTTCTCCGCTCGAGAGGTGCGGCTCTGTTGGTTTTGCGCTTGGCAGGCATCGGCCCTCGTTATGTTAGGCGTGCCCTCCGCGTCATACAAGACGTGAATTGAAACCTAGGTCTCTGACAGACGTCTTTTAAACGATCACGGCTCGAACTGTTTCCAGCCACGATTCATTTGTAGGGCAGCGTACCTGATTCCATGGTGCAGGAAAACGTCATTGCGCGGCAATTGATGTTTTATTTCGCAGTCTTTACAACGAAACGCTCAACGGCTTCGTGCGGCTGTACGTTCTTCGATTAAATCACGCTCAACCTCCCAGTATCTTAGCGCCGAGACGAGGAGCCGGTCAATTGCTTCAGCCTCAGCAAATTCCTCCCGAATGACGGGTTCAGAAGGCGATGGTCGCAAACCTTTTCTTGCTTTTTGCCGTCTGCGCCTGGATTTCGACCTTCGCCATCTCATGCCCCTCGATCGTGTCGCTCCCATTAACTATTCTCCCTCTTGTGAATCCTTTCCTGTCAGGTAGTTCGCACCACCAAGTGCGAGCGGTTGTCCCCAGGTCATTCGGCAGCTCGCACCCGCATTTTACCCCGATTAAACTCACGAATCGCTCAAACGGTTCGAACAATTCGCTACGACGGCCATGCAAAGCCTGAAGTTTCTGCGTGAGATTTCGAATCCGATTTGGCAATTTGGGAACGCGGTGATGTGGTGTATGGCCGACGAAGAGCCCCGACGGTGCCAACGGTCTCGACCGGCGGGCGCAGGCCGGCCAGATATTGAACATCGAATGCACGCAGGGCTGCCGCGACGGTTGGTCCGATGCCTACGATGCCCTCCTCTATAGTGGGCCCAAGCAGTGCAATCCAAAGCTCGCTGCGAAAGAACAGTTGAGGGCGGCGCACCGCGGACGGGCTCCCGGGATGGGACGCGCAATAAACCTTCATTTGCTCGATCGCCGCCTCTGCACAGTCCACGACGCGGCGTCGACGCCGAGTGTGACCGTTCTTGTTCATCTGCGTCTATAACGCGCGCCTCCGCGAGATTGGATGTGAATTTCTTTAGCCGTCGGCGTCTGCGCAGATCGGATTTTCACCTATAGGAGAATCAACCGAGCTCCCGATTGTGCGATCACTTGGCAGGAACGTAATATCCAGAACCGTGGCGTTAACTACTGCAATCAGATTGTCGGATCAGGAGAAACTCGAAGCGCTGCGCCGCCTCGATCAATTTCGGCAGTGGCATTTGCTCGATGAGAAACGTTATTGCCTGGTTTGCGGCAATCTCATTACGGGGCGGCAAATCCAAGTCGCTGGCGGAACTCGAGGCAACGGTCCGCTGCGGCTCAGTTGTCCAACGGAACGGTGCAACTCCATTCCGATGGACTGGGTGCTGCCCACGGATGAGGTCCTCGCCAAAGTGGAAAGACTGGCGGCCGAAGAGCGCAAAGCTTCGGCGCTAAAACCGGCTGCCGTAACTATTGGCAACGGCAAAACAGTGCGAACCGATAAAGCGCATAACGACATCATGTCGCGACTGCTCAAGTTCGCCTTTGCTTTCAAGCGATATTCCTAAAGCTGTCCCCTCTAATCCCTCGGGGCCTTGAGCCTCCCGGCGGGCCCGCAGGGTGACAGTTTCTCCAGTTGATTGGTCATTCTGCGTTACAACCGCGGCTACGAGCGTCGCGAGAACGCGGTGCCGCGAGGAATCGTTCGTGTGCGCATGCGACGTAGCGAGAACTCGGTCCAATTGCGCTTTCCAAAACGCAATTTTTGCACCTAATCCGAAAATCGGATCTAGCGTCGGTCGGTCATTCCCGCGAACTGTCCACCTTTTTCCCATGGTTCCTGCTTGTTCCACGGGATCATGGACCCGCCACGATCATCTGGATCGTTGACAAGGGCGGTTTCCTTCTGTGTAGCGCATGAGGTCAGCGCGACCGCGAATGCGCATAGCAGAACGGGAACGACGATTCTTCGGAGCTTAAGGACTTGTGCCAGCATAAATCACATTGTCTCCAGGTTGTACTTGGACGCCGCGCGCCAAACTGTTGGTGATGATATCGCCGATGGCCGTCGCCGGTTCAACCGAAGAAATGCGAATTTTTCCAATCAACGTCCCGTCTCGTAACACGAGCATTTCGGAGTTCGGCTCCACGCCATTTCGCGCGCCAAGATTTAAAACTACGAAGTTGTAGGCCTGATTGTACGCAAGCACGCTCCCGTGCACGCCTGCGCGATGGCTGCTGACGGTTTCGCGCTGTATGCTGGCGGTCTCCCGCCGTTTTCTGGATTCCGCCTTAGGCGCTTCTTTGGGCGCGGCCGTACGTTCCTGCGCGTTCTGAAGTTTTTCGGCGAGCAACGCTTTTTCTTGCTCCGCGCCGTCGAGCTGACGGCGAAGATCGTCGAGTTGCGATTGCAAATCGGCGCTCTGCGCATTGCCCGGGGGCACCGCTGCGTTGCTGAGCACAGATTCATTCGTTCCTGCTGCGCGTCGCCGGAGCGCGGCGATCTCTTGCTGGCTGGCGTCTAGTTTGCCTTTGAGATCTGCTTTTTCTTTCTCTGCTTGGGCGAGCGCTGCCTCGGCCTTTCCAACTCGATCTTCTGTGTCAGCGGTTTTGCCCTGTTGTTGCGCTCCAACCGTTCCACTCGTTGGGGCGTTCACTTTCGCCGGCACCGGCGCGCGCGGCGTCGTACTGTTCGCGCGAAGCGCCTTCACTTTCTGGCCATTCAGGAGAGCGAAAAATGCCGCGAGCAAGAGAAAGATCACGGCCAGCCCGCTCAAGCTTCTGGGGGTGACCGTGAAGAGCGCCGATTCCCTTTGCGCCATAAGCATGCCTTTTAACAACGAATCACGCGAAAAAGCAATTAGATTTCTACGCGGCGAGAACCGAATGTTAATCCCTTTAACGATTTAGCGATTTAAGAACTTAACGATTATGTTTCCCCCGTGACTTCCCGCTCGTCTGGCTTGTTTCATGCGGCGCAGAAACGCATTCCCGGCGGAGTCAACTCGCCGGTGCGCGCGTTTCGGAACGTCGAGGGTGAGCCATTCTTCATTGCGCGCGGGCAAGGTGCGCGAATTTGGGATGTCGATGGAAACGAATACGTTGATTACGTTGGCAGCTGGGGACCGGCGATTCTCGGGCATTCGCCGAAAGTGGTCGTCGAAGCGGTGCACGACACCGCGACGCGCGGACTGAGTTTTGGGATTCCGAATCCGTTAGAAGTGGAGATGGCGGAATTGATCTGCGATTGGATGCCCTCGATCGAGAAAGTGCGGATGGTGAACAGCGGCACGGAAGCAACGATGTCGTGCATCCGCCTCGCGCGCGGGTTCACCGGGCGCGACAAGATCATAAAGTTCGACGGTTGTTATCACGGCCATGCCGATCCGCTTTTGGTGAAAACTGGAAGCGGCGCGCTGACGCACTGTCAGCCGAGCAGCGCTGGTGTGCCGCGGGCCTTTGGCGATCTCACGATTTCGCTGCCATTCAACAATGCTGAGTTGTTGAGGAAAGCCTTTCATGAAAACAAAAACGCAATAGCCGCGGTAATTCTGGAGCCGATTCCAGCCAATGCGGGTCTTTATTTCCCCGAAAAGAAGTTTCTGCCGGTCGTGCGCGAAGAATGCACGAACAATGGTGCGGTTCTGATTTTCGATGAGGTGATCACTGGTTTCCGTGCCGCGCGCGGAGGTGCACAGCAAATTTACGGCCTCAAACCTGATCTGACCGCGTTGGGAAAAATCATCGGCGGCGGGTTGCCGGTCGGCGCATTTGGCGGTCGCGCCGAAATCATGGACCAACTTTCCCCGGACGGTCCGGTGTATCAGGCAGGAACCTTGTCTGGAAATCCCATCGCAATGGCTGCCGGTTTGGCGCAGTTGCGCGAACTCGAGCGGATCGACGCCTGGAAATTGCTCGAAGAGTTGGGCGCGCAGTTTGATAAGATCGCGCGTGAGGCGATCGAACACGCGAAGCTTGAGATCACGTTTCACCGGCTCGGCTCGATGTTTTGCCTATTCTTTGCCCCGGGACCGATTGTCGATCTCGCCAGTGCCCAGCGAAGCGACCTGAAAATGTTCGCCAGATTCTTCCACGGTTGCTTAAAGCGAGGCGTAAACTTTGCGCCATCTCAATTTGAGACCGGATTCATCTCGACCGCGCACACACCGGAAGATATTAAGCGCACCGGGGCTGTCGTCCGTGAAGCATTGGCAGACCTATAGATAGGTAGGGCGCGCCACTCTGTGCGCGCCGTTCGAATTGCGACGCACCGGCGTGCAGAGGACTGCCCGCCCTACCAACGGCGGTTGCTTTGAAGAACTGCGTGGCTAACAGCGTCGGAGTAGGGCAACCGAACGGCGAAGTCGCTTGCCCGGTCGTAGCTTTGTGCGAAGGCTGAAGAATCTTAATCTTGAGCTGAGATATCCAGAGATGTCTCGACTTCGCTCGACATGACAACGGCCGCAAACTCACGAATCCGACCCGCTGCGAAGTTTTTCTTCGACGGAGACAAAAAGTTTTTCGTAAAAGGGGTCACGTACGGTCCATTCAAACCGGATGCGGAGGGAGATTATGTTGGCCGACCTGAACAGGTGAACACCGACCTAGCGCTAATGCGCGAGGCGGGCGTGAACGTTGTGCGAATTTATCATTCGCCCCCGCGCTGGTTCCTTGACCGTTGCACTGCTGCGGGAATGCGCGTTCTGGTGACGCTTCCTTGGGAAAAACACATCGAGTTCCTCCGTGAACGATCCACACGCAAACAGATCGCCGAAAATGTCCGCGCTGCTGTTAAGACACACGCTGGGCATCCAGCGATCTTCGGTTATCTGGTCGGCAACGAAATCTCCAGCACGATGGCGCGTTGGCTCGGCACGCGTCGAGTGATCGGATTTGTCGAGCAGCTAATTGGTATCGCTCGCGGGATCGATCCGGACGCGCTCTTTTCGTATGCCACGTATCCGCCGACGGAGTATCTGCTCCCGCAGAACGCCGATTTTTCCTGTTTCAACGTTTACCTTCACAACCAGCGCGATTTCGAAGGGTATCTGTTGCGGCTGCAAAATCTCACCGGCGAACACCCGCTTATCCTCGGTGAATTCGGCATGGACACGCTCCGGCATTCGCAAGAGGAGCAGGCCGAAATGCTTGGCTGGCACATCGACAGCGTGGTGAAATGCGGTCTCGCCGGAACGGTTCTTTTCACTTGGACAGACGAATGGTTTACGGGCGGTCAGGAAATTTCGGACTGGGCATTCGGCATCGTCACGCGGGAGCGCAAGCCGAAGAAGGCGTTCTACACGATTCAAGAAAAGCTCGGACGAAACGATTCGATCTCGCCTCATCTTCCGTTGCCCAAGGCGCCGTTCGTGTCGGTCATTGTTTGCTCGTACAACGGCGCCCGCACTCTTGCTGCGTGCCTCGATTCGTTAGGCAAACTAAATTATCCTGCTTACGAAGTCATTCTCGTCGATGACGGTTCGACCGATGACACTGCTTACGTGGCCGCGCAGTTCCCGTCGGTGCGCTACATTCATCAGAGCAATCATGGCTTAAGTCACGCCCGCAACACCGGGGCGGCTGCCGCCAACGGCGAAGTCCTGGTCTACACCGATTCCGACTGTATGGCGGATGCCGATTGGCTGTACTACCTAATTGGCACGCTTGTCAGTGGCGATTACGCCGGAGTAGGCGGACCAAACATCACGCCACCGGCACAAAATTGGATTCAGGCGTGCGTCGCTGCGGCACCCGGCGGACCAAACCATGTTCTGCTTACGGATACGGTCGCCGAGCACATTCCCGGCTGTAACATGGCATTTTACCGTTGGGCCTTCGAAGGTGTAGGCGGGTTCGATCCCGAATATCGGAAGGCTGGCGACGACGTGGACTTCTGCTGGCGAATTCAGCAGGCTGGATGGGTTATCTCTTTTAGCCCGACCGCAATAGTCTGGCATTATCGACGGTTCACCCTTCGAGCTTTTCTGAAACAGCAGGACGGCTACGGCGAAGCGGAATCTTTGCTGCGCTTTAAACATTTGATCTTCTTCGGCCCGACCGGCACAGCGAAATGGCGCGGTCAAATCTACGGCGCTACGCGCTTCAGCTGGTTTGTTAATCGCCCGGTCATTTATCACGGGATTTTCGGTGAAGGATTTTTCCAATCGATCTATCCCGCGCCGCAATCAGACGTTGCGGCATACCTCAGCAGCATTGAATGGTTTGCACTGACGATTTTTCTTTTTGGTCTCGGAATTTTTCTGCCCGGGCTGCGCATTGTTCCGTACCTGATGCTGGGTGGCACTTTTTGCGTGGCGCTTTCGTACATGGTTCGGGCCCGGATCGAACCAAAATTCGACACGGTGCACGCGCGCCTGCTGGTGATGATCCTTGCGTTTGTTCAACCGCTCGTGCGCGGATTTTCCCGGTATTTCACATGGCTGCGGTTCAAGCGGACACCAGCAAACGGCATTTGGAAGCACGAACATTTGCCCGAAAGCGCGCGCTCGCGAGGCAGCCTGAGCCGGCGTGTATTTTGGAGCGAGCAGGGGAGGGACCGCCATTACTTGTTAGGCGAAGTGTTTCGGTTGCTCGACGAAGAAGGCTGGCGCTATTCCACCGACAGCGGCTGGAACGATTGGGACATTCAAATTTACGGCAATTTCTGGTGGAGCATCGCGCTTCAAACCGTAACCGAATATCACGGCGCGGGAAAATGTTTGACCCGTGTACGCCTTCGCAACCGGATGGTTATTACGATGATCATTTTCAATCTGATTGCGATAAGCTTGTTAATTTACCACCAGGTAAACGCTTCTCACGTTGATCTGTGGTCGATCGGTTTTTACTTGGCTTTCCTGGGTTTTCTCGGAACGCGAGCGCGTGCGTTGAAATCGCGTGTAGCCGAACTGGTTGATCTCGCCGCGTTTCGAGCTGGTCTGCAGCGCGTGTCGCGTAAAGGAAAAGCGGTCGCGCCAGCAGCGGAGCCGGAACTCGAGGTTGCGGTAAACGCGACTGATCCAGCGTCGCCGCAGTTACCCGGATAATTATGGTAGGGACGCCGCGCTGGGGGCGTCCGGTCCTCGCAGCGTAAGAACCCTCCCCGAATTAGAATTTCAAACGCACCTGCCCGGTGCCGCGTTCGATGCGACCGATTCGTTTGGCTCGCATCATCGAAATCGCCCGGTTTGCATTTCGTTCCGCGACAATCGCAACCATTCCAATGCCCATATTGAACACTTGATGCATCTCTTGAGGATCGACGTTTCCGTTTTTCTGCAGGATTTGGAAGATGCTCGGAACGCGCCAGCTTTTCGTCTCAATTACCGCGTCACAATTAGACGGCGAAATTCGAGGCAGATTGTCGATGAGACCACCGCCGGTGATATGAGCAAGCCCTTTGATTATGCCAACCGGAAGTTTTGCCAGGATCGGTTGGTAGTTTTTGTGCACGCGCAGCAACTCCTCGCCGACCGTGATCGCCGAGCCCGGTAGACGTGAACTTGGTTTGAGCCTCATCTTCTCGAACAAAATCTTTCGCGCGAGCGAATAGCCATTGGTGTGCAAACCATTTGAAGCCAGGCCGAGAACGACGTCGCCAGCTTTGATGTTGCTGCCATCGATGATTTTCGTTCGATCTACCACGCCAACGATGCAACCTGCCAGATCGTATTCACCCTTGCGATACATCCCGGGCATCTGCGCAGTTTCGCCTCCCAGAAGGGCGCAACCGGCGGCGCGACAGGCGCGGGAAAGTCCGCCAAGCAATTGCTGGAACACTTTTGGCTCAAGTCTCTCGCAGCCGATGTAATCGAGGAAGAAAAGTGGACGCGCGCCGAGAACTGCAATGTCGTCGACGCAGTGGTTCACGAGGTCTATACCTACCGTGTCGTGTTTGTTCATGGCGAACGCGATCTTCAATTTCGTGCCAACGCCATCGATGCTCGCGACCAGAATCGGGTCGCGCATTCCGGGAAAACTCGCGCGAAATAATCCGCCGAACCCGCCGATTTTCCCGAGCACCTGCGGACCATGCGTTCGCCTAACGAACGCGCCAATGTCGCGCTTCAGCTTGTTTGCCAAATCGACATCTACGCCTGCGTGCGCATAGGCTTTTTTCACGATCATAGGTTGTAGGCAACTGACCCGGTTGCCAATTCGTTTCGGCAGGCGAAGCGCCTGCCCTGCAATTCATTTGAGGTCGGTGAACAGAGTAGGCTGCGCTTCCTGGTCGGCCAAAGCTTTGGCGCGCTGCTCGCGGCGTTCCATAATGAACTTGTCGAGCGCAGGGTCCACGGGGAGCGGATAATCGCCGTTGAAACAAGCAAGGCAAAAACTGTTCAACGGTCTTCCCGTCGCGCGAACCATTCCTTCAACATCAAGGTAACCGAGACTGTCCACACCAAGATATTTGCAGATGTCTTCCATCGACATTTGGTTCGCGATCAGTTTTTCGGGATCGGGGAAATCGATGCCGTAATGGCAGGCAAACCGATGCGGCGGACAACTCACGCGCATGTGCACTTCTTTTGCACCGGCTTCGCGCAGGTTCACTACGCGCGCACGCGCGGTAGTGCCGCGAACGATTGAGTCGTCCACAACGACTACGCGTTTTCCAGCCACCATTTCTTTGATCAAATTCAACTTTACGCGCACATCGAAATCACGAATGAGCTGGCTCGGCTGCAAAAATGTGCGGCCGATGTAGTGGTTTCGAACGAACGCGTGCGCGAATGGAATCTTTAGTTCTTCAGCAAAACCGAGAGCGGCGTAGTTCCCCGAGTCGGGCACAGGCACGACGATGTCCGCTTCGACAGGAAATCTGCGTGCCAGTTCGCGTCCCATTTCCGTTCGGACTTTTCCGACGTTAACGCCGCCCATGATGCTGTCCGGCCGAGCGAAATAAACGTACTCGAACATGCAGAATGCGGGACGCTCATCCGGGAACGGCCGTTCCAAGCGCAATCCTTGTTCATTGATAATCAGCACTTCGCCCGGTTCGATCTCGCGGATGAATTCGGCATGGATCAGATCGAACGCGCATGTCTCAGACGCCAGCACGTATGCGCCATCGATTTTCCCGAGGGCGAGCGGCCGCCAGCCGAAAGGGTCGCGCACGGCGATGAGTTCGCGTTCGCTCATGATCAAGAGCGAAAACGCACCTTTAATCCGGCGCAACGCCGCCAGAATATTTGCACCGTTATCCGAAGGCTGCGCTAAAAGATGCAAAATGATTTCGCTGTCGGCGGTAGTCTGAAAAATGGATCCTCTCCGTTCGAGTTCATCGCGCAGGATGTCGGCATTAATTAGATTTCCGTTATGCGCGATAGCCATCTGGCCGCGCACGCAATCCACCACGAAGGGTTGCGCGTTTTTGATCGTGCTGGTGCCGGTCGTCGAGTAACGCGTATGCCCGATCGCGCGTGTGCCCTTCAGCCTGGCCAATTCTTCCTGGCCAAAAACCTGTGACACCAGACCCATATCCTTGTGCATGAGAAAGCTGGTCCCCGGCCCGTTGCTTGTGACGATCCCGGCGCTCTCCTGTCCACGATGTTGCAACGCAAACAGACCGTAATACGTCAGCACCGCGGCGTTCGGGTGGCCAAACACGCCGAAAAGCCCGCACTCGTGCTGCGGCAGAACCGCCGAGTTGGGGATCTCATCTGTGTCCGGTCTGTTCGAGGGGCGAGTCACACCAAATAATCCATCAGATTGGCTTGGATTCAATCGCGCCTTTTGCAGATTCACAAGCTCGGAATGCTTTCGTCTTGTTCAACTGCACGACGGATCGCATTCCACCAATCGTCGTAAATCTCGGCAACGCGCCAGCGATACGTTTGTTCGTCGATCCGAATTTGCAGTTCGTCGCCGCCAACTTTGCCCAGCTGCTGAAATGGAACGTCACGCTCGCGCAACATCGCGATTGCTTTGTCGAGGTTTTCAGGCCTGGCCGAGATGACGATTCGAGACTGCGATTCGTTAAAGAGCACTGTAGCGGCAGGCGTGTCGCCTGCGTTCAATGCAACGTCTGCTCCGAACAACCGTTCGGGGTTGAAACAGGATTCGGCGAGCGTTACGGCAAGTCCCCCTTCAGAGCAATCGTGCGCACTTTTGACGAGACCTCCACGGATCAAATCGCGAACAGCGTTTTGCGTCTTGATCTCGTGTGCGAGATCGATGTGCGGTGGCGGACCGACTTTTAATCTATGGCAGACCTTCAGAAAACGTGAGCCGCCTAAGTTGTAGCCGGGATCGTTGATCCCGGCGCCGGCATCATCGATGCCGGCTACAGTGCCGACGAGAATGATGACGTCGCCTTCGTCTTTGAACCACTGCGTGGTAATATGCTTTTCTTCGTCAATCAGTCCGACCATCGCGATTGTGGGCGTTGGATCGACGACGGATGTGGACGCGACGCCCCCGTCGCGCTCTCCCTGTGGCAACTCCGGCGACGAGGGCGTCGCCACCCTCTCATTGTATAACGAGACATTTCCGCCTGTTACAGGCGTTCCGAATGCGCGGCAGGCTTCAGCCACGCCTTCAACGGCTTCACGTAATTGCCAGAAGTTTTCCGGCTTGTATGGGTTGCCGAAGTTCAGGCAATCCGTGACGGCCAACGGCCGCGCGCCGGAGCAGGTAAGATTGCGCGCCGCTTCAGCGACAGCAATTTTGCCGCCGTCGCGCGGATCAAGCGCGCAGTAAAGTGAATTACAATCGGTGGTCGCGGCGAGAATTTTGTTCGCGTAACGAACGAGATACACTGCGGCGTCGGAGCCGGGCTTCACCACCGTTCCGGTGCGAACAGTATGATCATACTGCCGATACACCCAATTTTTAGACGCGATCGTTGGATCGCGAAGCAATTGCCGAAGAGACTCAACCACGGATTGCACGGATGACACAGATATTTTCTGAATCAGAATCTTATCCGTGATATCTGTGCGATCCGTGGTTGCCTTCCTGGCTTCGCGAGAATATAGCGGCGCCTCTTCAGCCAGAGCTTTCGCTGCAATTTCCGCTGCAATCGTTCCGTTATTTCGAACGCGCATAATGCCGTCACTCGTGACGCGGCCGATCTCCGCGCACGGCACGTCCCACTTGTCGAACACTTGGCGAACAACATCTTCCCGGCCGCGCTTCGCAATGATTAGCATGCGTTCCTGGGATTCGCTAAGCATGATTTCATACGGCGTCATCCCTGGCTCGCGTCGTGGTACTTTGGCGAGATCGATTTCGATACCGCTGCCTCCTCGGCTTGCCGTTTCGCATGTTGAACAAGTCAGGCCGGCCGCTCCCATGTCTTGAATTCCGGCAACTGCGTTGCGAGCGATCAGTTCGAGGCATGCTTCGAGCAGCAATTTTTCCTTGAACGGATCGCCGACCTGCACCGCAGGACGATCCTCCCGAGACTGCTCGGTCAATTCGCGGGAGGCAAACGCCGCGCCTGCAAGACCGTCCCGACCTGTTTCAGCGCCCACGTAGAAAACGGGATTTTCCGCGCCTTCCGCCGTGCCGCGCGCGAGTTGGTCGTGGCGCAATACGCCGAGACAAAAAACGTTTACAAGGGGATTACCCTCGAAACTTTCATCAAAATAAATCTCGCCACCGATGGTTGGAATGCCGACGCAGTTGCCGTAATGCGCGATACCCGAGACGACGCCCGTGAACAGTCGCCGATTAGCTGCAATTTTCGATTTCCGATTTTCGGATTTCGAATTTTCATCCGTGATTGGCCCGAAGCGTAAGGAATTCAGGCAAAACTCCGGACGCGCGCCCATCGTAAAAATGTCTCGAATGATTCCGCCGACACCGGTTGCTGCGCCCTGGAATGGCTCGATCGCGCTCGGATGATTGTGGCTCTCCATCTTGAACGCGATCGCCCAGCCATCCCCGATATCCACCACGCCAGCGTTTTCTTCACCGGCTTTCACTAAAACGTTCGCGCCGGTGGTGGGAAATTTCCTCAGTTCTTTCCTGGAATTTTTGTACGAGCAATGCTCGCTCCACATCACGGAAAAAATTCCAAGCTCGGTGAAGTTCGGCTCGCGACCGAGGATTTTTTTGATCCGCTCGAATTCTTCAGGCGTAAGGCCGTGTTGTTTGACCAGTTCGGGTGTTACAGGCGGCTCGGCTGAAGGCGGGCTTTTCATCGGCAGATCACGTTAGCGAATCTGGAGGCCGCGCTCAATCATTCGAATGAAAATTTGAGTCAGATTGAGTGCGTCCGGGGAGCGTTCGACCTGCGAACCTAGGGTGTCATCAATCAACATAGGGGCGGCATTATCGTGAGGAAATTAATCGTTGCTTTTGCTTGTGTGCTCATGACATCGCCGGCATTTGCGCAGACGACTACAACCACGACAACCACAACGACGGAACGAGTAACGGTCACAGGTACGCTAATGGGGGTCGAGGAAGGCACCGCTGCCAATTATCAGCCTACCAGAACCCTCGTTGTTCACACGGACAAGGCGAACTCGGAGCGCTTTGAGCTCTATGGGAACGGTCTCGTTTACGATAAATTGGGTCGGGTTGTGACCGGTCCGATCAAACCGGGCACGCGAGTCCGTATTTTTTACACAAGCATGGATCCAACGCGGCGGATGGTAGATCGCGTGGAGCTACAAGAGTAAAGAGAAACAGATTTCAGAAAATTCCGAGCTCGGCAAGGTTCGGCTCACGGGGGCGCAGGTGCGTCTTACGACTCATGGGCATTCTTTGTTAGCGAATTCGCGACGCTCACTCAAACGCCGAAATGACAAACGAGCTCGAATAGTGCGTTACCCGCGCCGTCAAAATATAAAACGGACCTGAAACGTCCGCTCAACCCCTGAGTCACGAACTTGGGATAAACCTAATCAACAAGGAGGCATGAGAGTGAAGAAGACAATTATTGCTTTGGTCTGCGGACTGGTGGCGCCATTGGCGTTTGCACAAACCAGCACGACCACGACCGAAGAAACCACAACGGCGACAAGACCGTCGACCACAACGGAAACGACCACGAGCACAACTTACGAGACTGGCATGGTAACAACCTATGAGCCTGGCAAGACGATCGTCGTCAGGGGCGAGCAGGGCCCTGTAAGTTTCGCTCTGGGCACGGCTGCGCACATCGTTGACACAGCCGGTAAAGTGGTGACGGCGCCTTTGCGAGCTGGCCAAAAAGTTCGTGTTTATTACACGGGCCCGGTTGAGCATCGCACCGTTGAGCGGGTGATAGTCGAAGAGTAAGCGAAGCTGATTCGCGAAAACTAGAGCTGCAGAATTGCGCTGCAATTCTGCAGCTTTTTTATGGGTAGGGATATCGCGCTCCGATGTCCGGACGGCGCAGCGCGCCGTCCCTACCATTTGCGTTTAGAACGCGAATCGCTGAAGTTTTGTTCCTCATGGCTTTCGATTTGAAAGAGATTGTCGCCTCGCGTCTTGGCGAAAACTACGAACTGCACCAGCGGCACATAAACCGAACGCTCGTGGCAGCACAGCGCGTCATCGGTTTCGACAAAGTCTATGCGCGGGCCGAGGGCGCGTATCTCTTCGACATGGATAACCAGCCGTATCTGGATTTTTTGAGCGGCTACAGCGTTTTCAACATCGGCCGAAATCACCCACTGGTGAAACAAGCGATTCGCGACGTGCTCGATCTGGATCTTCCAAACATGGTGCAGATGGACTGTTCGCTTCTGAGCGGCTTACTGGCTGAGGCCCTTGTCAAGCGGACGCCGCCGCATCTAAATGCCGTTTTCTTTTGCAACTCAGGCACCGAGGCAATGGAAGGCGTCCTCAAATTTGCGCGCGCTGCGACGGGACGACAACGTGTGGTGTCGCTGGCGAGCGCATTTCACGGTCTGACAATAGGCTCGTTGTCACTGATGGGCTGCGAAAGCTTCACCGAAGGTTTCGGCCCGCTCATGGAAGGTTTCGACACACGCGTCGCGCTCGACGACATAGTTGAGTTAGATCGCCAATTGCGAGCGCGCGATGTGGCGGCGTTTGTCATCGAGACCGTCCAAGGCAAAGGCTGCCAGACACCGAAATCGGATTTCTTCGGCCGTGCTCAGGAACTTTGCCGCAAATACGGAACGCTGCTGATCTCTGACGAAGTGCAGACGGGACTCGGGCGCACTGGAAAGATGTTTGGTTTTCAGCATTGGAATTTGGAGCCGGACATCATAACGCTGGCGAAAACATTAAGCGGCGGCTACGTACCCTGCGGCGCAATCGTTACCCGGCGCGAAATTTATCAGAAGACGTTCAGCCGCATGGACCGCTGCGTTGTGCACTCCACAACCTTCGGCCGCAACAATCTCGCAATGGCGTGCGGACTGGCGTCACTGGAAGTAATCGATCGGGAAAATCTGGTCGAGCGCTCAGCTAAAATGGGCGCATTGCTCATGGAAGGAATCGAAGGGCTGAAAACGAAGCATTCCTTCATTAAAGAAGTGCGTGGCAAAGGTCTCATGGCGGGCATTGAGTTTCACGAACCCAGCGAGTTCAAGCTCAAGATGGCTTGGAAGCTTTTGCACAAGATCGACAAGGTGCTCTTCGCCCAGATGGTCGTAACTCAAATGTTGAGTAAGCACCGCATCCTCACGCAGGTAGCCGGTCACGCGATGGACGTGCTAAAAATCCTTCCGCCGCTTATCATCGGCGAAAAAGAAGTCGACATGTTCGTCAACGCCCTCGACGACGTGCTCACTGAGTGCCGCAAATTCCCGGGACCAATGTGGGAATTGGGAAATAATTTTGTGAAGGCAGCGCTTGGCTCGCGCAAATCCGCTGAGCCACGGGCAGTTTCAGCGTAGTTAATCGGGCGGACTCTTTACGCCCGCATAAAACTCGTCGCATTCCACGCTGCTTCTTCATTTCGGCTAACGCATTCGGCTCGAACCGTGCGCAGTTGCAAACGTGTGCGTTCGCGAGGAACAATATCAGCCATGCCCAGTAACGATCCAGGAAGTACCAAGGCAAAACGGTTTCGCATCGCCTTTTCCTTTGCGGGCGAGAAACGGGAGTTCGTCGAGGAGGTCGCCCGCATACTTGCCGATCGTTTCGGTGAAGACAAAATCCTTTACGACAAATTCCATGAGGCGGAATTTGCTGTCTTCGACCTCGGTATTCGACTACCAAAACTCTACGGCGAACAATCCGATCTCATTATCCCCGTCATCTGCCCCAATTACGACGCTAAGCGATGGACTGGCTGGGAGTGGGTTTACATCTATGGGTTGCTGACCAAGGCGGATAGTCATCGAGTGATGCCCAGCCGTTTTGAATACGCCCAAGCCGACGGGCTTAGTCCTGCGTCTGGCTTCATTGAAC
>QHOX01000103.1 GCA_003219465.1 Verrucomicrobiota bacterium | reverse complement strand
CTCAGTTCCGCGGCAGGATAGGTTCAGCGCGACTCAGCAGGTTCGGTCTCGCGGGAATGTGTTCCGTCGTGTTCCGCTTTTCTTCGTAATCGTTGAAACTGTTGTTCGAGTTTCTTGAGATCTTCATCGGAGAGGTCTTCCAAATCGACCAGTTGATTCCGTGCGCCTTTAAGGGCGCGGATGACCTCGTCCAGCTTGAGATGCATTGCCTTGGCGTCACGATTTTGCGTGTTCTGGATCAAAAATACCATGAGAAATGTGATGATGGTCGTGGCCGTGTTGATGATGAGCTGCCACGTGTCGGAAAAGTGAAAGGTTGGACCCGTCAGGATCCAGACGAGGATAGCAAGCACGGCGGCAGCAAACGCCCAGGCGCTGCCGAGCATAATAGCGGAACGGCGCGCGAAAAGCCGAAATGCATCGCTGACGACGCAAAAGAAATCACGCTCGCGCTCGTGTTCTTTTAGTTCTTCCGGCTGGGTTTTATTCACAGGCTACTTAGTCTTTCGCGTGTGAAGCTGAAATTGCGCGCACACAGCATGTCGTCTCGTCAGGATTGTCCGCACAAAGCAGATTGATTTTCCCGTGGTTTCACGGAACACTTAGCTCCCGAAACCATGCAGCAGGTGCCCGCGTTTTCACGTCTGCAAACTGTTCCGTCTGCGCCGGCGAGTGCGGTCCCGCGGAAGTTGTGGATCCTGAATTCCTGGCGTGACCTGATCTTCTATGTCGGCACGCCCCTGTTGCTGATACCTGCGTTTGCGTTGGCGCAAGCGCGGTGGAGTCCACAAGACATTTATCTCTTTGTCGCGGCGTTTGGCGCAATGGGACACCACCTGCCCGGAATGATCCGCGCCTATGGAGATCGCGCTTTGTTCGAACGCTTCAAATGGCGGTTCATTTTCGCGCCGCTGTTTCTGCTCGTAACTTGTGTCGCTTTCTTTTGGTGGGACCTGCGGGGAATTTTGTTAATCGTTTTCTTCTGGGGCGTCTGGCACGGATTGATGCAGACCTACGGGTTTTGCCGCATCTACGACGCGAAGACAGGAACATTCGATACGCTGACGCGCCGGCTCGATTTCGCGATGTGCCTGATCTGGTTTGCCACTGCCGTGGCGCTTTCGCCCTATCGGCTGAGCGACACGCTGGACACGTACTACATGTGTGGCGGGCCATTCATCCCGCCCTCGGTTGTACAGCTCGGGCAGAACCTGATTTTGGGCGCAGCCGTTTTTGTCTCGCTTCTGTTCGCCGCGCATTTTGTTCGGACATGGATCGCGGGGAGCCGGCCGAATCCGGTGAAACTGGTATTGCTGGTGACCAGCATCGCGTTTTGGTGGTACTGTAATAATCTCGTCTCAAACATCCTCGTCGGCATCGCGCTGTTTGAAGTTTTTCACGACGTGCAATACCTGTCGCTCGTCTGGATCTACAATCGCAATCGTGTCGAGAAAGACAGCAACATCGGCGGGTTCATGCGATTCGTGTTCCGAAGGAGCGGCTCGCTGGTTGGGCTTTATGTCGGCCTCGTCTTCGCCTATGGCTCGCTTTCCTTTATCAATGCGCATCTCGGAATCGACACCGTCAAACGCATCCTCACGGGCGTGGTGACCGCTTCGACGCTGCTGCATTTTTATTATGACGGCTTTATCTGGAAAGTTCGGGAGCGCTCGACCCGTCAATCGCTAGGGCTTGCAGGTGGAACCGCTGATATATCGCTCGGCGGGATGGTTCCGGGCTGGGCATGGCACGGGTTGAAATGGATAGGCGTATTCGTGGTGCCACTCGGCGCCTTGTGGTTTTGGCAAACGCGTCTCGCCGTTCCCGACCTGCAACGGACGGCGTGGCTGGTCGCGGATGTACCAAACAGCGCAAAACCGCATTTTGATTACGGCTCCGCAGTAAAAAAGGAAGGCAAATTGGAAGAAGCGATCGAACAATACAAAACCGCGATCCAGTTCAATCCCAAGTATGCCGAAGCGCATATGAACCTTGGCGACGCGTTGAGTGGCCAAGCCAAATTCGACGCAGCGGTCCCGCACATGGAAACAGCGTTGCGCATTCAGCCGAACAACGGCGATTTTCATCTGATGTACGCGAATCTGCTACAACGGATCGGACGCAACGATGATGCCGCGTTTCACTTCGAAACTGGCACGCGCCTAAAACCAAACTCAGCTGACGCACATTACAGCTACGCGGCTTTCCTTGCGGCAGTAGGCAAAAATGACGAATGCGTGAGCGAGCTTCGGACAGTTCTGCGGCTCAAACCGAATTACCCGGACGCTGAGCTTCGCCTCGCGGACGGACTTTTTGCGAAAGGAAATCTGAAGGAGGCGGAAGGACATTACCTGGCGGCACTTCGGACGGACCCGGAATCGACAGTTGCGTACAATAATCTGGGCAGAGTGTACCTCGCCCAGGGCCAGATTTCCCAGGCCGTGGTCCAGTTCAATGAAGCGCTGCGGCGCAATCCTGGATACAAGGAAGCGGAAGAAAACCTGCGCGTGGCGAAGGCGGCCGATGCCGAGCTTTTCCCAGCCGCGCATCGTTGATCGTCGGTTGCAGCGTCCGCTGTTTACTCGGAGCGCTTGCGTTCTGAAGTGCGACGCTACTGCACGGTTTTTTGCTAAGTTAGGGATTAACGATCTCCAACTATGCAAGCTTCTCCGACTGCGCTTCATCTCAATCTCGATCACGCGTGGCCTAACGAGCCTTTGGGGCTGCGGATAGTTGATGCACGCGCATGGGGACCGCAGTTGCGTTTTTCGTCGCCGCCACACCTGATCGAACAATTCTACCTCGAGCACGAGACGACTCTGGGCGCGACGTTCCTGCTTTATGGCTCGGGCGATTTTCATCATTTGACCGCACTGCGACTGCGCACTATTGCCGAAGCGGTCGTTCTCGTCTCGTTCGATAACCATCCGGATTGGGATGTGCGGCCCCCGAAATGGGCCTGTGGCGGATGGGTAAACCGCGCATTGGAACTTCCAAGTGTACGGCTTGTGAGTGTTTGGGGCTGCGGCAATTTCGAATGTTGGTGGCCGCACCAGATTTTTGGCAATCGTCGCGCGGAGCGCGCCGGAATTCTTGAAGTCCATCCGTGGGCAGACGATCGGCCGTTGAAAGATCGACAGCGTAAGGGCGCGATCCTGCGCGAGAATTGGCGCGAGCGTTTTAAAGAATTTGCGAAACGTCTCATCGGTGAAAATGTCTACGTCACAATCGATCTCGATTGCCTGCGCATCGAACAAGCGGTGACGAATTGGGAGAGCGGTCGCTTCGCAGTGGCCGATCTTGAGTGGGCGCTTGGAAAATTGCGCGAATCTTCCCGCATAATTGGTGGCGACATCTGCGGCGCGTATTCGCCTCCGAAATATGCGCGTTGGAAACAACGTTTCGCCGCGGAGTTCGACCGGCCAAAGCTCGCGCGACCAAACTTGGAAAAAGCGCGCTTAGCTAATTTGACGACTGTGGAAAAACTCTGGCCGTTATTAGCTGGATCGTTGTAGGGCCAGCGCATGTTTCCCCGGCAACCGAAGCGGTTGCCCTAGAATTCAGCTCATTGAGACGAGCACGATTCCTGCGGTAATCAGAAGCGCACCAATGGTGAGGCGCGCGCTTAGTTTTTCTTTCAACACAACCGCGGCGAGGATCGTGATAAAGATCACGCTCAACCCTTGGAAGGGATAAAGATAACTCAGGTCGAAGCGCTGTAGCAGCCCCAGAGTGAGGAAAAAGGAAACCGTCATTAGAAAGACGCCGATGGCGACACGCGACGTGAAATAGGAGTTGCGCATACCGTTCGTCGTTGAGAATTCCATCGCTCTCTTGAGGATGAGCTGCGCTGCCACAAACGTGACCAGCGAAATCATGATGAAAAGGAAAGCGAGAAAAGTCACAGGCGTTCCTCCATTTTTGCGATCGGCTTTGCCACCAAAGCCAAGCCGAAAATTACCAGGACGATCCCGCACCAACGCAATGTGGAAATCAGTTCGCCGAGAAAAATCCAGCACCCCAGCGGAACAAGAATATCGACCACGCGCGAGAGCGGATAAGCAATGCTGAGCGGGATGTAACGAAGCACGTACAGCCAACTGATGAAGCTTGCGATAATGAGAACAATCGCCCACCACACCAGCGGCGACGCCAAACCATTGATTCCCGTCCACGAAAACGCGTCGTCCGGCGCGGCGACCTCGCTTGCACCACGTTTCAAAAGGAGCTCGGAGACGAATACACACACGACGCTCAAGCCGAGTTGCAGCCATGGATTGCCAAAGCCGGATGGCCGATTTTGCATCCGCTTTTCTAGCGCGCGATCACAGCACCGCAACCGATTTTGAATTACGTATTGGTAGGGCGCGTCACCTCCGTGCGCGCCCGGACCTTCGGCGCGCAGAGGACTGCCCGCCCTACCACATTTGGTGGTCAAAGCTCGTGCGCGTTCGGAAACTTCCGCAAGACCGGATCGTGCCGCGTCGGCCCCAGGTATTTGATCACCCGGCGAAAGATCGGATTCAGCAGCGGATTCGTGTGCATGACGTACAGGTCGAGGGGTACCAATTCGCAGTCCAGATGCAACTTCGGCTCATAATTGAGCGGGTTGCTGTAGTAATATTTCAACTCTTGTTGCAGCGCCCACGAAATGATGTCGCGCAGCGTGTAAAAATAGAGGTGCAGATCAAGCGCGACGCTGTAATCGAGGCCAATGCATTCATCGTATATCGCGTCGCCGCAGACGAGGCAGAAACTGAACGCAACCATTTTCCCGTTTTGTCGCCAGATAAAAAACCGCGCGCGGTCCGGCATCCGCTGAGCAATGGCGCGGAAATAATCTTTGGTCAGCGTCTCAAATTTCAATGGCGATCGCTCGTGGACGGCCAGATACAGCGGATAAATTTCGTCGACCAAAGGAGCGATTTCGTTCAGCACCTCCATCTTGATGTTCGGTGCGCGCTCGGTTTTGCGAAACTTTCGACGCAAGTCTTTCCGTGTGGCCTTGCTGAGCGTGCCGAAATATTCATCCCAGTTTGCGTAAGGGAGCGGCAGCCGCGTCATTGGCATGCTCGGAATGCGCGCGTAGCCATTCGACCGCAGCGTTTCGAGAGCTGAGCGATAGTTTGCGGGGAAATCCTTGAAGACGACAAGGGAAGCTTTGTTTCGCCTGGCGTACGTTCGAAGACTCGCCTGTAACGCGTTTGCCACCCATGGCTCGTCTTTTTCATTGCATTCTCCCAAGTCGCCGGTGCCGGCTCCGCAGCCAACCATCAACACGCGCATGGTTAGAAACCGCGGAAAGACTTTGCGAATCCGATCGACGATGGAACGGACCTTGCCCGGCACGCCTTCGACAAGATTTTGCCGCACAAACAACACCGGCTGGATCGCGCGCACATTGCCTGAGCGGTCCTCGAGCAGCAGATAATGATGCTCGAAACCGCATTCCAGCGTGTGTTCGACGATCTCGTAGTAACGATGATCTTTGCACTTACTCTGAAGCGCCCGTTGCCATGCGCCGCAATGTTGGAGTTCGGCAAGCGTAAGCGCCTTCGCCATACCTTTGGGAAACGGAATCGCAACGCCGGGCGGCATGGGAAGACTGAATCGGTTTGGATGCAAGTGCTGAGAACTCGCCTATGCCTGTGATTGTTCCGCTTTCTCTTCGGCTGCGACATTTTCAACCTTGAGCACGCCGTCACGAATGTGCACGTCGCGCTGGGGAAACGGAAACTCGATCCCGAGCTCGCCAAATTTTTTAGCGATAGCAAAGTTCAGGTCGCTTCGGTAACGACTAGGCCGGGCGCTCATCTCGCTGCTCCAAACGACCAGTTTAAAATCGATCGAGTTTTCGCCGAATTGCTCAAGGAAAATACTCGGCGCCGGTTCTTTCAAAGTGTGAGGATTTTCGTGCGCGACAGCGAGCAGTGATTCGCGGACGTGTGTGACGTCGCTGCCGTACGCAACTCCTACCGGGATACGAAAGCGCACCCGCCGATCGCCGTAGGTCCAGTTGGTCACCGGTGAATCGATGAATTTCGTGTTCGGTACGATCATCATGATGTTGTCATTGGTGCGGATGATCGTGCTGCGTGCGCGAATGTGCTCCACCTGACCGGCGATCCCCGCCACTTCAACGCGGTCGCCGATCGTGATCGGTCGCTCGGCCAGAATGACCAGACCGCTGATGAAATTGCTCGCAATGTTTTGCAGACCAAATCCGACTCCCACGCCGACCGCACCAGCGAAAACCGTCAGCGCGGCAAGATGAATGCCCGTATTCTCCAGAACAAAGAAGATGCCGACGACCAGCACAATGTTGCTGACGACTTGGGCGATAGCGTATTGCAAAGAACGGTCCAGCCCACTTTGCGCGAGCAGCCGGTTGAAAAGGAAACGTTTCGTCCCGGAGGAGATCCAAAAAACCGCGATCAGGAGCGCGACCAGCAGAAAAATTTGAACGAGACTCAATTTGATCGCCGGAAGAGGCGCGTTCCAGGCCAGGGGAATTCCCGCGGCATTGACCGCGGTGACGGTGAAAAAGACGATCGCCGCCAGACTCAAGATCGTCGTGACGATCGTGACGATCGCGATGAAATTTGTGTCGATTTTGAACCGGCTGAAAAAGCGCCGGACGATCTGACTTTGTAGAAATCGCGCAATGATCACTCCGGCGCCGAAAAACCCGGCGAAGGCGATCAGCCCTAGGAGTGTTACATAGTGCTGGCCAACGTAAAACAGCGGCCGCTGTAGAAACATTATTTCCACGTCGCTTAGTGTGAGCGGGTCGTGGGGCTTCGCAACCGTGAACAGAAACTATCTGATGCCGACATTCACAGAAGATAGAGATTGATTGACATGACTTAGCGCAGTTTGTAAAAACGCGTTGGCGGTCGCCAACGGCAGCGACAAATCACCCTGCGAAACAAGACGAGCCAAAAGGCGCAGAGCTTTCAAACCCGATTGGTTCAGTTTGGCTGTTTACTTGTGATGCTGTTTCTCGCACTTCTAGGCATACCGCGTACAGCGGCGCAGCGAAATGGCGCGGGGGCTCTACCGATCTCGTACTGTCAAGGAGGGGGCTTTTGGGATCAGTACAACAACTCAGCAACAGAACCGCCCGTCGGCATCGGGTCGCAGCAGTTCGAGCCGGCTATGGCCGCATTCGATGATCAGGCTGCTGACGACTTCGTTATCAGCGGCGGATGGGGGGCACCGTACATCACCGGAGTGCGCGTGATGGGTGAATATTCCGCTGGGGGTAGGCCCGCATCGTCATTCAACATTTATTTTTACCAGAATGGTGCAGACAATCTCCCAGGGACACTCATCGCGGCGTTCATGAACCTGCCGTACGTCGAAACGCCGCCTGATTTCCTAATCTGTCTTCCGTATCTGTTCGGCATCAATCCAGGGACGTATTGGGTCTCAGTGCAGGGCCCGGCAAGATTCCAATCCGAATGGCCAGTGGTTTTGGCATAATCGGACTGTTCAATCCAACGCAGGCGCTGCCTGGCAGAAGCCGGGTGACGGCTACGGGACCGGCTGCATCACGTGGAACCGGAAGAGCGCCTGCATGGCCGATCAAGTATGGCCCGATCAGGTGTTTCAGATTCTCGGGTTCCGTGAGGGGCGCCCGCCAACGCCGAAACCGCCCCCCACACCGAGGCCGCGCCCGACACCAGCGCCTCGCCCCAGTCCATGATTTCCGTCTACGGAGTGAGAATTCATGAGTGACAAGGTTTAGCCACGGCCCTGTGGACCCTCTTCGTTTGTATCGAAAGCAGCGCCCGTCGATTGGCCACAGACCGGCGGCTATAAGATTGGGCTACAGTATTGGAAGCGAATCGCGATATTGCCTGGATGATTTCTCTTAAATGTAATAGACCATGTTACCGACCGACCGTCTGGAGCGTTCGGCGTTTTTGTCGTTATAGGCCGTTTCTCAAATCTAGCCGTTTCACTTGGCAGCTGACATCATCCGGCGACTCTTCCGACTACCCGGCTTCGGAACTCACTCGACGCAGCGTTAAAAGATTCTCAATGTGCAGGCCTGCGGAGCCGGAGCCCCCGCAGGACGATTGAGGGTCACTTCCACAAAGTAAAGATTGGTGAGGAAGTTGAAGGTGTTATTTGGAAACGTGCACTGCCCGCAGAACTGGTTATCGACGCTTACGATCCTGCAAATCGAAACGGGGTTGGGGACGCAAGGATTGATCTCGTAAAGGATGGCAGTGGCGCTACCGAGCCCCGTATCCACGTAGCCGAATTCGAATATCGTCCAAGGCGGCACGGGCGTACTTGGAACCGCCGTATTCGTGACGTCATATCGGGCTGCGATAGTTCCGGTGCTAGCAGCACGATGCGTGAGGCAAGCATTGTTTGGAAACGGATTGACCGCGTAAAGGCCAAGCGCCGTTTCGTCGATGGTTGCGCTTGAGGAGCAGGGCGAAGTCCAGCCGCTTTGTGCAAGACTCGCAACCGGGGCAGCGAGAAGCGTCAGAGCGGCTAATCCGAGCAGAGAGAGTTTTTTCATATCAGTGGATGTTAATGGTTTGATGATTAATTGAGGTGAACGCGGCGGATATCGCCGAGTTCTCCTTTAGAAATGCAGGTCGCTCGGGGTTTTACAACCAGAGATCGCAAGAAAGCAGCAGCTCAATGGGCTCTGTTACTGAGCTCCAAAACAGCGTGCCGGAAACCAGCAGTGCGGTACGAGCTTCGCGCAATAAGTGGCGCAGCTTGCAAATGATTTTCCTCTTGCGCTTGCTCACCGCCTGCTGGGTGATTTTCAGGTTCCGGGCGACCTTGTCTTCTGACATGCTATTCCAGAACAGTTGCCGGATGAGCCACTGATCGGTGAACGGAAGTTCCAGCAGAGCGCACTGCAGCGAGTCATCACATGAATAAACTTCCGGGAGGCCCGTGCGAGACGCCGCGGCTTCGTCACATCCGGTTCCGCCCTCCTGCATGAAGCGGAGAGCGTACGCCCATTCCTGCCGATACCGAGTCCACACGCAAGTCAGCGCTCGTTGATATAGGAACGCGCTCAGCGGGACGCCGCGCTCGAAGTCATAATCAAACTTTGCCTGGCAGCATGCAGCCGCTGTAATCGCCTTTACCTCATCAAACCAATCATGTGCCGACCAATTGGGGGAGGTATCCGCCAGGAAAGAGTCCTGCGGAACGCCCGCCGCAAAGCGGCGCTCAGTTCGTCATCATTCGCCAGGTCGCGCAAAGAGGTCTGCCCACACGCTCCCGACACGTGACGCGTGTGCATAAGCGGCGATTTTGACCAAACCGCGCAACAAGGTCAACGCTTTAAGATATTACCCCGCGCGCTACTGCTTGGACGATTTCTCTTCGATGTATTTGATGACGTCGCCGACCTTTTGCAGTTTTTCCGCGTCTTCGTCCGGCACTTCGACCCCGAACTCTTCTTCAAAGGCCATCACCAGTTCAACAATGTCCAGTGAGTCCGCTCCTAAATCCTCAATAAAAGATGCCTCATCAGTGACCTGTTCGGGGTTGACACCGAGTTGCTCGACGATGATGTCCTTAACCTTTTCTTTGATTGATTTTTCGGCCATAAAATTTGTTCGGTTGGTATTAGTCGCGCGGGGGTTAAGTCCGGTCCCGCAGAGCGGGAGACAGCCCGGGCACAGCATCGCAAGTAAATGAATTAAAGAGGATGTCAATCATTTTTGGGCGCAGTCGGACAGCACAGCTTTTGTCATTCCGAGCGAAGTCGAGAATGCAGTGGCTCGGGAAGCCGCGACATGAACGGGAAGGCCAAACGCCGAGAGCGGGAAGTGAGCGAATCAAATTTCTGATCTTCTTTTGAGCGCGTGCGTGCAGTTCTAAAATTAGAGATCTCTCGACTGCGCTCGACATAAGAAGATGGTGTGGCTTCCGGCGACGAGATCAGCGCGTGTACGGATGATACACCTTCAAGTTGCCTTCCATTCTGCTTCGAGTAGATGAACGTGATGAGCGCTCCGCCGATCGAGCCTGCCGATCTCCTCGATCTAAAACTTTTGCCTGCGTGGCTTAAGGAATCAGACGCAAAGAATCATTACGAGCATTACACGACAGAAGACGCGCCCGTTGAACTGCGCAGCCGCGACCGCAATCGCAGACACAAGGAGCGAACATTTCGCTCCCGTGAACGGCGAGGACACACTCAACATCCAGGGTCCAAGCCCGACAGACGCCACCGTGGCAGAATGCCCAGGACACGAGACGCCCGGCATCGCGATTCCGATCTAGCGGATCAGCGCCGCTCGTCGGACCGCGTTGCGCAGGCTGCGTCAAAGCCGCCCGACATAACGATTCGCTTTCTCCCGCGCCAGAGCGTATTCGAAAATGTTGTTGCGCAGATCAAATCCGGGTCGGTTGCCTATTCGCTTTTTGTTCTGGCTCGCTTGTTCCTGGGAAAACCCGGGCGATATGAAGTTCGTCTCACGGCAAAAGTCGAAGCGCCGCTTTATCAACTTGGCGAAGACGGCGGAGTCTCCGTGGACCGGGAATTCCTCGAGCGAAACGCATTCCGGTTCGCGCAACGCGACTTCTACCAGGTCAATGTTGTCGAAAGCGATCCGATAAAGGGAAATTTCTCGAATGTCGCCAGGTGTCGGTTGAGCGGCACGCTTCTCGGCCCGACCAATCACCACGCTTACCAGCCGCAACTGCGCAGCTTGTATGAGCGGCGTTTCCGCCGGCGCATGAGCTTTGCCGATTATCAGCGGCAAATCGAGATTGTCAGCGATCCTGCGGTGGTCGAGCGCTGGAAAGAGGAAGCCAGAAAGGTGACCACTTACACAACCTGGCGCGACCAACCGCCTGTGACCTTTTCATCTGCTGCGGAAGCGGAACGACATTTTCGTTTGCACTATTTCCCGGCCCTCGTACGCGGCGTGCAGGACGTGACTGTCGGCGGGACGCCAAGCCGAAGTTTGCCGGACCGAATTCTGAACCGCGCGATTGAGCAGGCGTGGGCGCGTGAAACCCGCTCTCCTTCAAACATGATGCAGGAGCTGGCGAGCCGATTCCGACAAAACAGCCTGCACATTTTTCGTCATCGACGCGGCATGTTATTTGTTTCGCCGATTCGCGTCCGCGCGTTTGTTCATGAACACGCCGGCGTGTCTCCTTCGGTGAACGCGATACTCGATGCAGTCGCGACCACGGCGGGAATTAATCGGAAGGAGCTTTCCGAAACATTGACCGGCAATGGAGCGAGCGAAGACGCAGAGCCGCGCAGACTGGCGCTCGCGTCCGATCTGCGTTGGCTGATCAACGAAGGTTACGTGATCGAGTTCAACGACGGTTCGCTTGATCTACCACGGGGCAAATCAAAGCAGCCGCGAGAAAGTGTAGAGGCGCTCGGCGCGGCGGTTGACACAACCGCCCCTGCAACACTCTGGCCGCTACAGCTTACCTGGCGAGAACCTTAGCAACTAATGTAGGGCGTCTGTGTCAGACGCCAAGGCCGGTAGGGAGATGCCAATTTCAGATGGCGCCGGCTTTCTTTAGCGCCTTGTACGCGCCGTGCTTGTTGATTGTCTTGAGGCCGCGCGCTGTAACGCGAACACGCACAAACTTCTTCAGTTCCGGCACCCAAATACGCTGGCGCTGCAAGTTCGGCGCGAAAATGCGCGGCACCATTTTCGTGATGTGCCGGCCGACGCCGCCTTTTTTCTTCGCCAAACCCCGCCGGTGAATCACGCTGCCCCGCACCACTCTGGATCCTGTGATGTGACAAACTTTCATATCGCAAAAAAAGCCGCGTAACCTGCCGCGTTCGACCGCGGAGGTCAAGCGGATCATACGGCTTTTCGGTAGGGCGCGCAGTCCTCTGCGCGCCGTGTGTTGCTACCATCCGGCGGGCACGGAGTGACGCGCCCTACCAAATGAGGTTGAACGCGCTATTGCTGGCAGCGGTCAAACCTAGTTCGATTACAATCCATCGCTTTTGCAGCAGCGATCATCGATCAGAGCTAATGCACAAAAATAATCACAAATTGCGGATCGGAATTGTTGGAGCTGGCAACATTGTGCGCAGCCGCCATTTGCCCGACCTCAAAAAAAATCCTGATGTTGAAATCGTCGCCGTTTCAAATTCCACATACGAAAGCTCAGAACGCTTCTGCCGCGAGAATTCGCTGGCAGCGCTACCGATGCGCGATTGGGCGGAATTGGTTGCGACACCTGACATCGACATCGTCTGGATTGGCACGACGCCGTACATGCATTCGGCAGTCACAATCTCTGCGCTTGAGGCTGGCAAGCATGTCTTTTGTCAGGCGCGGATGTCGATGGATCTGACCGAGGCGGAGGAAATGTTGGCGGCGTCGAAGCGATATCCAGAGTTGGTGACGATGCTCTGTCCGCCACCTTTCGGATTACGCGGCGATTTGATGGTCAAAAAAATCCTCGCCGAAAATTACATCGGCCAGCCGCATCACGTGCGGCTGCAGAGTTTCCACGGAAATTATCTGGACCCCGACGCGCCGGCGCATTGGCGTCAAAAGATCGAGATCAGCGGACTGAATACGCTCACACTGGGGATTTACATTGAAGTTTTGCAGCGCTGGCTTGGCGACATCACCGGCGTGTTCGCGCGCGGGAAAATCATTCAGCCAGTTCGCGAGGCGTACAACGTAATCGTCCCCGATTTGCTCACCGTCCTGTGCAGTTTTGAAAATAGCGCGGAAGGCGTGCTTGAGTTCAGCGGAGTTAATGCGCTTGCCGAAGGTGATCGGCTGGAAATCTACGGCAGCACCGGCACCCTGACGTATGATTTCACGGCCGACGTCATGCAGGCGGGAAAGGTTGGCGATCGCGCATTGCACGTCGTGGATATTCCGACGGAATTGGAAGGCGAATGGCGCGTCGAAGAAGATTTTCTTGCCGCGGTGAAGTCAAAGGGGCGGGTGCATCCCCATCCAAATTTCGAAGACGGCCTTCGCTACATGCGCGTGGTGCAAGCTGTCTCCGATTCTCGTGCGCGGAACGAATGGGTGGCGATTAAGCGCTGAGCCAGGTTCGGAGATCCGGTCGCTCTCAGCCCATCGTGTCACCCACGAGGTATCTTCTTACCACCAGCGCCCAGATTAGCAGCGTGATCAGTTGATACCACGCGAAGAAACGATCGTAACTGCGTCGGTGCGCAATGAGACCGATGGCAGCCAGAATGGCGTAGTGACCAACAAAGGGCAGATACCAAACCGGATGAAAGAGATCGCCATGAATTGCCGTTTGCGCGATGTCGAGCACGCACATGGCAACAAACGCTGAATAGTAGCCCGCTCGGTTTCGCTGAAAGCGTCGTAGGTGTTCTTCCGCCTCAGATAGGTCAGGCGGGTAAAGGAAAACAGTCAGCAGATAAAGCGTGATGGTCCAAACGATCAGCACCAGAAACCTGTCGAAACTCCAGGTGACCTCGGTGTTCCATTTGAATGTCACCCACCATTGCAAAACCAGCAGCAGCAGCGTCGCCAGCGTGAGGACGATGTGAACTTCGTCGAGCGGATTTTCTTTGCGCCGATAAAACGCTCGCCCGGCCCCCGCGAGCAGGTTGGTCACTCCGAGGCCGACGATAATTGACATGAGCGCCGCGATGAACTCAAAGCTGCTCATCAGATTTTGTGCGTTCTGCATCGCGCGCTCAGCTTAATGCGGATGAAACCCGAACATCGAGTGACAAATGGTGTGTGCGGTGTCCGTCATGACTACGGTTTTTCTAGTGAACTCTTCCCTAACAACCAATCCAGCGCGTCATTCAAATCTGCCAGTGCTGCGCCCTCGATCGGATCATTATGGAGGGCGCCGCGCAGCGCGATCGGGCTTTTTTCTCCGGCGTATGCCTCAAAGACCAACCGGTGAAAACGAGGCGCGACAATTTCGTCCTTTTCCGCCAGCAAAAAAATTGCAGGCGCGCGACTCGCTCTCGCGTTGGCGATGCTGTCGAGGTCTCGTGGGATCTGCAACGCAACAGGCCCGGCGAGCAACCACAAATTCCACCAGCCAAACTGGCGCAGGATAATTTCGCGCAGCGGCACAGGATTATGCAAAATCAATCCGGCGATCGGACGTTGTGCCGCGACGTGAAGCGCAGCGGTTGCGCCGATGCTCGTGCCGAATAACACGATCGAGGCTGTAGCGTGCGCTGTCCTCAGCGCAGGGTTGGACGACGATCCGCTGGGGACAGCGGACTTTACAGCACTCTTGCTCATCGCCTGCCGTTCCAATTCATCAAATACAGCGAGCGCAGCCGGCCCGATTTTTGAAAGACGTGCCGGCCCCGTGCTGCCGCCAAATCCGGGATAATTCATTCCCCAGATTTCCACGGCCCGATCGTTCCACATCTCGGCCTCCATGGCTGCCGAGCGATCCGCGCGATCCGCATTCCCATAGAAACGCAAAATGAATACATCTGCGTGATCCTGTTGCCGTGCGCGCCGCGACTGCGCCGTCCAGATTTCGAGTTCACCATTTTCGAACGCAATTGTTTTCCGGACGGCGCCGCCGGCATCAATCGGCGCTCTTGTGGGAAAAAGAATCAGATGGTCCGGCAAATGCCCGAAGAACATGACAGCAAAGTATACGAGCCCAAGGACGAGCAACTTCCAGCCGTCGGAACAAATCTTGGCCTCACATTTGTTTAGCCCACGAAACACACGAATTACACGAAAGGAAGCTGACTAAAAAGATGATCAAAAAGTATTTCGTCGATCTTCGGCTGAAATTTTTCGCGTCTTTTCACGTGTTTCGTGGCTCAAAAGAACAATCGTAACGACAAGCAAGTCGCGACGATTGCTGCAGATCTGCTTATCATTGTTGCCCCGGTTTGGGCAGGAAGCGCGACATGATCGCCAGCAGCACGATCACAACTAACGCCAGCGCGCCCCAGAAAATGTAGCGAGTCGATCCAGCTAACGTTTCGCCAACAAACGAGGGTTTCGACGAAAGGTTTTCTTCCGGACCCGCGGCGACGGTGCTGCGTTCGGCCTTCAGAAGTTCGCCAGCAACGAGAGTGAGATCGTAACGCGGGGTAGTCGTATCGGGATTGCCGTAATAGAGCCAAACCGGCTGCGCGGGATCCGGCGTCGCTTTGAACACGACACGCGTTACCGGGTAATAACTGCGAAAGTTGCGTAAGTCGATTGCGGGATTGTCGCCATTATCTGTTTCGAGAAACAACGTGTCGCTTTGCGGACGAGCGTTGAGCTCGATCACCAGATCGCGTTTTGGAGAGTTGGGCGTTTGGTCCCACGTTGCTCGGCCGAGCTCAGAGGCAAATTTGTCGCCACGTTCGTCAGTGACTTCTTCCCACAATCGCATTTGGCGATGGAAAAGCGGTGACGACGATGTGCAAACCAGCCGCGCGATCGGCAGGCCGGTCTGCGGGAGTTTTAGGGACCAACGCGAAAAAGCAGGCTTCTTCGGATCATTCGCCGCCGCGGCATTTAAATCGATCGAACGCGACAGTGACGTGCGCTCAAAAATGAACGGTAGCTGATACTCGCCGCGCACGATGCGGATGTCGCGTTGGTCGGGTTGCGAACGAGCTAACAATTCGGGACCCAGCTCGACTTGTTGCACGCCGCTTTGTGAGAGCGGTAGAGGTTTGCGGAATTTCCATTTCGCGATGTCGATTTGTGCTCCGGTCAATGTGAGCGCAGCGAGTGCTTCCGGCGGTTTATAATTTGGATTCGGAACAAGCGCTGAGGGAACAACGTCCGTTGCGCTTGCATTCCTGAGCCGGCCGCTCAGCGCCGAAAGATCGTAACGCGGCGCAGTGCACTGGGTGTTGCCGCTGAGAAGCGAATATTGGCCTGGTTGGTTTGCGAAAAAGGTCAGGCGTACCAGCCGCCTGTCAGCGCGCACACTGTCAATGGAAATTGGCGGGCTATCCTCATTTTGAATCAGCACGAGCAACTCGCGCGTGTGGATTTCCGATTCGAGCGGAATCTCCAGATGCGCTTCGTTTTTGCCGTTCATATTTACTCGATAAATCACAGCGTCAGCGATGTTGCGTTCGCGAATACCGTCGTTTCCAAACTCGGGTACTGCGAGAGTAACAGTGCGCGTGAAAACCGGTTCGTTACTCTCGATCCGCAGAGATCCCAAAGTCAGATTCGCTGCGCCAAGATCTAGAGCGAGTCTCGTTGTGCCGGGACTTTCGTCCCGCGATTTGATGGTAATCGGAAGTGGTTCCGCAGGCGCGGTTGTGCGCGCCTTGTGCAAGTCCGCTCCGGTGAAAGGCACGGGTGGCGACCCGAGATCGTCAATGGTGACACGCAAGAATTCCCACGCGCCCTCCGGAAACGACACGCGCAGTTTCGCTGCGCCGTCTGGCAACCGAAAGAGTGAATCCCCGCCGGCGAGTTTGGTCCAAGTCGTCCCGTCGTTCGATCCTTCAATGTCTACGGCTTTCATGAAGCGAGTCGCTGGCGTTTCGAGACTCACTCCGACGAGCGGCGCTCTTGATCCAGTTCTAAGGTTGAGGTTTGTCGCGCCGTTCTCGATGGTGCTGCGAAATTCCGCCGGCCGTATCTTTGATTCAGCGTCCGGCAGTAATCGCTCGATGAGATAGGGGACCTGGTTCCCTTTAGAATCGACGATCCGCAGATCTTCAAGCCCGGGTTGCGCTGCGTCCAGCGTTGGCGCCGGAACATTCACGCGTACGAGTCCCTTGGCTGGAACCTCGAGCGTTTGCGTGTTGCGCCATTCGTTAGGATCGAATGCCAGACACGTCTGCGCGGCGACTACGATCGTCAACGCGACAATGGCGCAAAACCTATGGAGCGGGTGAGACCGCAGTATTCGTTTCATTGTTTTTCGTGGCTGCGGCGAGAAACCGCTGATACAGAAACGACGCGAGAATGGCGATTACGGCGACGACGATGAACGCAACGATCCGATAGAGTTGATCGAGCTGAGAAAGATCGTGAAAGAAAAGTTTCACGACTGTGATGCCGAGCAATGCCAGGCCGGCGTAGCGCGTCGGCGCGATTCGTTTTTGGATTCCTACAATGAGCAGCAGAAGGGCGAACAACGCCCATGCGATGCTGTAGCTCATGTCGCGCGCGAAATTTCCTGAGAATTGAAAAGTCAACGCAGCAACGCCCGGTGTGCTGAAAAAATCGGCGATTTCGATGTTCACAGTGAAAAAGGCGAGCACGGCGCCCAGCGTATAAAGTAACGGCCGCACATTGTGCCCGAGTACGCGATTGCGCGGCGGAGCGAGCAATCGAGCGGCGGCGAACAGGCACGCCGTCGCGATCCCGTATGTGTAAAGATACCAATTGAGAATCGGGAACGCCGCGCGCGGATGATAACTGAGCACGGCCGGATTGAGCGCGAGGCGAACGAACACGATGGCGAGCAAACCAACGCCCGCCAAACGTAGCCCCGGATGCGGCACCCGATAAAAGAGCCAGCAGAGTGCTGCGCCTTCCAACGCCCAACCCACTGTGATCCATTGTCGATCAAATTGGATCGGGAAAATCAGTGTGATGAAAAACAACGTTGCGCCGCCGAAAAGCGCCAGTTGCGCGTTGCGTGCCGGGCTCGTAAACGGCGTGCGTTTTAGCAGCACAAACAATCCAAGCAACGCCGGTAGCGCAAACGCGGCCGGCACCAGACCGGGAACTCCGCTGGGATACGCAGTGCGAATGAGCTGATACACGAGATAAAAGTGCAACGGGCCAGCAAGCGCTGCTGTCGCCCACGCGACGGTTTTTCCGCCAAACCGTTGGTAGAAAATGAACGGAAAGATCGTGAAAAGGGCATAAAAGCCGAGATACCAAATCAGCGGCAGCGTGGCGCGCGTCGGATCAAAATGTTTGAAGTGCCACGCGTGCTCCAGCCCGAGCACGGAGACGAGCGCTACCGCCGGGAGCAGATCGAGCGAAAAGATTTCGCTCATGCCGAGCAGCAAAATCACCAGCAATAACGCCAGACCAAATACGGGCGACGGATTTGCCAGCGGTAACTGCAGCGCCACCATGATGAGCAACAGAAATGGCAGCGTCGCGGAGAGCGCAGGTAGTTGGACGGAGAGATTTGCCGGGTCGGTGATCTTGCCGAACAGGTTCGGCGCGCGTGTTCCCGGCTCAATCAAACGGCAGCACGCCCAGCTCACGGCAACGAAAAAGAAAATTGCGAAGCAGGCGAGTATGAGCAGCGCCGTCGGCAACCCTGTAAGCTCAGTGGGAATTCGCAGCAGCCACGCGCCGACCGCGACGAGGGTGAGCACGAGCACGGCGACGACCGGCAACAGAGTTGCAGTCGCAACCGCCAGAACGATCGCAAGAACGTCGATAATCAACACGAACGGCCAGACGAGCAATGAAAGTCCGGTGAGTCGGAATATCGGTATCAGCACAAGCAGAAGGGCGAGCGCAGGAAAGATGTGAGTCCACCGCGGAACCTCGATCTTGTGCAGCCGTTGAAGCGCGATTGGCGTTGCTGCATGAAACAGCGCGAAGACGAAATAGAATCCCAGCGCCGTATAAATGTGACCGATGATCAGGTAATTGCCCGTCCATGCGCCGAGAAAAATGAATGCCCCGAGTCCCGCCAAGACCTGAACAATCGCGAGCTTTCTTTCGATCAGCGTCAGCGCCAGCAAGCCAAGGTCGATGACGAACAGATAAGTGAACAATAGCGCCGGCCGATGCGCGACTGCTTGGAACCCAAGCAGGTAAAACGCGGAGAACATCGCGACCCCCCCGAGGCCGATCGCGCACGCGAAAAGTGTAGTGTTCGCTTTACCGGTGCGCTTTGCCCGCGCGGCCGCGGTCACGAACAGGGCCTGAAACCCAACAAGCACGGCCATGAAGATGAGGACTTTGTTGCCGGCGAAATATCTCTCTGGGACAAAGAACGCGGCGGCCCAGGCGAATTGCATTAGCGCAGTTCCAATCGCGCCCGGGATCGCGAGTGAATTCCAGCGTTGCCGTTGCGCGAGCGCGAGCAAAGCGATGTCGAGCAGCGCGATGTAACCGAAAAGTCCGAGCGGATTATCCTGATTCGTCGAAAGCAAAACCGGCGTGAGAAATCCGCCCGCGATCCCGAGCACCGCGACGATGATAGCGTTCAACCGCACGGAAAGCAGAAACGCGACTGCTGTAATTAGCGTCATCAACAGAAACGTTGGAATGAGACCAAAGAACGCGAAGTGATAGTAAGCGCGACATGCAAAGGTGACGGCGTAGAGCACCAGGATGCCGGTCGCGCAGAGCGTCTGCGCAGTGACAGCGTTTTCCTTCCGTTTCAGAAGCAAACCGCCAACAACAAGCCCGGCGCCGACGACGAACCCAATCGCAACCCGCAGCTCCGGCGGAATCAAATTGTGCTCGAACGAATATTTCACGAAAAATGCGATGCCCAGGAAAAGCGCGACCCCGCCGATCCACGCGAACAATTTCGCGCCCATGAATTGCTCCCAGTCGATCGGTGGTTTGGATGGTCTGGCGATTTGCGGCGCTTTTGGTTTGAGAAGTTCTTGTGGGATTGGAGGCGGCTCTGGCGTCGTCTTGGATACGACGGGGGCAGGCGCCATCGCTGGGACCTGTGGTGGAACGGCCTCTACAATTGGCGCGGGCGCCGCCACAGGTGCCCCCGGTTGCACAGCCGAAACCGTTTGTGGGCGCAAATTGCGCAGTTCGTTTTCGACGGATGACAATCGCCTGCCGAGATCGTCAATGACGCGTTTTGCCCTGGTGACTTTTGCGAGCGCGACAAACGGCAGAACGAGAATCGCGATGGCAAGACCGATTATGAGAAAACCTAGAAATTCCATTGGTTGTTGGGGTTTGGCTGGATCACTCCGGCTTTGCGACAGAGGATAGCTTCTTTGCGCGGCGACTGTGAATTGATAAAAATGACGGATTTCATCGACCCTTTCGATCATGAACATTCATCATCTGGAGTTGTTCTACTTCGTCGCAAAACACGGCGGCATCGCAGCGGCGGTGCGCAACATTCCCTACGGCATTCAGCAACCGGCCGTGAGCGGGCAAATCGCCAAACTGGAGGAATCACTCGGCACCAAGCTTTTTCAGCGGCGTCCATTCGCACTCTCGCCCACCGGCACGGAGCTTTTCGAATTTATCCGGCCGTTCTTCGAGAACCTTGATGTCGTCGCCGAAAGGCTCCGCCAGAATAGTTCGCCGCAATTGCGCATCGCTGCTCCGGCAATCGTGCTGCACGATTATCTGCCGCAAATCTTGCAACGAGTGCGCGCAAAATTCCCGGCGTTCCGGCTTTATCTGCACGAAGCGACCCGCACTGATGCAGAACGATTACTTTTGGCGCGCGACGTCGATCTCGCCATTATGCTACTCGACAAAAAATCGCGTGCCGGAATTCAGGTGAAACCGCTACTGGAGCTGCCGTTAATTCTGTTGGTGCACAAGAAATCAAAGCTAACGCGCGCTGGAGAGTTGTGGAAACGCGACAAGATCGAGGAAACCCTGGTGTGCTTTTCACGGAGTGATCCCGTTCATTCATATTTCCAGCGCGGCCTTGACCGGCTCGGGGTGGAATGGTTTTGCGGAATCGAAGTAACATCGGAGCGATTGATCCAGCAATACGTCGCCAGCGGTTACGGTATCGGTTTGACGGTCGCGGTGCCCGGCTTTAAGCCACCACCGCAACTGCGCGCACTTTCGTTATCGGACTTCCCGCCTGTCGTCGTGGGCGTTGCGTGGTCCGGCAAACTTTCGGACATCGCGCGCCAACTACTCGCAGAACTCGACACTGAAGCAGAGACGCAGCGGGCCCGAATCGGAAAAACCGGATCGCGATCCGTGGCGACTTCTTTCAGTCGCGCTCGTCCTTAAGCATCTGTTTGATCTGCTCTCGCAACTCCGGCGTGTTCTCGTGCCCGTGAACGGTGGCGGCATGTTGCACCGCCGCATCGAGCTTCTTCTGCTGTGCCGAAGATCTTTAGCAGGCAATTCCTTTTGCTCGGGTAATCTCGGCAATCGATGGATTTCGGTTACGCTGCCATGGCAGGGCCCGGCTGGCAGTTACATGATCGTCTGGAATGGGGTTCATTGCAGTCAACAGGCAACCCGACACGAACCGAACTCGAGAGGAATCCCAGCGTACCGCAATGGTAACAGTTCTGTTACCTTTTTCTCGCGACCGTTGATGGCTTTCGGTTAAACATTCTGCTTGCGTTTTTTGGAAGCGCCTGCGCAATATCCCAGCGCTGAATCGCACAGCGTCAGCTGCGTTTCAGCTTTAAACAGGGAAATCCGGAAACGCTGGCGCGCAGAACAGGACCAGGAGCATGAAAATATCAAATGTAGCAAGATTAATTTTTTGGGTGGCAGTTCTGGTTGCGACAGGATTTTTGGTGCGGGCTGAATCTGGCGAAAAACCCGTAAGCATGCCCGGCGGAAAAAGCGGGCCACCCTTGCGCATTGTCGATCAAAACGGCCGTCCGGCCGTAAGCGGCGTGCCATCGGCTACGAGCACGACTGTCGACGTGACGGTGGCGCCGGGTGGGACGCTTACTTTCGACCCGAGTACGGTCAACATCTCAGTGGGCGACACGGTGCGGTGGACGTGGGCCTTCGGCGGCCATAGTGTCACCAGCGGCGCTCCCTGCACTGCGGATGGGCAGTTCTGTTCCCCGAATAACACGAACTGCTCCCAGTGCGTGACTTCCAACCAAGGCTTCGTTTACGAATTCACTTTTACACAGGCTGGCAATTTTTCTTATTTCTGCTGTGTCCATTGCGCTTTGGGTATGACTGGGGTCGTCAATGTTTCAGCCGCTTCCCCCACGCCCACAGCAACAGCAACTGCCACAGCAACTGCAACCGCAACAGGAACAGCCACAGCTACGCCCACGGCAACGTCTACGGCTACAGCTACAGCTACAGCTACAGCTACAGCTACAGCAACCCCTACTGCAACGCCGACCCCCGGACCCACTGGAAGATTTATGCCGACGCCGAGACCACGTCCAACACTACACCCTCGCCCGACACCGTAGGACTGTGCATTTCGAGTGACAGGTTGGTAGCCGACATCCTTGATGCCAGCCTCTGAAACCGTGCACATAGCGGGGGGCCGGGATCACCGATCCCGGCTACAGATGAGCGACCACGTCGGCTGAAACGAAGCGCCTGCTAGTACGTGATTTCCTTCTGTCTCGCATCGCTTCGAACGCTTTCGCGAGAAGACAAAGACGCGTTCGCTCCGCAAAAAAGGCCACCTGCAGTCGTGAGTTCGATTCTCTTTTGCAAGCAAAAGGTTTATGCACAACAGAATTCTGAGTTCTTGCGCGTTCCTCGGTGTCGCGATGCTCTGCCTGCAGGCTAGTGTGGCTTTCCGTCGCTGCGCAGCTGCCGGGGCTTGATGACCAAAGTAACAAAACTGTTACTTATTCGTCACTTGCATTTCGCAAGAAAGACCAAAAACGTGTTGACTGCTTTCGCCATCACCATTAAGCGAGGCGAGACAAAACACTAAAAACCAACTCAAACTCCATCTAATGATAAAAAAATCCACTTCACAATCCGCATTCTTTAATGTGCGCGTCTTACCGGGACTGTTTACAGTCTTGGCCGGCGTCGTTTTGGCGCTGGCGGGCTTTGGCGCTTTCTCCGCACAAGCGCAGCAGAAAGCTCGCATTATCACCGATTCAACGAACCCTCTCGTCCCTGCGGGATTTGATTGTTCGCAAATTCACGCGCTGGGCATCGACAGGCAAGACAACCTGCGGGCCGGAGCAATCCGGATTGCCTGCGGCGAGGCTCAGGG
>QHOX01000241.1 GCA_003219465.1 Verrucomicrobiota bacterium | reverse complement strand
CGCGCGATCACTCGTTGCAGAGACGTAATCATCTGTCTTTGAGAACCGCGAGAAGACCTGCAAAGGCGAGCGCGACTACCGCCGTCGCAATCAAACCGCGGTGTTCGTTCGCCCACCATTGTGCACTCCAGCTGTGAGCGCGTGACTCGAACGCGCCGTGCGCACCGTGGTCGCCGAGCACAGTTTGCCACAAATTGTGGGGACGATTCGGATCTTTGGCACCGTCGTATTGTTGTGAGTCATATCCGGCGCGGGCGAGATAACGATCGAGCAAACCCGGCGCAATTTTGTCCACAACGATAGCTCCCACCATCGGCAGGCCGACATAAAATTCCCGCCGCGGGTTGTGCGAGGCGAAGTAAATTGCTTTCGCAGCGACCTCAGGTTGGAAAATGGGCGGCACTGGTTGAGCCTTTCGTGGCAGACGGCTTTTCACCCAGCTAAATTGCGGCGTGTTGAGCGCCGGCAACTGCACCATAGTCAGACACACGCCGCTTTGATCGTGGAGCAGCTCGCAACGCAGTGAATCGCAGAAGCCTTGAACAGCGTGCTTTTTCGCGCAATACGCAGATTGTAGCGGAATACCGCGATAAGCGAGCGCGCTGCCAACTTGCACGATAACGCCACCATCGCGCGGCAACATTCGTTTGAGCGCAGCAAGCGTACCATAAACGTAGCCCAGATAAGTCACTTCGGTCACGCGTCGAAATTTCTCGGCGGTCATTTCTTTGATCGGTGAAAAGACCGAGGTCATGGCGTTGTTGATCCAGATATCGATTCGACCGAATTCCGCTTCAATCTGGGCGGCTGCTGATTCGACTTGATCTGCGTTGCAACATCTGTTGGGCTTCGCTTCCCAGCTCTTCCGCCTCCGTGCGCGCAGCCTTCAATCCATCAATGCCTCTGGCGACAAGACCGATTCGCGCGCCATGTCGCGCAAACTTGCGCACGGTCGCGCGGCCCACTCCGGCTGATGCGCCTGTGATTACGACAACTTCAGGTGCGCGACTCACTAAAGGTTTACTCTTGTTTTATTCTGACGTACGCGCGGTGGAGAAAATCGGACATCGCAACGCTGGCTAAAATTCCAGCGAAGAATCGCGTCAGGCGCGGGGCGAAAATCAGACCAAAGCTCAGAGCTGTGGCACACCAAGGCGCCATGCAATACGGGCACGAAATCAAATGACCGATGCCGCGCTGAAATCCACGGCCGCGTGGTTCCTCTTCCACCTCGCCCGCGCCAGAACTGCGAATGTAACGCACAAACGGCGCGCGGAGGATGCTGGTGATTCTGTCCTTGGCCACGATGCGGCTCAGCTTGTGCGTGGCTATTCCAAGCAGCGCCAGATCAAGCAAACCAAATTTTTTGGGTAGACGGTCCTTTTGAGCGGCGATCCCTGTGAGAACGGCCACACTCGCCAGATAAAAGCCGAGCAACGTCGCGTATTCCGTGAGCAATTGTTCCTCGCACTCCTCCTTTTCCGCCGTCTTCGCGCCGTACTCCTCGATCGAAAAGTTGGCCTCAGTTTCGTGAGGTTATGTTCGCTCCATAGAAATTGAATCGAAGGATTCTGCGCGTTTGCGCGTGATAGACGGCCTGGAGTCGCTTTAGATCGCAACTCGCTCGCGCTTTCTCGAATCGTTGCTACTTGAAAGTGATGTCCTGTCCTTATGACGCCATCATAGTGGGATCGGGACCGAATGGTCTCGCGGCGGCGATCACGCTGGCGCGTGCTGGACGTTCCGTGCTCGTCTGCGAAGCGAACGCGACGATCGGCGGTGGCGCGCGTTCGGCCGAACTGACTTTACCCGGTTTTGTGCATGACGTTTGTTCGGCCGTTCATCCACTCGCAGCAGGTTCGCCGTTTTTCAGAACGCTTCCGCTGAAACGCTTCGGACTTGAATGGATCCAGCCCGAAATTCCGCTGGCGCATCCGCTCGATAACGGCGCCGCTGCCTGTCTGTGCAAAGACATCGATGTTACGGCGGACCAATTGCACGAGGATTCGCGCGCGTATCGCTCGCTGATGAAGCCGTTGGCGCGAAACTGGGAAAAATTGGCTAACGAGTTTCTGCAACCAATGCTGCACTCGCCACAGCATCCCGTAACGCTCGCGCATTTTGGAATCCTGGGGCTTTGCCCGGCAACGTTGCTGGCGAAGCTTGTCTTCAAAGGCGAACCAGCGCGCGCGCTTTTCGCCGGGATCGCCGCGCACTCGTTTCTTCCATTGCAGGCCCCCGTTTCGTCGGCATTCGCATTGGTGCTGGCTCTTGCAGGACATGCGGTCGGCTGGCCGATTCCTCGCGGCGGCTCGAAGCAAATTTCAAACGCGCTTGCCGGTTATTTGCGTGAGCTCGGCGGCAAGATCGAAACGAATCATCGCATCGAAAACCTCAACGATCTGCCGAAATCACGCGCCGTTCTTCTCGATCTTTCCGTCTGGGAATTTTTGCGAATTGCCGGTCAACAATTGCCGGCGCAGTATCGCCGCCGGCTAGAATCGTTTCGACACGCGCCTGGAGTTTTCAAGATCGATTATGCGTTGAGTGAGCCGGTTCCGTGGAAGGCCGAAGCCTGCCGTCGCGCTGGAACAATCCATCTGGGCGGCGGCATTGACGAAATCGCAGCGGCGGAACGCGATGTGGCGCGCGGAAGAATTCCGGAGCGGCCGTTCGTGCTGGTCGCACAACAAAGTTTGTTCGATGAAACGCGCGCGCCACGCGGTCAGCACACGCTTTGGGCTTACTGCCACGTTCCTTTCGACTGCAAAGTGGACATGTCCGATCGAATGGAATCGCAAATCGAGCGATTCGCTCCTAACTTTCGCGATTGCATTCTGGCCCGTCACAAAATGAGTGGCGCTGATCTTGCGAGATCAAATCCGAATCTGACGGGTGGCGACATCAACAGCGGCGCGGCGAACCTGATGCAGCTAATTGCGCGCCCGGTTCTCAGCTCAAGACCCTACCGCACTCCGTTGCCTGGCGTTTACTTATGTTCGGCGTCCACACCACCAGGCGGCGGCGTCCATGGCATGTGCGGGTATCACGCCGCGCGATTGGCATTGCGCGAAATTTTCGCGAAGCATTAGCAGAATCCCAGGAAGTTTCCTGCTTGGAACATACGACCGGCACACCTTTGAGACCCGTCTATAAGTTGATGGGAGATCCACGTAACATCGCACACGCCAAAAAAGTCACTCAGGAGAAACATCACAAAGCTCAGCATGCTCAAAACGCTGGCGCGCCACAGCCCGGTAAGAAGGCGCAAGTTGAGAAAACGAAATCGGCTAGCATCCAGCAAGGCGCTGCGCCAAAGCCGGAAGCCGAAAGGCCACCTCAACCGCCAGATTCAGCCCAGTTGGAGAAATCGCTTGCCGCTCTTTCGAAGCTTAAAGACTTGGAGTTTCACTCGCGGTCGAATATCGAAAAGCTCGCCGAACTCAGCTTGACGATCGAGGAAGAGCTTAAGCAAAGAGCGTTTGCGGAGGCCATCGGTGCGGTTTACGCGGCGCAGGCTGCGTTTCAATCCAAAATTCTGAAGTTAATTGAAGATTACGAGGCGGAGTGCGCGCGGTTGTCAGGTGCTGCCTGACATGCGGTACCTATCGGGCTGAGGCTGCGAGATTTTTTGCAGCCTTTTCCCATGCCAATGAGCAGTGAGTTTCGAACAATTCTTCAAAGCCAACAGTCAGAACTCAACAGACATGAAAACAAAAAACCTATTCACAGTAGCAGCGGTAAGCGCTGGATTGGCATTTAGCGTGGCTGCTCAGGCGAAGGAAGAAAAACACGAAGAACAAACCATCAACAGTTCTGAGGTGCCTGCCGCGGTGCAGCAAGCTGCCCAGGCTGAGGCAAAAGGTGGAACAATAGTCCGCTGGGAAAAAGAGGGCGCCAACTTTGAAGCCGTGATTGAGAAGAACGGCAAACAAATTGGCGTCGAAATGGATGCTAACGGCAAAGTGCTAAGCAAACATAACGAAGCCAAGGAGCACAAGGAAACAGGCTCCAAGTACTAATCAAAGGGTGGATCGCGTAAATCAGCGGTGTGGAGGCCGCTCAACGCGATCGGGGTGAAAGCGCGGCGAAGCGGCGTCATCGAACCTTGTCTTCGCCGCGTCCGTTCCCGTCGATCTTTGTATTTTCGCGTCGGGGTCGCGGTTACAGTGCGAGCCCACGCACGCACGCGTAAATAATTCCCACAACGATTCCTCCGACGGCCACCAAAGCAACGTCCCGCTTAAAAAGTGCGATCAGAAGGAAAGCTGCTACTGCGATCGCGATAGTCGCCCAGTCAATCAGCGCTTCGGGAATGAGGTCCAGCGATACAACTGCAATTACGCCTACTACTGCGGCACTAACGCCTGCGAGGAATGCTTGAAGCGCGCGATTGTCGCGAAGTTTTTCGACATAGTGCACGCCGCCCAGAACGAAGACAAACGACGGGAGAAATACAAAAAAGGTAGCGACTGCGGCTCCCGGAATTCCGCCGGCGAGATAACCCACGAATGTGGTGAACAACATAAATGGCCCGGGCGTCGCCACACTGAGCGCCACTCCATCGAGTAATTGCCCATGGGACAGCCAATGATATTGCGCAACTGCGCCGCGATCGACGAAAACAAGGGATGC
>QHOX01000240.1 GCA_003219465.1 Verrucomicrobiota bacterium | reverse complement strand
CTGAATTTCGATTACCGGAATCTCAGATTCCGGAGGCAGATCGCGCCGGATCGCATCAACCTTGGAACTGATGTCGGACAATGCCTTGTTGGCATCGTAGTTCAGCTTGAGCCGGACAGTGATCTGCGACTGACCCTGCTTACTCTGCGACTGGATATAATCGATGCCGTCAGCCGCAGCGATCGCGCGCTCGAGCGGCGTTGTAATAAAACCGCGAACCAGTTCCGCGTCCGCGCCGACATAAACAGTCGTGATCGAAATCGACGCGATATCGCTGCGCGGATATTGCCGAACATTCAGACCGCCCAACCCTGCGAGCTTCGGGAACAGAATCGGCAATATCGCTTTCGATCCGGCAATAAGGATCACAAAGCTGACCACCATCGCCAGCACCGGCCGCTTGATAAAAAGATCAGTGAAGGACTTCATTCGCTTCCTTCCTCTTTGTAATTTCTCTTACGTATCTGACGGCTTCGGATTCAGTTCCGGTTTCGGCGCAAGATCGTTATTCACAGTCACGGTCATTCCGTTGCGCAGTTTGAAAACGCCGGTGCCGACCACGGTTTGGCCGGCTTTCAGTCCTTGCGTGACCGCGACAAAATCGCCACGCGCATCGCCGATCCGCACAAATTGCTGGCGAAGCACCTGTGATTCCTTACCCGTCTTCGGATCTTTCTGTTTCTCAATCAGGAACACCGAATCGCCATACGGCGCATAAGACACAGCTGATCCGGGAATCACGATTGTCTTTTTTGTTTCTGGCAGGGCGACTTCCACCTTTGCGAAGTTGCCTGGATGCAGCGCGTGATCGGGATTTTCCAATGTCGCCTGCAATGACACGTTGCGCGTGACCGGATCCACCATGGAATTGATCGCAGTCAATTTCCCCTTGAACTGGCGGTCGGGGAATGCGTCGGCGCGCACGATCACCTCGAGATCTTTCGCCAGCTTCGAGAGATATTGTTCCGGCAACGCAAAGTCGACGTACACGGGATCAAGCGCCGTGAGCGCCACAACCTGCTGACCTGGGTTGATCATTTGGCCGACGTTGACCTGGCGAATACCAAGCTGTCCGTCGAACGGCGCGATAAGCGTCTTCTTCGCGATGCTCGAGCGCATCTGATCGACAAGGGCATTCTGTCGCCTGAATTTTGATTGGGCAGAGTCGAGCTCGGCGCTTGAAACGACCTTCTTCATAGCAAGATCGCGGGAGCGTTCGAGGTCCGTCCGCGCCAGCTGCGCTTCAGCTTCTGCGGATCGCAGAAGTGCTTCCTCTTGCGACGCATCGAGTTTCATGAGCACCTCGCCCTTTTTTGCCTCCGCGCCGTTTTCGAAATTGATTTCGCTCACAATGCCCGCGAGCTCTGCAGAAACGATGGCGCCTTGCACCGCACTGACTGATCCCACTGCTGTCAACTGCGGAGCCCAATGTTCCTCTTTCACCGTTGCGCTGCTGACGGTAGTCGGCGGCATCGTTTGCGGCGTGCTCATCATTTTCCCGATTTGCAGCACTTTGATGCCGACGACGAAAACTAAAATCGCCGCGAACAGACCGATCGCGACACCCAAACCTCCACGAGTCCGTCTCACTTTGGTTTCCATCGAGATGCCTTTCGCTACATCATGCATAAGCGAGTTCTGCCTCCGGACTGAACAGCAAGCGCCACAGTCTGCGTGTCACTTGCAGTTGTCGCTCCCGCCGCTCCTTTGCGGTCATTTCCTGTGGACGCAACACATCGAGCATCAACATCCCGCGTGCGACGGCAAAAATTAATTCCGCCGTTTCGATTGACGAAAGGCCACGGGTTGTGTTTTGAGCCTCCGGCGCCCTGCTGATCAGCTCCGTAACCCCGGCCATCGCGGTTTGCAAAACGTCGCGCACCAAATCGGCCACGCGCGGGTTGCGTGACGCTTCCGCATAAAGGTCCACAACGAACGCCGAGACCACTCGCGTCTCCTCTTCACAGCAATGAGCGGTGAACAGAATTTCGAGCGACTCAAGCAACGTCGGCGCCTGTTCGGCGCGCTGCAGCACTTCGGAAATCTCTTTCTTGTGGCGGTCCGCCATTGCGGAGATGACCGCCTCTTTGTTTTCGAAGTAGCGATAGATCAATCCGACGCTGATTCCCGCCTCAGCGCTGATGTCGTGCATGCTGGTTTGGTGAAAACCGCGCTTGGCGAAGCAAACGAGGGCTGCATCGAGGATCTGGCAACGCCTATCGGGAACAGAATCTGTCTGGGGTTGGTGCATAGATTCGGGAAGATGAATGAACGTTCATTCATTGTCAAATCCGACTCAGTAGCCATTTCTGCTTAAATAAACCCCGCGATGTTCGTGCTTGAGAACGCTCGCTGCCAATCGCGATAAGGACGCCCCGCTACACCGAAAGCTTCGGCACTCGGTGCAGCGCGACGCCCCTGTCTTGTTCGATGTATCTCGCCACGGCGTTCAGGATTTCGTCTCCCACACTGCTTCCACGGCATGAGAAACAACCGGAACGGGTTGCGCTGCCGGATCGATTCCAGCGAAGGGATCTGGCGTCGGTTGCCCGACGAATTGGAAGATCGCGGCAACCACGCTAAGAATGCACGTGGCATAAACCGCTGTTTCCATCACCCCCCGGCCTTTCTCTTCCGAGCCAGCCAGGATCCCGTATAATGTTTGATCGTTTTTCATAATTTTAAGACGCCGCGGACCTCCCGCTTTGTCTGTTGTTTGTTGATTGTTCATGATTGGTTTTGAACGTTGGATGCCGCAGCCTCGTAAATTGGATTCAAGCAAAACAAATTTGTTGGGAGGATCCACACCGGACGGGGTAACTCTCGGCGTTTCCGACTCCATCGTGGCTGGCCCGAATGTCTGTTCGCTGGATTATCGCAGACCACTCGTTCTGCCATTTGAATCATCAATTGCGTGGCCCGGGACGTTGATTCGTCGGCAAACGGACCCTGAATGCATGCTAGCGGCCATTGGAAGGGCCCTCTGATGGGCCCTTCCAGTTCGCATGCTCTATGTAGTAGTCCCGCTGACAGGCAGTTGACCTAGTGAACAGATGCTTCCGCCTCGGCGACCTGAATGTCCGTGCCGATCGTAAGCCCGAAGCCATTCGCCTCGGTCACAATAAGCTCGATCATCCGGACTTCGATGCTGTTGGACGTCTGGATAATTCGGTGGAGCCAGAGCGTTCCCAGCCCGACGATGTGAAGCCTTGTGTTCGGTGGGACGTCATCGTGGATGTTCGGGAACCCGGTGACGTGGAGGTCAGTGAACGTCGAGCCATCGTCGCTAAAGGTCAGGGTTCCACCCGTGCTTGAAGCGTGCGCGTCGGCCTTCACAAGGCTCGCCGTCACCAAGCTCGTGAAAACGTCAACGGCCTGCACTGTTGATGTTAGCTCGCCCACGGCCGACGTGCTGTCCACGGTACCCAGCGCCGTGTCAACTACTTCGCCAACCGAGAACAGAGGAGGAACCTGAACCTGAGCGACCGAATTGGTCTTGAGGTTGCCATTGGTGCCCAAGCAGGACATCCGCACAATAGCGCTCGGGCCGGATGTGATCGTATGTCCCACGCCAGCTTTCGTCCCGTACGCCTGCCCATCTAAAGTCCCCTGGACCCCAGAGGTCAAGCCACTGAAGGCGTGAGACACAATGATTTGCGTCCCTATGGGGATGTTTAGGACGTTGGCCACATCGATGAACACATGAATCATGTTCACGGTGAACGACGCGGACCTCGACTTAATCTTCGTGATCTGTTCGTTCAGCACCACGTGGCCGAAGCCGGGTAGGCTGATGCTCGTGTTTGGCGCGGGAAGGACAGTGATTGGGACCCCGGCCACCACCAGGTTGACGACGGTTGAACCATCCGCGCTTGTGTGGAAGCCGCTGTTATCATGTGTGGTCGTACTCACCGAATTGACCTCATCCGCAGTGATAACCCCTCCTAGTAGCGTGATCAGCAGACTGGCGTCGTGGACGTCAGCGGTAGCCATGGCCTGCAGCGTGCCGGCTACCGGCTCGCTGCCGTCGGCTGTCGTGTTAATGACACCGGTCGTGAACAGCGGGGTGGCGTCTGCGCTGACGACCGTGTTCTCGCTATGCACCGGTGGCTCCACGATCCCGCAGGCTCCCAGTGAAGAAACCGCGGTCTTGCCTGCGACGACCACGTTTCCGAGGGTCGCATACGTACCGTAGGCGTCTGCGACGAATTGGAACCCCGAACTCGTTGCCG
>QHOX01000102.1 GCA_003219465.1 Verrucomicrobiota bacterium | reverse complement strand
TGGTTTCTGGCGTGACACCTAAGTTTATTTCATGTTCCGAGCGACACGTGCGGCCGCGCGATTAAGCGGCGCGTCTGTCTAGCGGTGAGAAATACCAGCGAGATGACGCACACAACGATTAATAGCAGTCGCAGATTCACGGCTGCCGGCACAGAAATTCCAATTCCGGTCCAAAGCGCGGCGTACGCGGCCAGGCACATTGGGCATTTCGGAATCAGCGCGAGGATCGCGCTTGGAAGAATCCAGCCGATAACATCGACAGCGCGCCGGGTAATTGAACCGTCGCCGACCCGCCTTCGCAACGCTCCGGCCTGGGAGGCACGGCTGCCACTACAGAATTTTAGCGATTTAGCTTTCATTGTAGCTTCAGGCGCCTGATTGATGCGCCGCGCGAATATCGCAAAGCATGTCGGAGTGGATGTTCAGACCGATTTTAGGCAGGTTGTAGAGGTGCTCGGTGGCCAGCAGCCAGACGATCTCGCAGATTTCGTGCTCGGAATAATGACGGGCGAGCGCGCCGAACGTGTCCGGACGAACCGTTTTATTTTTAGTTAGCTCCGTCACATAGTCGAGCGCGGCACGTTCTGCATCGGTGAATAGAGCGCTCGTGCCGTATTCCTCCAAGACATCGAACTTGGCTTGGTTCATCGATTCCTGGATGGAGAACCACCGGCCGATGTCGGGGCAAAAACGACAGATGTTGATGCGCGCAACCTGTTCCCGGATTAGGAAAACAAGCTCTCGCAGCAGCGTCAGCTTTTTATCCAGCTTGTTGATCCTGCCATAAAAGAGGCCGAAGGCAGACGGCAGTCGCGCGCTGTGCACTTTCAGCGGCGCGAGAACTTTGCCAAACTGGCGGCGCGTAAAGTAATACGCCAGCTTTAGCATGAGCCCGTTCGGCCTTTCGATGGGAGGCAGGAACCCATCCATAGTCTCTGTGCTCATTCTTTTTCCTTTCGTTCTTTAATACGACGAACGAAGCCATCGCTTCTGGACACGCATATTGAGAAGGTCCCTGCTTCTTTATTTCAGCCTTGTCGTTGTTGTTAAACGTGGCTTCGCGCGCCGAAGCGAAACGCCGCATCTATTGAGGCAGAGGAACATCGGCGAGCGATCACGAGCGTCGCCGTCGCCGTCCTATTCCAGCCTGAATTCCGCGCTCGACCGTGGCGTTCCAACCCTCGGATGGCGGAACGTCGCTGTGTTCGTCGTGCCATATCCACCACTCATATGGCGCGGTCTGTGGGTAGCCCTTCGGCGAATCCTCCCACTCCTCCTGGCGCCCAAGGGCAGTGATGTCCAGGTAGTTCCAAGTGCTCCCCATCTGTTCGTCGCCGCGGCTATTAATGAAGTAGGTGCGAAACACCTTGTCGCCGTCGCGGATGAACGCATTCGTGCCGTGCCATTCGTGCACGCCGAAGTCCTTGTCGAAGTCGTCCGTAATCGTGTACCAGGGGATGAACGCCCAGCCCATCCTCTTCTTTAGGCGCTCGATGTCCTTCTGTGACGCGCGTGACGCGAACACGAGAGTGGTGTCGCGAGCGTTGAGATGGGCGGGGTGAGCGACCTGATCGGCCACCATCGAGCAGCCAATGCAGGCATGTTCGGGCCAGCCGTGTACGCCCGGTTCGAAGAAGGCGCGGTAGATGATCAACTGACGGCGGCCGTCGAACAGGTCGAGCAGGCTCGCCTTACCTTTGGGCCCGTCGAACTCATATTTCTTCTCAACGGCCACCCACGGCATCTGCCGACGTTCGGCAGCCAACGCGTCACGGGCGCGAGTCAACTCTTTCTCCCTCACGAGAAGCTTTTGTCGGGCAACCTCCCACTCCTTCGCCGAGACCACTTTCGGTCTCTTCATGTCCGATGTTAGTGTTTGTATGCTCATATTTGCCTTTCATTCTTTAAAGAGTACAACGAACAAGCACATCGGTTCTGGACGCATATTTAGCCTGCCGGATACGCGGCCCGAGATTACGTATACATCATGAGCGGCTTCTTTGCGGAGTTGCAGCGACGAAAGGTTTATCGTGTGGCCGCGGCTTACATCGTCGCCGCGGGATTCTTGATTCAAATGGCCTCGGCTACGTTTCCAGCATGGGAATTGCCGAATTGGAGTTTGCGACTCGTGATTGTGTTTTTATTAATCGGTTTTCCGATCGCGCTGATACTTGCCTGGGCCTACGACATTACTGCGCAGGGAATTCAAATAACCCCGACAACAGGAGCTCATCGGCGACGAAATCTCATTTTGCTCATCGCCACCGCTGTCATCGTTTCCGCCGCCGCCGGATTTTTCCTTTTGCGAGGGGCGGTCTGGCATGAGGTCGACAAATCAGTCGCGGTCCTGCCTTTTCAAAACTTGAGCAGCGATCCAGAGAACGCTTATTTCGCTGACGGCATCCAGCAGGAAGTGCTGACGCGTCTGGCTAAAATCGCGGATTTGAAGGTGATTTCCCGCGCTTCGACGCAGCAGTATCAGAGCGAACCGGGCAATCTTGCTGAGATCGCGAAGCAACTTGGCGTAGTGAACATCCTCGAGGGTAGCGTGCAGAAAGCAGGCAATCAGGTCAGGGTCAATGTTCACCTGGTTAACGTGCAAACTGGCTCGCAGCTCTGGGCCGAGACGTATGATCGAAAGTTGAGTGACATCTTTGCCGTCGAAAGCGACATCGCGAAGGGAATAGCGGGGTCGTTGCAAGCGACGCTGACCGGTGGTGAAGAGCAAGCGTTGGCTGCCAATCCCACGAACAATCCGGAAGCTTACGACGCTTATTTACGCGGGTTGGCTTTTGAAGCGCGCAGCAACTACTCGAGCGATGCCCTGTTCAAAGCCATTGATTTTTATGACCTGGCGGTGCGGCTTGACCCGAATTTTGCGCTCGCCTGGGCGCGACTTTCCGGTGTGCACGCGCTTCTTTACTCTAACCGCCGCGACACAACTGCCGCCCGCCGCGATGCGGCAAAGGCAGCTTTAGAAAATGCGCAGAGACTGCAGCCGAACTCGCCCGAAACCCTGCTCTTCACGGGTTATTATCAATATTGGGTGCTGCACGATTACGGGATGGCCAAAGCCACCTTCGAGCGCGTCAGCAAAATGTTGCCAGGTAACAGCGAGGTCTTATATGCCCTTGCAGCAATTGCGCGAAGCGAGGGACATTGGGACGAAAGTATTGCCTATTGGGAACGGGGCCTCGCCCTCAATCCGCGGAATACGGCGTTACTCACTGAAGTGGCATTTACATATGCGGCGCTTCGACAATTCCCAAGAGCGGAAAAGCTGTACGATCGGGCACTCGATATTCTCCCAAATGAAGTGTCGATAATGGCATTAAAAGCCAGCATCTACCAGGCCGAAGGTAATCTGCAAGAGGCCGCTAAATTACTTGCGCAGGTGAATTTAGAAACGAATTCGGATGTGGCCGTTCGAATTAGGCTGACCCAATGGAGACTTGAACGAAATTACAGTGAGGCCACCCAGTGGGTGCAAGGCCGACGGGATCGACTCCGCCTTTTTTCTGGGATCGACAAGGGCAGTAAACAGTTGGGGAACGCGTTGGTTCACCGCGTCGCTGGCGACACCGCTCAAGCCAAAGCTTTCGCTGAACAAGCGCGTAACACGATTGAGCCGCTCAGGAAGGAGCAGCCAGACAACGCCTTCGTAGCGGCAGCACTGGCCGTGGCTCACGCCATGCTCGACGAGAAGGAATCAGCCCTCAACGAAGCGCAGCGTGCAATCACGCTTTTGCCGAGCAACAAAGATCGGCTATCCGGGCCCGGGTTCGAAGAGAACCTGGCACTAGTTGAAATGATCATCGGCGAGAATAGTCGTGCCGCGACTGTTAGAAACGCCGTATGGTGGTTGGCTTTATAGCCCAGCACCCATCACGCCGGCACTTTTGAGGCTCGATCCGCTATGGGACCCTTTGCGCGCCGATCCCTCTTTCCAGAAACTCTGCGAGGAAAAGCGACCACCAAGCAATTAAGTTCGTTACTGAACTACAGCAGCGCGTGGCTGAGTCCATCGAATTTTCTGTCGAACCGGCAGCATCAGGGTATGGTCACGATGAGCCCATCTATATGACCGGCTTCTTCGAGGAGTTGCAGCGCCGAAAGGTGTATCGTGTCGCAGCCGCTTACATCATCGCTGCGGGATTCATAATTCAAATCGGCTCCGCCGTTTTTCCGGCGTGGGAATTGCCAAATTGGGCATTCCGCCTCGTGGTGGTACTGCTGTTGGTCGGATTTCCAATCGCATTAATCCTGGCATGGGCTTACGACGTCACTCCGCAAGGTATCCGTACAACTCCGACGCCCACCATCCCCGGATCGCATCGTCGGCGCAATGTGATAATGCTAATCGGGATCGGCGTGATCATCTCCGCCGGGGCGGGATTCTTCCTTTTGCCACGAGTGTCAGCGCGCAAAATCGACAAATCGATTGCAGTCCTCCCCTTCCAAAATCTCAGCGATCAAAAGGAGAACGCCTATTTCGCCGACGGCATACAGGACGATATCCTGACCAATCTCTCAAAAATCGGCGATTTAAAGGTCATCTCGCGGATGTCAGTCATGTCTTATCGTGGCGATGCCGTACGCAATGCCCGCGAAATAGGCAAAGCGCTGGGCGTAGCCACCCTTCTGGAAGGCAGCGTCCGTCGCGCTGGCAACCGCGTCCGAGTGAACGTGCAGTTGATCAACGCGAATAACGACGAGCACATTTGGGCGGAAGATTACGATCGCGATTTGACCGACGTCTTCGCGATTCAAACCGATCTCGCGCAAAAAATTGCCTTGGCCCTGCAGGCAAAACTTTCTCCGAACGAAAAAGCACGACTTGACAATCGGCCAACCCAAAACCCTGACGCCTATCTGCTCTTCGTCCAGGCGCACGATTACGCCAATCGAACGGACATGTTTCGCGACACTTCGTTGAAAGCCGAGCAGCTTTTCGAACAAGCAACGAAGCTCGATCCAAACTTCGCCGCCGCTTTCGCTGGGCTCTCGATGGTGGAGAGCTGGATGTATCACAGCTTCGACCCGCTGCCAGCACGACGTGAAAAAGCGCGCACCGCTGCCAATGAAGCTTTGCGATTGCAACCGGATCTTCCGGAAGCGCATCTGGCTCTCGGTTTTTCTTATTACTACGGCGATCGAGATTACGAACGTGCCCTGGCCGAATTCGAGATCGCGAAACGCGGTCTACCAAATGAAGCCCAGGCCTACATGGCGATCGGCGCGATCCAGCGGCGCCAGGGCAGGTGGGTGGAATCAACGGCGAACTTGGAAAAGGCCGCTGAGCTTGACCCAAAGAACAGCTCGGTCCTCTTGAATCTCGGCTATAACTATATGGCCACACGAAATTTTGAAGCTGCCGATAAGATCTTTGATCGCGGAATCGAAGCTGCGCCGGAGTCGTTCGGCTCGGCTGCATTAAAATCGGAGTTGGCGATCAGATGGAAAGGAGACCTTAGCGTTGCCGAAAAAGAATTGGCTTCGGTGCCACCGGGAGTCGACCCACAAGGCCTGGTCACGTTGGGCCGCTCAGGGGTCCTGACGTTGCAACGAAAATTTAAGGAGGCGCTTCAGGTGATCCAACAATTTCGTGGAGAGACATTGCTCGTCCGCGCCAGTACGACCTGCCCGAAAGCTTCTCTCGAAGGTACGCTGTACTTGTATCTGGATGACAAAGTGGACGCGCACTCGGCGTTCGAGCGCGCACGGAGCATCGCTGAGCGATTGGTGCGCGAAAGCCCCGACGACGCTGCTCGCCATGGGCAGCTTGGTCTGATTCTAGCCGGACTCGGTCAAAAGGATGAGGCGATCGCGGAGGGCAAGCGCGCGGTTGAGTTGTTGCCGGAGTCGCAAGACGCTTTCGATGGGCCAGAGATTACTGCTGAACTCGCGCAAATTTACGCGTGGACCGGCGAACACGATCAAGCATTTGGACTACTTGATCATTTGCTCGTTGTTCCAAACGGAATCACCGTTCCCGGTCTCAAGCTCGACCCCATCTGGGACCCGTTGCGCAAAGATCCTCGCTTTCAAGCTTTGATCGATAAATACTCGGCCCAGCGATAACGCCAAACGCAATGCGGAGACGAATTGGACGTCCTCCGCAAAAACAGTGCATTGTTTCGTCGTGCGCGAAGCTAATCCACGCGCGGCAGGAATTCTTCGCGGACGATCTTACCGTTCTTTACCGTGTAAACGCCGACCTCTGACATTTTCCTGCGCTCTTTCGTTTTTTTATCCGAAACGTCAGCGTCGTATTGCACGACGAATCTATCGTGCGCTACGAATGGTCCATGCGCGTCGAAGCTGTGCACCTCCATCGCGTTGACCCACCAGTCGACCTTGCCGCGAACACCTTCTTTTCCGCGCGTTTCCGGCGAACCGCCGCCCATGCCGGACGCTTCCACGCTGACCACATTGTCGTCGTAAAGGTCCAGAGCGTCGTACCACGCCTGCTTTCGAGTTAGCTCCATCACTTTTTTGGCTACTTCTTCTGTGTTCATCATTGGTGTTTACATCAACAATCATCCGCTGACGAATTTTTCCAACTGATCCAGCACACTGTTCCAGCCTCGAGGTGTCCGATCCTCACGTAATTCGTCGCCGGGCAATTGCTCGTGCTTCAATCGTAACTCGGTTCTGCCGTCGCGATCCGAAAATTCCACTGTGACGGTGCTGATTCGATTCGCCCAAAGCTCGTCGTCGCAATGTTTCTAGATAAAAACGATTTTCTTGCCCGGAACGACTTCGCGGTACTCGCCCTGGATCGTCATCTCTTTGCCGTCGCAGTTAATCACATCCCAACGGAACTTTCCGCCGACTCGTGCGTCAGCGACTAGCTCGCATGTCCGGACCCACACCGGGCCGAACCGTTCCCTTAGTTGAGCTGGATCCGTCCAAGCGGCGTAAACGCGCGCACGCGGCGCATTGATGAACCGCTGGATTTCCAGCGATGTTTTTTCCGCGGTTGTCTCATTCATGGTTTTCCCTTCGACTTTTCAACGAACTTCTTCAGCTCCGATCCGATAATCGCAGTCCAGCCAGCCTCGAAATTCTTCCGCGCATAAGCCGGTGTTTTCGGAAATGTTTCGATTCCGCTGTGCGTTAGCTTCAGCCGCGTCTTGTCGCCTTCGGCGAACAATTCAATAGTCACGAGCGAATCACCCGGCTCGCCTTTGTAGCGCCAAGTATAGGCGATCTTCTTTTGCGGAATGACCTCAATGACGCGGCAAAGATGATGGTAAGTGTTGCCTTCGTGTTCGACCACGAACTCGAATTCGAAGCCGACTTCGGGTTTGAAGTCCTTCAAATCGAAATACCACTGCCGCATTTGATCGACATCGGTCAGTGCTTTCCAAACTTTCGCGACCGGAGCGGACAGCGTTCGCTCAATGATTACTGGCTCTTCTGATTTAATTTCTGTTGTCATGTTTTTTAATTCGCCTCTGTATTGGGTTCGATGATTCCAAAAACGTTGCCGGCCGGATCTTCGGCGTAGGCGAGCCAGCCAACTTTCGGGATCGCCATTTTCGGCACGCAAATTTTTCCGCCGCGTTGCTCGATTTTCTTGATCGTTTGGTCTAACGACTCGACCGCGACGGTATTGATCGTGCCGGGACTTTGCCCTTCGCGCGGACGAGTCATCCCGCCATTAATCCCCGGATCTTTGTCGTCGCCAGTCGTGACTAGCCAATACTCAATTGGCCCGCCTTCGAACTTCTGGAACTTCCACCCGAAGACTTCTCGATAAAACGGCTGCACCGCTTCGGGGTTCTCTGTGTAGATTTCAAAATGATTTACGCGATTCATATGTCGATCTTTCCTTGGTTGTGATGTCAGTACTCGTCGTGACGGCGCCACCATACACCGGTCTCGTTGCGCCCTTTTGGTGCGCGGTCGAGCCATTGATACATGCCCCAGAGCCCGTCCAGCCCGCGCGCGTAGGTGGAATAGGCGTGGTAAACGACGCCGTCCGCAAGCGCGAACGCGCTCATGCCCGGTCGCTCTCGCGTGTACGCGGCCGGATCGGTTCCGCTCATCGCGGCGAAAGTGACTGCGCCCTCACCGGCGCCTTTCCACGGACCCTCTTGCTCATAATTGTATTGGATATCGCCTTTGCGCTGTTGCTCCTCGGTGAAGCCGACACTGAAATCGGAATTGAAGTCGCTGCCGAACGAAGACGCCCAGGGAAACGTCCAACCCATTCGCCGCTTGTAATCTTGCAGCTTTGCAAGCGGCGCGCGCGAGATCGTCCAAAACATCACGTCATGATTGACGAGATGCACCGTAAATCCGTTGTAGCCGTCGGCGATCGCCGAGCAAGACGGACAGCCGGCCGTGTAATCCGGCCCGAACATAAAGTGATAGACGAGGAGCTGCGATCGCCCTCGAAAGAGGTCAGGAAGCGAGGCGCTTCCTTCATCGGTTTCGAATCGGTAATTCTTGTCGATCTTAACCCACGGCAGTTCTTGTCGCCGCTTTGCCAACTCATCGCTGCGTCGCGTGAGTTCCTTCTCTGCCTTGAGCAGCTCGAGTCGTGCTGCCAGCCACTCTTTGCGTGTTCCGGTCCTATGCTTCGTCCCGGCTGATCTCTTTTCTCTTCGTGTGCCTTTCATACGATTCAATACTTGTCGTGACGCCGGACCCATTCCATCGCCTGAGCGGATCTCGTTGGCGCGTGTATTCCTTTTCGCGTTAATACCTCTGCGACAGGCTTTCGGATCAGCATCCCTGTGCTTGTAACCGGCACCTGTTTGAGTTTTAGATTTAGGTGGTTGGTTTCTCTTTCCGGTTCTATTTCTTGCAGTCTCATCTTGGTTTCCTCCGATTTTGGTTTCTGTGTTTTCTTCCGCGAAATTTGACGAATACGAACGTCGTCAATCCACCGTCCGACGCTGCGCCAACTGCGACCAAGAGCGCGTTTGCCAAACATGCAGGATACATCGGGACTAGCGCGCCTCCTTCCTTTGCGTTCGCTTGGCCGTCTTGTCCAAATAGGCGGCGAGTCGATCGAGCGAGCCTTCCCAGAATCTCCGATACTCTTCGACCCACTGCGCCGCCTGCTTAAGCGGTCTTGCGTCCAACTGCATTTCGTGCACCCGCCCATAACGGCGTCGCCGCAGCAACCCAGCCTTTTCTAGAACGCGAAGATGTTTCGACACCCCCGGCAACGACATGGCGTGCGGCCGGGCAAGATCTGTTACGCGCCTGTCGCCCCGCGCCAGATGGGCCAGGATTCGCCGCCGAGTTGGATCAGCGAGCGCGGCAAAAGTTCGGTTCAACGCTCCGGAAGAATATTTAACCATCCGGTTAACTATTTAGCAGAGTCGTTGGAACGTGCAAGCATTTTTTGGTTACAATTTGCAGAAGCCGCCGGCCCGCGGCGATCTCACGACGCGAATGCTTCCTTGTTCACCACGTACGGCATCTTGGTCGGGTCGCCGCCGTACTTGCCCTCGAGCACATCGATCAGTCCCCGGACGCAGCGGCCGGCCATGCCTTTTTCAGGATCGATGTCCAGACGCGTGATCTGCGCGCCGCTGGCGAAATGATGGAACAGGCGGCAGCGATCGGCGATCTCGGGATCGAGCAGTGGCGAATCTGGTGGCAATGGCTCTTTTTCAAAAACATCGAGCGCGGCGCCAGCAATCACTTTTTCTTTCAAGGCGTTCGCGAGCGCTATCTCGTCGACCACGGGGCCTCGCGAACTGTTTATCAAGTAGGCGGTCGGTTTCATCAGCTTAAGCGTATTCTCGTTGATGAGATGGTAAGTCGGTTTGTCAGCCTCCCGCTCGCGTAATAGTGGCACGTGCAGGCTCACGTAGTCGGCGCCGCGCAAGGCGTCCTCGAACTCGACATACTTGATCCAGGTTTTCTCTTTCTGAATCCCGCGCGCGTGGCGCAGGTCCATTAACTCGTGTATCGCTTTGATGAATTGGTGATTCTGATACGCCGGGTCGTAGCAAAGGATGTTCATGTCGAATCCGGAACATTTTTTGATCATCGCCAGACCGATCCGACCGGTACCGATGACGGCGATGGTTTTGCCCGTGACTTCATCCCCGAGAAACGGAAGGAACGGATGCCAGGACGGCCACTTCTGCTCGCGCACGAGTCGCTCGCTCTGCCACATTTTTCTCGCGAGCATGCCCATCATGAAAAATGCGAACTCGGCCGTCGCTTCAGTTAACACATCGGCAGTATTGGTGAACGGGATTTTATACTTGTTCGCGTCGGCGCGATTGATGTTGTCGAATCCGACAGCGATTTGCGCCACAACCTTCAGGCTCCCCTTCCCTGCGTCCAACACTTGCGCATCAATCGGGTCCCGTAACGTTGTGATTAATCCATCAATGCCGCTCTTCACTTTCTCGATGATCAATTTCTTTGGCGGCGCCTCAGGTCCCTGGAACACCTCAAGATCGTAACCCCTCGCGCGCAGAAGGTTCTCTGCTGCGTCGCCGATGCGCGACGTAGCGAAAACACGGAAGCGTTCTTGTTCGCCCATACTTGCAGAGGAATGTAATCAGGGAACTCGCGATTGCAGGAGACTTTCTATTGTAAGACAGACGCTTCGCCTGCCAAATCGACGCGGCGAAAATTTTAACGGTCGGCGCCGATGCGGCGGACGAGCGCCGGAATTTCTGAGAAACTTCCCAGCACATAGTCAGCTTGCTTCTCGTATTCGCATCGATCCACAAAGCGCGTATCAGGAATCGCGGCGACCCGCATGTTCGCTGCTTTCGCAGCAGCAACACCAAAAAGCGCGTCCTCGATTACGAGACAAACATCCGACGGGACATTGAGTTTCTCCGCTGCATACAAATAAATATCAGGAAATGGCTTGCCGCGTTGGATTTCATCACCTGTGACGATCAGTTCAAAGAAGCCTTTGATTCCAGTTCGCTCGAGAAAGGGCCGCGCGGAGGCGGCTACCGAACTCGTGGCGACGGCAAGGCGCAAATCCATAATGTGCAGTTGTTCGAGAGTTGCTTTGACGGCAGGAAATAGTTCGACACGGTTCGCGAAAAATTCGGTCGCGATCGCGCCGCGCCGCCGCATCAATTCCTCAACTGGCGCGGAGATGTGAAAAGCGTTCCTGTAAAACTCGACCGCGAGCCGATAACTCACGCCGAGGACATTTCGGTGATATTCGCCGCGGTAATTGACTCCATGCTCGGCGAGCAATTTCGCGTCGATCTGATTCCACCACGGCTCGGAGTCTGCGAGCACGCCGTCGAGATCGAAGATCACCGCGCAAAATGGTGGAGGCATGGTGTGTTGCACTTGTTACTCATGTGAAGCCGATGAGCAATAAGGACGCAATAAGTTCAACGGCTCTCCCAAAAGAGGGAGCCGCGAATTCTGCGTATTTTTAAACGCCTCGCATTGTCCACGGTCTTTAGATTTGTGCTGATGGAACCGAACCGGGTGGCACTACTGTCCGCGATCCAGCTGGAGCAGCCTGTTAATTTGCCAACCTACGACGGGCGCCAAGAGTTTACCGCGGCAGACAAATCGCGTCGTGTCAGTGTTAATTTTCTCCGCTCACCCACGGCAGCAGTAATTGCGTCCGCTCTGCTGATGCTGCTCATTGGCTGGATTGATTACATTACCGACTTCAACGTCACAGTCTTTTATTTCGTGCCGGTGGTGTTGGCGACGTGGCGGGCAGGACGAAAAGCAGGCTGGTTTATCGCGATACTTTGCGGAGCGACAGTGCTCATAGCCGACCTGACGGTGCCCCGCAGCGGACGTATCATTGCGCTCTCCTACATTAACGCCAGCATACTCGTATTAGCGTCCGCCGCTTTGGCTGAACTAGTGATTTCGTCCCGTCGCGCACACGAACGCCTGAAGGCGCTACTCGCGCTAAAGACTGTTTCGCTCGCGGAAATTCACCACAGGGTCAAGAACAACCTGCAAATCGTGTCCAGCTTGCTCCGGCTTCAGTCTGGCAAGTTTGCTGATCCCGCTGTTCGCGACGTTTTTACCGAGTGTCGCGATCGCGTCACTGCCATGGCTCGTCTTCACGAACAACTCTACAACGAGCGAGGGCAGTCACACCTTGATTTCGCGCCGCATTTGCGTGAGCTGGCTGAAATGCTGCTGCGCTCGCACGCCCCTGCGGGCTGCAACCTCACGCTTAACCTTTCCCCCGATCAGGTCCCGCTCGATCTCGACCAAAGCATTTTGCTCAGCCTGATCGCCAACGAATTGCTGCTTAATTCCCTGAAGCACGCATTTCACAGCCGCGCTGCAGGGAGCCTCCATGCTGGACTGCGCACGACTCGCGATCGAGTAACGTTAATGATCCGTGATGATGGCAACGGATTTGTCCCAACACCGGCGAAAATTGAAGGGCAACGCGGAACCGGACTAGACCTCGTTCAGGCAATGTCACGTCAGCTTGGCGGCGAGTTTGTCATCAACCGCATGCCTGCGGGCGGCACCTGCGCAACCGTGTCTTTTCCAAGCAAAGTGTCAGGCCAACAAGCAACCCTTCATCTGTGATTCTAACGTAACTACATTATGTCAAAAAAACGTATTCTGATCGTTGAAGACGAAGCGCTGACTGTGTTAGCGCTTAAACACGAGCTCGCTGAGCTCGGCTACGAAATTGCCGGCGACGCCAGCACTGCTGCCGACGCGCTCCGCGCTGCCGAAGACAATCGCGCCGATCTCGTGCTCATGGATATTCAATTGGATGGTGGTATCAGTGGTATTGCAGCTGCCGCCGCAATCCGCGGGCACCTCGATGTTCCGGTCGTGTTTCTGACCGCGCACGCCTCTGCTGAAACGGTGGCGCGCGCAGTCGAATCAGGCGCGTTCGGGTATTTGCTGAAGCCTTACACCGTGCCGGAATTGAAAGCGGCAATCGATATCGCGCTGCACAAGCACAACACGGAGACGGCGATGCGCCGGTCGCTCAGTGCACGATTGCCGGCCAGTGTGGCACAACCTCATTCGACCTGAACAGCCCAATAATGGAAAATCGACTGCGCAAAGTGTGCTTCAGGTGCGAGATATGCTCGATGAATGTGTCATTCATCTTAGGCTGGTGCATCTGACTAGTTTTGTCTAACCAGTACTGCGGCGCTGCGCGAGTCGATACATCAAAGGTCCCGCAGCAATCGCCACAGCGGCGCCGATAACTGCTGGCAAACCGTATTCACCGTCCGCGAATGAAACGGCGATCACGCCCACTAACATCATCATTGGCAGCGCAGCGAGGACTGCCACACTTTTGCGGCCCAGCGGAATTCGGAACGCACCGCGCAGTGACAGTTCGGTTTTGCGAAGTCGAACCAGCGCGCCGAACTCCAGGAAGAGGGCAAGCGAATACAGGAGCACATCGGCAACAACGAGCTTACTGAAACTTACAAGAGCAAAAAGAGAGTAGAAAACTGCTGACACAATAACAGCCGTTCGCGGCGTTCCGTACGCATCCAGCTTCGCCAGAGGCTGCGGCAGCAAACCATCGCCGGCGAGCACGAACGGAATTCGTGAGTAGCCAAGCAGCAGTGCGTTGAAAAGTGCAAGCGCGCTGATCATTCCGCCAAGCGCGATCCAGATTGCGATCCATCTGCCGGCACTTCCAGCCGCGGAGCCGGCGATCTGCGGCCAGCCACCTTCGGTCCATGTAGTCCAATCGCTGGCACCGAGCGTCGTGAGCAATGGCACGAAGTAGCCGATCGTGACAAACGGCAGTGCGAACGCGAGGGCGCGCGGATATGTACGCGATGGATCTTTCACCTCGCCTTGCGCCGTGGACGGATTATCCCACCCGATGTAATTCCAGAGCGCAATCGAGATACCGACGGCCAAACCGCCCAGTCCGCGCGCATGTTCCGACGCGAACGGTTGCCACGGAACGTGAGTGATGCGCGGCGCGCTCGCGATCGACAACACGAGAAAGCCGAGCATCACAAAGCAGCCGGCGATAATTGAGGTTCGACTGACGTTCACTGACCCGCGGACGTTGACCCATGTTGCGCCCCAAATCATCGCAAGCGAGATGAGCCATTCCGCTCGCGCATCCAATTCGGGGATGAAGTAGCGCAAATATTGATTGAACAGCACCGGGTAAATCGCCATGTCCACGAGCGAATACATCCACGTGAGCCAGCCATTTTGAAAAGCCCAGAAGCGTCCGAATGCCCGATCGACCCAGCGATAATAACCGCCCTCTTCGGGCAACATGCTGGCGAGCTCGCCTACGATCAGCGCTTCCGGTACGGACCATGCCAGCGGAACCAGCGCCAAAATCAGCAGGCCAAGTCCGGGCCCGACCGAATGGATCAGCGTTTCGGTGGTGTACGGGCCGCCTGACGTGGAAAAAAAGAGAACAAAAACCAGCCCGAGCGTTCCGATTCCGCGTGGTAGTTTTTGCAACCTCATTCAGTTGGTGAGCAAATTAGACGAACGAAATGTTAGAGCGTTCTTGGTTGACCAGGCAGTGCCCGCACCAGTCACTTCTCGGAACCGGCTCCCTTGGCGCATTGCGAAAACTTTTTCGTGGCGGGAATGATCGGCCTTTGCATGCGACGATCCAATCGAAACAAAAATCACTGACATATGCAGCACTTCCCCTACTCTATGACTGGTCCGGAAAATGACGCAGACCAAGCAGAATAATTTCAAGCGGACGCTCCGCATCTGTTATCCAGCCGAAACGGGAACACTGGTAATCCGCACCGACTTGGATTGGGGACGGGATGTTCATCCGATGGCGGTTAGCAGCGATGGCAACACGGCAACATTTGAAATCGAGGCGCAGCAGCGGTTCATTCATTTCAAGCCATGTTTGATCAAGAACGGCAGCTTGCATTGGGCCGTCGGGCCTGACAATCTGTTAATGATGGCCGACGAGGACGCGCGTCCGGTTTATCCGTACTTCTTCAGCGACGCGCGCGGACGATTTTCACCCATCGTCGAAATTGAATCAGCGATACTTGGAAGACGTCATCGCTTGCGAGTTTACCTTCCGCCGGGTTACGAGGAGAACACGACGGCACGTTACCCCCTCGCTTATATGCAGGACGGGCAGAACCTCTTTTTTCCACAAGAAGCGTTCCGACATGAGGACTGGGAGATCGATGAGACTAGCCAGCTCCTGCGCGCATTGCGGGCGATTGAAGATTTGATTGTTGTCGGTGTTTACTCGAATGAGCGACGCGAGGAGGAATATACGAGGCCGGGCTATGAAGCTTACGCTCGCTCAATTGTGGAAGAGCTTGTACCGGCCGAACAACTGTTTCTGCGGACAACGAACAACCCGGTCGATCGCTCAATGTGGGGTTCCTCGTTAGGCGGAGTCGTTTCTTTCTATTCGGCGTGGCAATATCCCGAGGTGTTCGGCGGCGCTATTTGCATGTCGAGCACGTTCTCCTACAAGGACGACCTGATTGAACGAGTACTGAGCGAGCCGAAGCGCAACGTAGGATTTTATCTCGACAGCGGATGGCCTAACGACAACTACGAAGTGACCACGGAAATGGCCCTTGCCCTCGTCAGCAGTGGATGGCGATACGGTTGCGATTTTATTCATTTAGTTTTTCCCCACGCCGTTCACGATGAAAAAGCCTGGGCAATGCGATTGCATCCGCCAATGCAATTCTTTAGCGGCGCTGTCGCGCGCGCCGCGCGCAGCAATGATCAGCTGAGCAATACGGACGCGTAGATTGCCGTAACATTCTTGCCCATCGCGACCCTTTGTGATCTTCGTGTGAAAGTAGGCACACGTGGTTAGGCTGTTTTTATGGGGCGACTCACAAGATTGCTGATCGGTGTAAACGTCGCTGTTTTTGCGTTGGAAGCGGTATCTGGCCCAGGGTTCCTGGCCAGGTTCGCGCTCTGGCCCATTGGCCATTTCATTGTAGGGCAGTTCGAGAGTCCCGTCGGATTCAAGGTCTGGCAGCTGATTACGTGCGGTTTCCTTCACGCGAATTTCCTTCATCTCGCAATTAACATGTACGCCCTTTGGATGTTCGGTTCTGACCTCGAACGAGCTATTGGGCCGCGGCATTACCTGACGCTCTATTTCGCTTCGTTGCTTTGTTCGAGCGCGACTCAGTTGCTAGTCGTCTCAATGATGACATCGGCCGGTATTTATCCGACCGTCGGCGCGTCAGGCGCGATCTTCGGAATTCTGCTGGCGTTCGGCATGCTTTTTCCGCGCCGCACCATTGTCCTGCTGATTCCGCCAATTCCGATGCCAGCGATCTTATTCGTGATTCTTTACGGGCTTCTTGAACTGTTCAGCGGAGTTTTCGGAACTGACCAAGGCGTGGCACATTTTGCGCACCTTGGCGGGATGGTAGGCGCTTATCTCACCCTTCGGCAATGGCGCAGGCGCGCACGCGCCGTCTACTATTCGTAGTCTAGCATAGACTCGCGAACACTCGCGGGTCCGCTCGTACAGACTGCTTCTTGTTCATGCAATCGGAGTCTCTCGTTCCATGACGCGAATTGCGAAGCCCAGCAAAAAACGGGAAATGCCGCTCGAAATGAAACTGATTCCGACAAGGTATTGAACCAGCCCCAGCTTGGCAGGTGGCCAATGTGCGCATGCCACGATCCCGAGCACGAGAGTAACTACTCCGTCGATCAGGATCCAAACGACGTGACGATATTCGCGGAGCACGAAAAAAAGAACGATCTCGATGATACCTTCGGCAATAAGAACGACGCCAATTACCAAGGCGAGAAGAACCACCCCGAGTAACGGATTCACCAGTAGATTGATCGCAGCCAACGCGTATAACGCCGCTATGAATGCCTGCCAGGCAAGGGTGCCGCTTCCGAGATGAACCCCGAAGACAAGGTGAGCGACGGCCGCGAAGAGAAAAAGCCAGCCTAGAAATCCTGCGACGCCAAGTGAAAATGTAAGAGGCAGCACGATCGCCAGAATCCCGCAGGCAAAGACCACCACGGCCGAAGCAATCAACCAGCGAGTTGCTCGGCTCACGTCAATATCGCTTTCGGTCGAACTCCTCACAACTTATGAATTCTGGCCTTAAGCATACCGATGGAACAGCATTTTGATTTCGGCGATTTGCAAGTGATTCGAGGTGAAGAGCCGTGTCAGTATGCCTATGGTCCGACAAAACACAGGCTCAGTGTAGACGCCTCGCCAGGCAGGCGCGCTCGGCGCTCGAGTCGACGTTAATTCTGTCGGACGAAGAACAACCTGACGATCTGAAATGGACGAGGCGACACAGAGAACCCCAACTGAGCTGATGAGCGTCCACGCCACGCGACGCAGGTCTGCCTATGTGATCGCGCTGTGCTGCGTAGCTGCAATCGGAGGTTTTCTCTTCGGCTTCGACAGCGGCGTGATTAACGGCACCGTTGATGCCCTGGCAAAAGCCTTCGGCACTGATGCGGCCGGGACCGGCTTCGCCGTTGCATCAGTACTGCTCGGCTGCGCCGCTGGCGCTTTCGGCGCGGGCAGGCTGGCTGATTCTCTCGGGCGGCGACCCACAATGCTCTTGAACGCGATCCTATTTCTCGTGACCGCTATGGCGACGGGCGCCGCTAACTCGGACGCGTTTTTCATCGCGGCGCGGATCATAGCCGGTGTGGCCATCGGCGGCGCCAGCGTATTGGCGCCGATGTACATCGCAGAAGTCGCTCCGCCGCATATGCGGGGTCGACTGGCATCGTTGCAGCAAATGGCGATTGTGGTGGGGCTGTTTAGCGCATTCCTAAGCAACGCGATTCTCGCCAGAGTTGCTGGCGGAGCTGGCGAGATCTTTTGGTTTGGAGCGCCGACGTGGCGCTGGATGTTTTGGATGGAAGCATTACCAGCTGTCGCGTTTTTGTTAGGCAGCATGACCATTCCCGAGTCGCCGCGCTATCTCGTCTTCGTGGGCAAACATGAGCAGGCGCGAAATGTCTTCACGCGAATTGGCGGCGATGCCGATCGACTGGTGCGGCAGGTCGAACAGAGCCTTGAAGCCGAACGCCGTCCGCAGCTATCGGATCTTATTATTCCCGGGACGAGACGCATCGCTCCGGTGCTCTGGGTGGGCATGGGTTTGGCTGCTTTCCAGCAATTCGTTGGTATCAACATCATTTTTTATTTCGGTGAGATTTTGTGGAAAGCAGCAGGTGCAACCGAACAGTGGGCTCTGCGCATTAACGTGCTCACCGGCTTGGTGAACATTCTCGCCACGATCCCAGCCATCATGCTTATCGATCGCATCGGCCGGAAACCGTTGCTGCTCATAGGATCAGTGGGAATGACTCTGACGCTTGGCGCGATGGCAGCTGTATTCGCGATGGCCGGCGTAGGTCCTGATGGCAAGCCAATGCTAAGTCAGATGGCCGCGGTGTCCGGACTTACGGCGGCGAACCTGTACATCGTGTCATTCGCTGTGTCGTGGGGTCCGGTGATGTGGGTATTGTTAGGCGAAATGTTTCCCAACGAAATTCGGGGAGCTGCTCTTGCCATTTCTGGCGCGACCAACTGGCTGGCAAATTTCACCGTCACTGTCAGTTTTTTACTACTGCTGAAGGTGGTCGGTTTGACCGGCGCTTACGCTTTCTATGCGATAGCCGCAGCCATCTCGCTCCCCTTTGTATGGCTTACCGTGGGCGAGACAAAGGGCAGGACATTGGAACAGATGACCGATACGACGGACCTGGAAATGCGAACCGCGCAAAGAAGTCGCAGAACTCCGGAGAAGCGAGAATAAAAACGGTACGCGTCGCAGCGTGCCCAAATTGTCGCTACACCCGGTGAACCCGGAGAAAGTTGCGTCGGCTCACTCGGCGGGGACAGTCGCTCATGAGCGACAACCTCGTTTCACGGTTCCTGCGCTACGTCCGGGTCGATACGCAGTCGGACGAGACCAGCACTGCCTTTCCGAGCACGCCAGGTCAATTGGTGCTGCTGGAGTTGCTGAAGCAGGAGCTGAGTGAGCTCGGTGCGGCGGACGTGCAGATGACCAGGCACGGTTACGTTATGGCCAGCATTCCCGCCAACACGCGCAAACGCCGCGTGCCGACAGTGGCCTTTCTCGCCCATGTGGACACGGCGCCGGACTGCTCCGGTAAAAACGTGAAACCGATCGTTCATCGCAAGTACAATGGACGCGTCATTAAGTTCCCGGATAAACCGGGCCTGACTCTTGATCCCGCCACGTCGCCGGAGTTACGAACGGCCATTGGAAAAGACATCGTGACCGCCAGCGGCACGACGTTGCTCGGCTCCGACGACAAATCGGGCGTCGCGGTGATCATGACTTTGGTCGAGCGGTTGCTCCGGGAGACAAAACGGAAACACGGACTGATTCGAGTTTGCTTCACGCCCGATGAAGAGATCGGCCGTGGTGTGGACAAACTCGATCTGCGCATGCTCGGAGCCGATGTTGCTTACACGCTGGACGGCGGTTCGCCAGGGGAGATTTGCTGGGAAACCTTTTCTGGCGATGCCGCCGAAGTCATCATCGATGGCATCACCACGCATACGATGGAGGCAAAGGCCAAAGGCATGGTGAACGCGGCCTATCTGGCGGGCAAACTTCTGGCAGCGCTGCCGCGCG
>QHOX01000233.1 GCA_003219465.1 Verrucomicrobiota bacterium | reverse complement strand
CGGGAATCAAATTTATGGCCGAAACGTCGCATGAACTGGAAGGCCCGGATTTCGAAGCAGGCTGCGAAATCGAAAGGGTGGACGATGGAGGAATGCTTCTTGGGCACGCGTTTGGTGAAGCAATTCTCGTGGCCAGACAAGGCTCTGAGTTATTTGCGATCGGGGCAACCTGCACGCATTACGGCGGGCCGTTGGCGAAAGGGTTAATGGTCGATTGTACTGTGCACTGCCCATGGCACCACGCGCGCTTCGATCTGCGCACCGGCGAAGCGATCGCGGGGCCGGCTTTGAGCAATACGTCATCGTGGAAGATCGAGAAACGCGGCGCGCGTTTTTTTGTCACCAGCAAAAGCGACGCAAAACCGTCACATAAACCGAAATCATCTCCCGTAAGCGTGATAATCGTTGGCGGCGGCGCAGCGGGCAACGCTGCCGCCGAAATGTTGCGCCGCGAAGGCTACGACGGCCCGGTAACGTTGATCAGCGCTGACGATCAAAGATTATCTTGCGGGCACTGCGCCGGAAGAATGGATTCCGCTGCGCCCGCCGGATTTCTATCGAGAGCAAAAGATCGACGCGTTGACGAACACATCTGTCACCGCGGTTGATCCAACAACGAAACAGGTGACGCTGTCCGATGGTCGCTCGTTAGGCTACGGCGCGCTGCTGCTGGCGACCGGCGCAGAGCCGGTTCGACTCTCAATTCCGGGCGATAACCTGCCGTACGTTTGTTATTTGCGAACTCTCGCCGATAGCCGGGGCATCATCGCGAGGGCGAAAAACGCAAAGCGCGCGGTGGTGATCGGGGCGAGCTTCATCGGGTTGGAAGTGGCGGCGTCGCTGCGCGAGCGCAAACTCGAAGTCGTAGTCGTCGGAAAAGAATCGCTCCCTCTCGAAAAAGTTCTCGGAAGGGAACTCGGAAACTTGATTCGCGAAACTCACGAGGCCCATGGCGTGAAATTTCATCTCGGGCGGACGCCAGCGCTTATACAAGACCGAAATGTGCAACTCGATGATGGAACAAGTTTGGATTGCGACTTGGTAGTCATTGGAATCGGTGTGCGCCCGAACATTGCGCTGGCTGAAAAAGCAGGGATCGCGACAGACAACGGCATTTTGGTCAATGAATTTTTGGAAACGAACATCCCCGGAATTTTTGCTGCCGGCGACATCGCCCGCTGGCCCGATCCGCGCGCGGGCCGCATACGCGTCGAGCACTGGGTCGTAGCCGAGCGCCAGGGCCAGACAGCGGCGCGCAACATTCTCGGCGCGCGTGAGCGGTTTACTGTGCCGCCATTTTTCTGGAGCAATCATTTCGATCTGCATATCCGATACGTGGGTCACGGCAGCGGCAAAGATCGCGCAATTGTGTCGGGCGATTTGAAAGCGGGCGACGCCTCTGTGCTTTTCCGCGACGGGAGCGAGCTCAGCGCAGTGGCGAGTATTGGTCGAGACTTGGAAAATCTTAAAGCTGAAATGGCGCTCGAACGCGGCGAGGAATTCCGCGTGCCTTAATCGGCAGCGCTTGCTTTCTTGCACTTCCATTCGATAGGCTGCAGCCACGCTCAACAGAAAGAGGTCAAGTTAGGATTGCTGGTAATGTGGCGGTATCTCGCGCTACTGTTTGAATTGATACCAGAACGCTGCTAACGCGGCTCCCAAATCCCGGGAGTGGCGAGCTCGATCATGTAGCCATCCGGATCGCGGAAATACAGACTGCGCGCTCCGCTTTCCCAGGTTATTTCACTTAGAAGATCGACATGATCTTTCGTTAGGCGCGCTCGCCAGGAATCAAGTGATTCTTTGGAAACGCCGAATGCGATGTGGCCGGGGCCTCGACCGTCATGATGCGGCAACGCACATGGCGGCAGGACATCACCACTTGCTGTTTTGTTAGGCGCATGCGCTGCCTTGCGACTGACGATCAGCAGATACCGCTGATTGCCTACACGGAACACGCAGCCGGTGTCGCTTGCTTTCACTTTGTTCAAACCCAGAACCTGTTCGTAAAAGGCCGCGGCTCGCGAAAGATCTTCCACGAAGAGGGCGGTTTCTACGAGGCCATTCAGTTGTGGCGCGGGTTTGTCATTTTTTTCCATTCTGAGTACCGCCCATTGAAACTTGCGTTCGGCGTATCGGGCAAGATTGTGATGAATTCGAGCATGTGCCCGTCAGGATCTCGAAAATAGATCATCGCCGCCGGCGCCCAGCCGATCACAGTCGGCTCATCCGTTTTTTCGCCGCTGAATCCCAAGACCTCGATGCCCTTTTCATTCAAATTCGTAATCGCGGCGAATAGCTCATCCAGGGGGAAGGCGAACGCGAGGTGATGCTTTTGCGGAGCTCCTTCTTGTTTGCCGTACTCGGTGTTGGGTCCCCATAAACCGAGCATCGCTTTTTCCTTCGCATCCGCCCACATGAACACGATGTCGCGTGTCGGATCACGATAAGCGAACGGTAGACCAACAACTTCCCTGTAAAACTCTTCCGCTGCTTTTGTATCCGAGACTGGAATGTGAGTTTCGTAGAGATGCATCAATTCAATCGCTGGACCAGTTCAAAAAGATTTCCCTCAGCGTCCTTAAAGTAGGCCCAGTATTGGAGCGACTGCGGTCCTCCCTCGACCTCCGTCACGGCTTCAACGCCCCGATTAATAAGTTCCGCTCGCGCCGAGCGGATGTCATCAACTTCAAAGGCGAAGGACACGCGGCGGCGGTCGTACTGTGGAAGTGAGGTCTTTGCCAGCAGCTCCAGAAGCTTCCCGTCGAAGTCGAACCACGCGAAGTCTTCCCCTGACTTCAGCTCTTTTAGACCCAGCACATCGCGATAGAAATGCCTCTGAGACTCCAGGTTCTCGCACACAATGCCTATCCAGACTGGCCAACGAAGCACGGCTTGTCTTCCTTTTCTGAAATCCTTTCAGTAAACAAATTTGCGTACGCTTGCTGTCCGCGCAACGAGACTACAGCGCACCTAAACTTTTCGTCGCTTGTCCTAAAACTTTCTTTCGCACGTTTGACTGAACAGTTAACTTTCGCCTTATGCATCGTCCAGACTCTTTTCCGGTCTTGCTCTTTCTCTTGTTAGTGGTCCCGCTCAGAACCTTTGCCGCATCGCCTATTCAGGAACGGGCGGATCGTTTTCTGGCGCTCGCGAATGCCGGGTACCAGGCCCTCTATCGCGTCAACAGCGAAGCGCAGTGGACTGCGGTTACTGATGTGACACCGGAGCACGACGCTGCTGCCGAGGCCGCCGGCAAAGCCTACGCCGCATTTAATGGAAATCCGGCGATCATCAACGAAGCGCGGGAACTCCTGACGCATCCGAAGGAGCTGAACGAATTGACGGTTCGTCAATTAAAGCAGCTTCTCTTGAACGCGGCGGAAGGACCAATGACGAATCCCGATCTCGTGGCAAGACGCGTCGCTGCCGAGACGAAGCAAGCGTCGATCCTCAACAGTTTCAAGTTCACACTCAAAGGTCAGCCAATTACGGCCAATCAGATCGATGACAAATTGGAGAAGAGCGTCGATCTCAATGAACGCAAAGCTGTCTGGGAAGCCTCAAAGGAGTCCGGCCCGGCGCTCAATCCGAATCTGGTTGTCTTGCGGGATCTGCGCAACGGCGTGGCCAAAGAGATGAAGTATCCGGATTACTTCGCACTGGAAGTCGCCGCTTACGGGATGACGACGGATGAGATGCTCAAGATGCTGGAAGACTGGATGGCGACGTTGCGCCCGCTCTATTTACAACTGCATACCTGGGCAAAATACAAATTGGCGGAGAAGTTTCATCAGCCTGTGCCGAAAAAAATTCCCGCGCATTGGATTAACAATCGCTGGAGCCAGGAATGGCCGGGTCTGGTCGAAGCTGCGAACATCGACAAGTACTTCGAAGGCCGAAAACCGGAATGGATCATCAAGACAGCCGAGCAATTTTATACCGGACTGGGTTTCGCGTCGTTGCCGCAAAGTTTTTGGGAAAAATCAGATTTGTATCCGGTGCCGCCGGATTCAAAGCGGAAGAAAAACACGCACGCCTCCTGCGGGCATATTGATCTCGAGAACGACATTCGTTCGCTGCAAAGCATCGAGCCTAACGCGCGGTGGTTTTTCACCGCGCATCACGAACTGGGGCACGGCCATTATTTCATGGCATATTCGCGGCCTGAAGTTCCCTATTTGCTGCGGCTCGGCGCGGCGCCTGGTTTTCATGAGGGCGTTGGCGAGTTAATCTCACTGGCCTCGAGTCAGGTGCCTTATCTGCAATCACGCGGCGTGTTGCCTCTCGAATTCGATGCGGATAAGACAGCATTTCTGTTGGACGACGCGCTCGCCCGCTCGATTCCGTTTATTTATTTTTCGTGCGGCGTGATGCCGCATTGGGAGGCGGACATCTACGCACACAATCTCCCGGCAGATCAATGGAATGCGCGCTGGTGGAAATACGTTTCCGATTTTCAAGGCATCGAGCCACCGTCGCCGCGAAGCGAAGAATTTTGCGATGCCGCTACCAAGACGCACATCAACGATAACCCGGCTTACTACTACAACTACGCGTTCGCGACCGTGTTCAAGTTTCAGTTGCACGATTACATCGCGCGCAAAATTCTGCATCAACCGCCGCAATCATGTAATTACGCCGACAACAAGGAAGTCGGCGCGTGGCTGAATAACATTTTGAAAAAGGGCGGCACAGAAGATTGGCGCAAAGTTTTGAAAGAAGCGACCGGCGAAGACATCTCCACGCGTGCGATGATGGATTACTTCAAGCCCCTGATGAGCTGGCTGGAGGAACAGAACAAAGGCCGGCAGATCGGCTGGGAGTAGGTTGTAGGGTCCGCTGTCCTCGGCGGATCTCGCATATCTTTATACTTCTACTCTAGCGTGGCGACTGACTCGGTGCTGATTGGTTCAGCTTTGCCTGCGCTTTCTGCATCTCAGCCTGGATCGCCGGCATTACGTCTGCCATATA
>QHOX01000236.1:4559-9008 GCA_003219465.1 Verrucomicrobiota bacterium | reverse complement strand
TCCTTCGATCGGGCACGCGATTCGAACCGCGGTAGCTGCGACCGCGTCTAACGAAAGAGATTTCACTTTCGCTAGATCGACAATCTCGTCGCCGCGTCCGCTCAAAACAGCTTTGAGCATGCGGATCAGGGTATTAGCTTTTACCGAGACGTTCCAACTCTTGCATGGTTGAATCGTCCAGCTCAATCGAAGCCGCGGCGGTATTTTCTTCCAAGTGTTTGACTTTCGACGTTCCGGGAATCGGAAGCATGACCGGAGATTTCTGAAGCAGCCACGCCAGCGCGATCTGCGCCGGCTTTGCGTTGAGGCGCTTCGCTGCCCGCGTCAGCGGACCGTCCTGTTTCGCGAGTTCGCCGGTGGCAAGTGGAAACCAGGGGATGAATCCGAGATTTTCTCGCGTGCAATGTTCCAGCACGTCTTCGGATTGTCGATCGACCAGATTGTATCGATTTTGAACTGAAACAATCGGGGTGATGCGGCGGACCGCTTCGATCTGCTTTACGCTCACTTCAGACAATCCGATATGGCGAACCTTGCCCTCGCGCTGAAGATCCACCAACGCGCCGATTTGATCTTCCATGGGCACTTTCGGGTCGATCCGATGCAGTTGTAACAAATCGATCCGCGGAACGTGCAGCCGGTGGAGGCTACCTTCGACCGCCGCCCGAAGATGCTTCGGCCGACCATCTTCGACCCATTTATCTGGGCCTGGACGCTGAAAGCCGGCTTTTGTCGCAATCAAAAGATCGGCCGGATATGGATGCAGCGCCTCGGTGATGAGACACTCGGAAACGATGGGCCCATAGGAGTCGGCAGTGTCGATGAGATTGATTCCCAACTCGACTGCGCGACGCAGGACTGCAATCGCCTCGTCATGATCGGGCGGTTCTCCCCAAACGCCGTCGCCGGTGAGTTGCATTGCACCGAAACCGAGTCGGTGAACAGAAATATCGCCAATCAAAAATGTTCCGCTCGCTTCGGCAGGGCGCGCGGTCGTAGTCATTGTTGCACTCATATAATAGAGAATCGCTTAAGCGCCCCGTTTCGTTTCTGACAAAAACCATGTGCGGCGCTCGGTTTCATCGATCCAAACTTCGATCAGGCTCGCGGTGGCGATATCGCGATGCTCGTCGCACACGTTGTGGGCCTCGCGCAGACGCGCGGCCAGCGTCTTGTTGTCGTCGGCCAATTCGGCGATCATGTCCGCCGGATCGACATAGTCCGCGTCGTTATCGAGCAGGCGCTGAAGACGCGCGATGTGCCCGATCGATTTGATCGTGAGTCCGCCAATTTTTCGAATTCGCTCCGCGATGGGGTCGGTCATGGCGAAAAGCTGCTCGCCTTGTTCGTCGAGAAGCAGGTGATAATCGCGGAAATGCGCACCGCTCATGTGCCAGTGGAAGTTTTTGGTCTTGAGATAGAGCGCGAACACGTCGGCGAGAATCGCGTTCATGGCGCCGGCAATGTCTTTGGTGGCTGGGCGGGTCAGATCGGTCGGTGTGGTTAGTGGAGCGTCGCGTCTCTGGCGAAGCTCCGCTGTTTTTATCGAACCATTTCTTTTCATATTACTTTTCCTTTTGTCAGTTTGATTTGTTTCTAAACGGCTATTCGATTTTTGATTCAACGCAGCAGGTCGTTTGAATTACCGAATTTGCGATGACGCTTCTTCGATAACGGCTGCAACCTCTCTCGGCCTGGAGACGTAGACCGAGTGACTCGCGCCTGAGACCTCGACCGTGCGGCTACTAGCTCGATTGGCGTACCAGCGCTCGAGGTCGGGGTTGATCGTCCTGTCCTTTGTCGCCACCAACATCCAGCTTGGTTTGTTTCTCCAGGCGGGCGTGGTGATGATTGCTTTGAAATTGTCGGCGGCGTTCAGCACCTGCGATCGCGCCATCAGAGCGGCCTGCTCGGCCGGCAAATCAGCTGCGAAGTATTCATGAAACTGCGCGGGGTCGAGATAAGTGAAACCGTCAGCTGTTTTCTTAATTGCATTGGATTTGCTGAGGTCACTTGGGAAGCGCTTTCCGTCGTCGGCCTCATTTTCTCCCGCATCCGGCATGTGGGCCGCGACGTAGACCAATCCGGCAACTGATGGATCCGTTCCCGCTTCGGTAATTACCGCTCCGCCATAACTGTGAGCGACAAGAATGCACGGTCCATCCTGTTGAGCGAGAACGCGCTTCGTCGCAGCCACATCATCTTTAAAGGATGTCTCCGGCTCTTGGACGATGCTGACGTTATATCCATCCTTAACCAGAATGTCGTAAACGCCTTTCCAGCCAGAACCATCTGCCCAGGCGCCGTGAACCAGAACAACATTCCGAACGCGAGGTTCTCGGGTCTGCCCTGAGAGCGCGCCGCAAGTTAACAGCAATAACACGGTGCAAAGGAATTGGGACGCTTGTCGCTGTATTTGCAAAGGCATCAGTGAATCGCTCATTTGCAAATCAGGCGACCGATTTGTGTTCGTTCGATTGAAAAATGGTGAGCAGTTCTGCGAAGCGCGATTCGTACGACTCGCAGGTGGGGCAATCCCCGTTTTGCTCGATCCATTCGGGATGCTGCTCGCGAAGCGCGTCGTGAATTTGATGCTGAAGCTGAACGTAAGAGCCGATTTCGCCGGAGCTGCTCGTAGACGTATTCATATTCATGTCCGACGGTATGGTCGATTGGCAGCTCCCGGCAGGGCGCGTCCGGCGGATTTTGCAGTCCTACTAAAGAGGGAACGTTCGCTCCCTCTTTCGGGGTGGGAAAGCGCCAGACTTATCGGAACAGAATCTTCGCCATCATGCCCTTGTCCTCGTGCTTAAGCAGATGGCAATGGAAAAGCGACATGCCGCGTATGATCGGATCAGTGAAATCCATTACAAGATCGACATTGCCGCCATAAGGGACATTCACGGTATCGAGCCAGACTGGGTCTTTCACCGGCTTTCCGTCGACGGCGTATGTGAGGAAGTGAACTTGGTGAATATGAAACGGATGCACCTCTTTGGTTGAGTTCACGACGCGCCAATGCTGTAGCGAACCGACGTCCACGTTCAGCATCGGGCCAGAATTCATTTCGAATTTCTGGCCATTTATATAGAAGCCCTGCTTGTCCTCAGTAAAGTTAACGACGAATTGCGGCTCGCTGGCTTCGACGCGTTTCAGGGTAGTCGGCGAAAAGGTCGAGTAAACTGGTGATCCGCTGAGCGCGGGCCGTGACTGGAGAGTTGATGGTGAGGCCGAAACAATATCGGCCAAGACCATCGCAGGATTGGAATCGCCATCCGGACCGGTGTCGAAACAGCGCGTCCGTAGTGTTGCGTGTGAATTCGCGGGCGCTCCGGTGACAATTGCTTCCACTCTTCCGGCCGGTGGAAGCAAAACGTGACTCATTGATCGCGTCCGAATCGAAGGATCGTGATAGGCCAGCGGCATGCCGTCAAGAGCCACGACCTCGAACGATCTCGAGTCCACTTCCAAATCTGCATACAAATCAGGGCTCGCGTTTACGATTCGCCAAAACTGGCGCTCGCCGGGTGCGATGTCGATCTTCGGACGCAGAGTTCCGTTGACGGTGAAAGCCGCCTCTGGCTTTTCGGCTGCGGCGCCGCAGTGCGTGGTTTGCATTGCGACCGATTCCATCACGACTTTTCGTTTGGCGCCATCATTGGGCAGAACAAGATCGCGCAGCACCAAAATCCGTTCGCGCATGTTCCGCACTTCGGGCACGTAACGCTCGATCCCTTCAACAATGATAGCTCCCGACATTCCATCAAGGTCCTGAATGTAACTCTCGCCATGCGAGTGAGTGTGATACCAGTACAGTCCCGGAGGTTGCTGCGGTGGGACCTGCACTGAGTAATGCAACGTCTCTCCGGGCGAGGCCATCATGTCCAAGACATCGTCCTGCGGCGCATTTGGAGAAACGTGCAGACCGTGGAAATGAAGATTGGTCATCTGCATGCACGGATGACCGAAGCAATCCTCTTTCGATTGAGCGGCGAGCTCGTTCTTATATTCCACATTCAGAACGCTTCCCGGTTGCACGCGAATCACCGGGGGCGTGTTATTCCCTTGATAGCGGAATTCGGATTTGCCCGAGACTGGATCCGACGCGGCCGTGAGCGTGACTGGCGACTTTGCTTGTGGCAATTCCGGAAGTGCTCCGCCCTGCACACTGGCCGTGGTGGCAAACAATCCGACGTTTGCTATCAAGCGTAACGAGTACGGCAGCAGCTTTTGCAAGATTTGCACAACGAAAATTATCGGCTGGTGAGCGCATCGCGACTGCGCAGCCGTAGGATTTTGCGCTCCCTCGTTCGAGGTGGTCTCGAAGCTGCGTCGACTTAACGAACGCGGATTTTGTTTAAAGCTGAATCAAGCCGCGGCGGGTAGCATTCGCGACAGCTTCGGTCCGGCTAATGACGTTGAGTTTGGCGAAAATGTTTTTCACGTGCG
>QHOX01000236.1:0-4527 GCA_003219465.1 Verrucomicrobiota bacterium | reverse complement strand
CGATCTCTTTGTTGCTTTTGCCTTGCGCCATTAGCTTCAACACATCGATTTCGCGTTCGCTTAATGTTTCGCCGCTGACGCGTTGGGCGAGTTTGGCCGCGAGATGGACCGGCACGCAGGTTTCCCCCGCGTGGACTCTGCGGATGCAATCCATGAGCGCTTCGCGCGGTGCGTCTTTGAGCAGGTAACCTTTGGCACCTGCTTGAATGGCGCGGTAAATATCTTCGTCGCCGTCAAAAGTTGTTAACACGATGATTCGTGCCTTCTCATCGGTGCCACGAATTTCCTTGAGGGCGCCCACACCATCCAACTCAGGCATGCGCAAATCGAGCAGGGTTACATCGGGATGATGTTGCTTCCAGAGATCGACAGCCTCGCGTCCATTGCTCGCCTCACTGACGACGGTCATGTCTGCCTTCCGAGTGATCAACGAAACCAGGCCCTCGCGGACGACGCTGTGATCATCTGCGATGAGGACAGTGATGCGTGATTTTTTTTGTTCTCCACCTTTGGCTATTTTCTTCGCAACCTTCTTGGACTTCGCCGCTGTTTTCTTTTTGGATGTCATGAGGTCGATTCTCCGTTGCATGGTAACAACACGGTAATTTTCGTGCCTTTGCCGCGTGAGCTGGTGATTTGCAATTCGCCACCCATTTGTTCGACTCGCTCGCGCATCCCAACCAGGCCGACACCGTCATGTCGATGTTTAGCTTTGAATCCGTCGCCGTCATCGCGAAGCTCGAGGCGTAGTTCTTTGGTCTTGTAGCTCAAGCGCGTTTCGAAGTTGCGCGCATGGGCGTACTTGAGCGCGTTGGTCAGGGCTTCTTGCCCGATGTGGAGAAGGTTCTCCTGCCAGGGGTGGGGAAGCTTCGGCAGTCTGCCGCTGGATTGAAACTTCGTGTGAAGCGCCGTGCCGGCGGTCGTGCTCTTAATAATACCTTTGAGCGCATCCCAAAAATTCTGTTCCTCCAATGCTTGCGGGCGCAACGCGTGCACGGAGCGCCGCGCCTCGCTCAAGCTTCGCCGGGCCAACTCCCCGGCGCGGTGCAAATGTTTGTCTGCGTCCTTGCGGGAACCGTAGGAGATCGCATCCTCGGCGGCTTCCAGTTGCACGATCACACCGGTAAAACCTTGCGCGAGCGTGTCGTGGATGTCTCGCGCCATCCGGTTTCGTTCTTCAAAGACTGCGGCCCGCTGACCTTGCTCGGCGAAATCGTTGAGTTGAAACGCGAGCATGACCTGGTGCGCCAGTGCCTGGGTCAATTCGATTTCCTCCGGCCGATAAGAAGCACGATCGACGTGGCGAATGCCAACAAAGCCTCTGACCTGTCCAGCCACCAAAAGCGGCACTGCGAGAAACCTCTTTGTCCCGTTTCGTTTCAAATGTTCACCCCAATCGCCGCTAACGCGCGGATCAGTGTCGACGTCATCGCAAACCACGGGACTTGCGGTAAAAAGCAGTTCCTGAACTACTGCGTTCTCTTTCCAGAATAAGGGGTTCTTAATGAATGGATGCTCCGGATCCGCCGCGGTCGATTTCCCGCCATCGGACGTTGAGGAGCGCAAAATAAGTGAATCGTCTGACTCGTCGAACAACCACAAGCTCACGCTTTGCGCGTTCAAGAGGCGCCCAATCGTACTCAGCATCTGGCCAATGAACTTTTCCGGCTCCGGCGCAGTCGCCAAAACGTCCAAACTCTGCGCCAGCGCCTCCACTTGACCGCGCGCGACTTGTTCGGAAGCGCGCAGCGCTTCTTCGGCGCGTTTGCTTTCCGTTACATCGATGACCGTACCCACGAACTCCACGAAGTGTCCGGCCTCATCGCAAATGGGATGACCGACCGCGTGGATGTGCTTAACGGCACCGCTCGGATGAACAACTCGGTAGTCTGTTTCGAAGTCCGCTTTCTCGGCAATCGCTATTCCGAACAGTTCTCTCACTCTGTCCTGGTCCTCAGGGTACAGGCGCCCAAAGAATTTCTCGAATCGCGGCGGCCCGGCGTCCGGATCGAAACCAAGCACGCGATAAGTCTCCTCCGACCAATATCTAATTTCGCCCGTCGCGGGCGTCCAGGTCCAACTCCCGGTGTGGCTCAGTCGTTGCGCTTCCGCCAGATACGCTTCACTCTCGCGTCGGGCCATCTCCGCCAATTTCCGCTGGATCGCGACGCCTGCCAGATGAGTAATGTGTTTAATCGTGTCCTGCTCCAGCGGACTCGGGCTCCGCGGTTCACGATAGTACATGGCGAAGGTTCCGATCACTTTGCCTTCAGAAGAAAAGATCGGTGTGGACCAACAAGCGCGGAGCGAATGCGCCAGCGCGAGATCGCGAAAAGGATCCCACAAAGGATCGGTCGCGATGTCGGACACAACCACCTGTTCGGCGCGGTAAGCAGCGGTTCCGCATGAACCGACAGCAGGTCCAACGAAAGCTCCGTCGATCGCTTCCGTGTAAGCTTTGGGAAGATTCGGGGCCGCGCCATGCCGCAATTGCTTACCGTTTGCATCCATTAATAGGATGGAGGCAAGGACGCCGGAAGATTGCTCTTCCACCAACAGACATAAGATCTCGAGTATATCGGACAGCGAATCGCCTTTGGCCACCATCTCAAGAACTCGATTTTCGCCGGCCAACAGCCCTTCCCGCCGTTTTCGCTGGCTGATGTCTCGAATAATCGCCTGGTAATGGCGGCCGCGTAACGCCGACAAAGAAACCTCCACCGGAATCACCTCACCGTTTTTCCGCAAGAATTTTCGCTCAAACCGAAACGATCCTTCCGCTTTCAGTTTCTCCAACCGATCCACCAACAAGTAGCGTTCTTCTGGCAGGTAGGTTTCTGCAATGGAACTGCCAATCAGTTCTTCTTCGGAACGTCCCGCCAACTTGACGCCGGCCGGGTTCACCAACACAGATTTGGCATCGGCATCGATGAGGCAGATGGCGTCTGGCGAAGCGTTGATAAGATCCCGATACTTTTCCTCACTCGTCCGCACCGCCGCCTCGGCGCGGTCGCGTTCAATGGCAACGCGGGCGATGTGCGTCGCCTTCTCCATCACGCCGAGATCATGCGCGCTCGGACTTCGCATTTCACGACTGTAAATACAGAAGGTTCCCAGGACTTTTCCTTCCGATGAAAGTATTGGATTCGACCAGGAGGCCCGGAGTCCATGACTTAATGCGGCCGCCCGATGCTCCGGCACTTCCCAAAGCGGATCGCTCGCAATATCGGAGACGATAACCGGCGATGCGCGATATGCCGCCGTCCCGCAAGAGCCGGCACACGGCCCAATTGGCAGCTTCTCCATCTCCTGTCTCCATCCTTTCGGAAGACTCGGGCCCGCTATCGAATCCAGATGAAGACCATCGGGACGCAACAATAAAATAGAAGCCAGGGTGGCGGGCCGGTACTCCTCGATAATCTGACACAGGACGTTCAGGATCTCCTTCAGCGCAATGCCGGTGGCGATCATTTCGAGAAGATGCTTTTCACCAGCGAACAACGCCTCTCCTCGCTTGCGCCCAGTAATATCTACGGTGGTGCCAATGTAACGATCGACTTCCCCAGACTCCCCGAGGACGGGTCGGCCCACTCCTTGGACATGCTTAACGGATCCGTCCGCAAGCGCGATCCGAAATTCGATGTCGAATCCCCTTTTCTCCTTAACTGCTTCATCGAGACTTCGCTTAATAAATAATCGATCTTCCGGATGAACCGTTTCCGAGAATAACTGGAACGATGGTTTGGTCTTCTCCGGATCGAAGCCAAAGATCCGGAAATGCTCTTCTGACCAGGCAACCTTTCCATTGGAAACATTCCAGCTCCAGCTTCCGGTGTGACTGATTCTTTGGCCCTCAGCTAAAAATGCTTCGCTATGCCTGAGGTTCTCTTCTGCTTGTTTGCGCTCGGTGATGTCGTTGTTGGTTTCTAGAATAGCTACCGGCTTGTGCGCTTCATCGCGTTGCAGCGCCCATCGACTCGCTACAGTAACCGAAGTCCCATCGCGACGGATATGGATCAATTCCCCTTCCCATCGCCCATTCTCTAGTAGGTCCGCCTTCATCTCTGGAAGCGGCTTCGAGAAGGTAGTCTGCGTGAGTTCGTGCGAGACGCAACCGACGGCTTCTTCGCTCGACCAGCCATATAGTTCTTCGGCGCCGCGATTCCAGTAGGTGATAACGTCGTTTATGTCGCGGACGAAGACGGTATCGTGCGTGAGATTGAGAAGACTTGCTTTCTCCCGTAACCCGCTCTCCGACCGGGTTCGTTCGGCGATCTCCAGCCGTAATTGTTCGTTGCTCAGACTGAGATCCGCGGTCCGCTCCTCCACCTTTTTCTCGAGGTCATCACGCGCCCGCTTCAAGGCGCTCTCTGCGCGTCTACGCCCGGCGCTCCACGAGCTAATGAGTAGAGCCGTAAAAAGAAAGACAACAAGATGAACAAAATCGCGAAAACTAAATGCAAAGGCGAATCTTGGCTCGAGGAGGAAGAAGTTGATGGACAGAGTTGAGAGCAACACCGCCAGCAC
>QHOX01000234.1 GCA_003219465.1 Verrucomicrobiota bacterium | reverse complement strand
GGTTCCACGTCGCGCCCGGGATCGCGCTCGGTCATCGGCGACTAAGCATCATCGATCTCGCGGGCGGCGCACAGCCGATGCGCAGCAACGACGAGCGCTATCACATCGTCTATAACGGCGAGGTTTATAATTATCTTGAACTTCGCGCGGAACTCGAACGGCGCGGATGCGTTTTCCGCACCCAATCGGATACCGAGGTGTTGCTGAATCAGTTCGTGCTCGACGGTGTCAACGCCCTGCAGCGTTGCAACGGGATGTTCGCGGTGGCGATTTGGGATCGTGATGAGGAACGGTTGTTCCTGGCGCGCGATCGCCTCGGCATCAAACCGCTCTACTACTGCGTCCGCGACGGCGAACTGATCTTTGCCTCGGAACTCAAAGCGCTGCTCGTGCATCCTCGCGTCGATCGCCGTCTTAACGCGCTCTCGGTCAGTAAATATTTCAGCTACGGCTACATCCCGGCGCCGCACACGATTTTCGAAGACGTTCATAAGCTGGAACCCGGCGGCTATCTGTTCTTCAATCGGAACGGGCTGCGCAAGAATCGCTATTGGGACATCCCGCTCGAAGACAACCCTGTGAGCGACCGCAACGTCGACGAGTGGGCCGAGGACCTGCTTGCCATCCTGCGTGATTCGGTAACGAAGCGGCTGCGCAGCGATGTGCCCGTTGGCTTATTTCTCTCCGGCGGTCTCGATTCGAGCACTGTCGCCGCGCTCGCGGCGCAACAATCCGGCAACCGGCTTCACAGTTTTTCGATCGGGTTCGATGATCCGAGTTATGACGAGTCTCCGTACGCGCGGCGCATCGCGGAACTCTTCGAAACTGAACATCACGAGGAGATCTTAACTCTGAGCCAGGCAACGGAGCTATTTCCGCGGATCATGCGTTCGCTCCATGAGCCGTTGGCGGACGCCTCGATCATTCCGACTTACGTGCTTAGTCGATTAGCCGCACAGCATGTTAAAGTTGTTCTCGGGGGAGATGGCGCCGATGAGTTGTTCGCCGGCTATCCGGCTTTCCAGGCTCATAAGGTCGTGCAGAACCTTTCGTTCTTGCCCATCGGTTGGCGTGATTGGCTCCGTCCGTTCATCCAACGGCTGCCAGTTTCGCATCGTTACGCTAGCGTCGAGTTTCTCATGCAGCAGTTCGTGAAGGGTCTCGGGCTCTCGCCAGAAGTGCGCTTCCTCCTCTGGATGGGCTGCTACGGCAACGTGGAGAAGAAGCAGCTTTTATCCGTCGACTTACAGCAACGTCTCTTGCGCGAGGATGCCTTCGAAGACATCTCGGCGCACATTCGACAGAGCGGGTTGAAGGGAGACTTTCAGCGGCTGCAATACTTGTGCATGAAGCTCTATCTTCAGGACGATGTCCTGTTGAAAGTGGACCGCGCGAGCATGGCGCACTCGCTGGAAGTGCGCGTGCCTTTTCTAGATCGCGACGTGGTCGAATACGCGTCCCGGATTCAGCCCGCAGATAAATTGCGTGGCCTAACGACCAAATATGTTTTGAAGCGAGCGGTCCGGCGCCTCTTACCGGATGAGATCATTCATCGGCGCAAGACAGGATTCATGATGCCGGTCGCGGTGTGGCTGAACCGGAACATGCGAGAGACCATCGAGGATCTCTGTTCTCCCGCAGCCGTCGCTGAGACTGGACTCTTCGACGCCAGCTTCGTCCGGCAAATCCTCGACGAACATTTTCAAGAGCGGCGAGATCACCGCAAGCACATTTACCCACTGCTCTGTTTCATGGCGTGGTTCCATAACCACGCGATTGCATGGTGAGATTCTCGCAGCCGCGAAAATGTCGCTAGAGAAGGCAATCCAAATCGGCGAGCTAATGAGTCGGGTAAGGGCCAGTCGAAAAGGCAAATGGTTATTATGGCTTAAAGACAACGTGCCATTCTCGCAGCCTACGGCGTGGCGCTACATAGAGTGTTATCAGCGACGTTCAGAGTTATTCAATGTGAATAATCTGGCGGATGGGGTTCTCGCAGAGCAGGACGAAGCTCCGATTGTCGCGCCTACGCCTGGGCCTCAACTGGAACCGCAGACAAATAAAGCGCCGAAGGTTCCTTTATTAGAAGAGAGCGACCTTACTAAGAAGAACTAGGCGTGATCAAACATCTTCGCTCACACATGTCTAGCACACCGGATCGACGGGCGAAGATTTTCATGCGCTTCATTTGCGAAGGCGTAGGGAGCGGCACATGAGCAGACCACGGAAGGCCGAGAACATTTTGCGCGAAATTTCACCAGAGAATCTACAACGCCTTTTGAAAGAGTCTCAGCGCGACATCGACAAACAGCTTTCGGGCATTAGGGCGCAAATTCCCAACCGGCTTTGCTGAGATTGTCAGAACTTAGCCAAACCGCTCTTGCCTGAAGAACGCGCTCTCATCGCTCCGCTGTTGGAATAGGATTACAAGGCACTTCAAATGATTGTCAATTTCTGAGCGAAGCGAGAATCTCTGATTATATGTCGAACGGATCTCCTGTCGATTAGGTCGACATGTTTCGCTTTGCTCAACATGACAACCCCGGCCATCGTACATCATTTCTTCTCCTGATTGCTTTTCTGCAGCCCTTCTGCGTATATCAGATTGTTTCGCGCGTCGATATTGTTGGGATTGATCCGCACTGCAGCTTTGAGTTCTTCTATCGCCTCGGAAATTCGACCCATTAGTGCCAGGGCAGCTCCCAGATCACTGTGCGCGTCGGCAGAATTCGGATTCATGCGCAAGGTCTGCTTGTAATGCTCTATTGCCTCTGAAGCTCGACCGGTTTGGGCCAAGGCATTGCCCAGGTTATTGTGCGCATGGGCATAAGTAGGATCGATCCGCAAAGCCTCCCTACATTGCTCTATCGCCGCTGAGGTTCGGCCTGTTACCAACAACGCATAGCCCAGGTTATTGTGTGCCTCCGCGTAATCAGGATTGATCCGCAACGCCTCCGTGAACTGATCTATTGCCTCCGAAGTTCGGCCTTTTCGGAGCAGGGCATTGCCCAAACTATAGTGGGCTACCGCAGGCTTGATTCGCAACTCGTCTTTAAACAGATTCATTGCCTCCGGAATTCGGTTCGCCTGGTACAGGATGTCAACAAGATGATCGTACGCCAACCAACAAGCAGGATTATGAGCAATAGTCGTCCGATAAAGCGTCTCCGCGTTGTTATACATCCGGCTTTGTTGCCAGGTCAGGAGAAACAGTACTCCACCGATCACTAGGGTGACTCCGGGCTCGAGCCAAGCGTACCCAGATTTCAATCGTGTCGCCAGTAGGACAATCCCACTGGCGCAAGGCGTGATGATTCCCAGGCAGGCCAGGTATTGCCAGTGATCGGCTACAAAGGAATACAGAAAAAAATAAATGTTGGCGAAACCCAGCGAAGGCAACAACAGGACCATATAGACGAGCACTCCCGCCAATGGAGTTCGGGACCACCGGCGCAGACTCTATAAAATCCCAAGCAATACTAGGACAGCGAGCGGAAAAATATATTGCCACGGCACGGCAGCGCTAATCTCCCATCGCGGATAAACGAACATCAGGTTCGACGGCCAGAGCAGTTTCCACAGGTAAAACCAAAAGGCCCGCCCGGCTATCAAGCAGCGGTCAAGCAGGGAAAGATCCAGCATTCTCGCTCTGTAACCGATGTTGCCGTATTCCACCCAGCGGGTCATCAACCCCGCTGCCGCCGAGAAGAAAAAGAACGGGATCAATGGGACAACATCGTGCCGCCAGGAAATCGCGCCTCGTTTCCACCAGAAAATCACCAGCAAGGCCAAAGGCAGCGTTACAATGGCCGTTTTACTCAGCAATCCCAGAAGAAAGAGGCCGAGGGCCAACGCGTAACTCCGTCTGCTTCGATTCTCGTCAAACCTGAGATACCAGAGTGCCGCCGCGAGCGCAAAGACTCCGGAAAGGGTATTCTTACGCTCCGCAATCCAGGCCACCGTTTCCACATTCACCGGATGCAACGCGAAAATGGTTGCTGCCAGTTCTGCTCCCGGGATTCGCAAGAACCGAACGATTCTTAACACCAGCACGACACAACCAATGTGCAGAAGCAGATTGACGATGTGATAGCCAGTGATCGAATCGCCCCAAAGCTTTTGCTGGAGCCAATAGGAAGTATGAAGAAGCGGATAGTATTGCTGGGTGGTTCTTGGCACGAACCAGATGCGCCTCAAGCCATCTAGCGTTCGCAATTCAGGACCGCCAATGTGCGCGTCGTCGTCCCATAAAACCCCCCCGTGCCAAGCGGGGTGATACGCCAGCATCGTGACCACGGCCAGAACCAGGCAGAAAAACCAGTCACGTTTCGACCAACTCATGACTAGAACCTATCTGGCTCTG
>QHOX01000413.1 GCA_003219465.1 Verrucomicrobiota bacterium | reverse complement strand
CGTGGCGACCGGCAACAAAGCTCGGACAATAGATTTTCAGGAGGGCGACGTCGGCTACGTGCAAAAGACGTTGCTGCATTACATCGAGAATACGGGCGACACGGATTTGGTATTCCTGGAGATGTTCAAGAGTAGTCTCTTTCAAGAGTTTTCATTTTCGGAATGGCTGGCCCACACTCCGGCAGAACTCGTCATGGCGCATTTGAACATCGACAAGGCAACCTACGACGCGATACCAAAAACTGGCGGAGTGGTCATGCCGCTATAGTCGAACCGTGCGAACGGTCAATCGCTGGGTCATCGCAATCGCCGGAGTGTTTTTGCAGATCGCGTTGGGCGCGGTCTATGCCTGGAGCGTTTTCCGCGTCCGCGAGAGTGACGGTTTAACAACACGGTGGCTCTCCGACCACCGCGCGCGTCCGTAAGAACGACCGTTTAACAAACGGCAGCTCTCCCAAAAGAGGTGGCTAGGACCGCCTCTCGCGTAAGATCACAAAATCCCACGCATGCGCCATCGCGGCGCCGTGGTCTTCTGCATAGCGTGAAAATTATGAAAAGGAAAAGCTTTCGCGACCGACAGATCCAGGTACCGGCGCCGTTGGTTGGGCCAATCGCCGCTCGCGAGTCGAAGTTCGCTCAAACTTTTTCCGGGATCAGACAGACCGGTCTCCGCCGAAAGAGACTTTTCATTATCAAGCAGGTGGGCCGCTCGGGCACCGATAAAAAGATGCAGCGCGTTCTGATTTTCGATAATCATCCCGACAGCCTCCGTCTGGCCTTTGAGGGCGGAGCAATTTCGCATCACGAGCTTCCGAAATCGCGGCATGTCAGTTCGTGGGAGCTAATCATTGTTTCAATTCTGACTATCGGCGGACTGGTCGGAATGTTCTGGCCGCTCTTTTGAGACCTTCGCGTCGTGAACGCAGCCCTCTGACTCGAAAGAGGGAGCAAGCATCGCCCGAACGTGGCATCGCAAAATCCCGCGGACGCGACGTGGCTGAGTAACCGGGGAGTGGCGAGCGTTAAGTATGAAAAAATTAAGATTACTTAGCTTAGTTGGCATCACATTGATCGCCTTAGCTCACGCCGGGTGGGCAGGTCCCCACGGCGGCAGCGGCGGCGGTGGTGGTGGTTTTGCTGGTGGCGGCTTTCGTGGGGGTGGAGGGGGCGGCTTTCGCAGCAGTGGCTTCGGAGGAGCTCCTCACTTCGCAGGCGGCGGTTTTAGTGCGCCCTAC
>QHOX01000412.1 GCA_003219465.1 Verrucomicrobiota bacterium | reverse complement strand
AACGAGGCAACCAAGCAACAACGTCGAAGAATCGACCTACGCTTTGCTCGTGCGCTCGGAAGACAAGAAGCGCGCGCTCTTTGAGACGATCCTTTACAGCTTGGTCGCTGTTGGCGTGCTGGTTGCAATTCTGCAATTCGCGGACCAGCCCGTTTCATTCGGTGCTTAGGCCGTATCACGTGTGAGCAGACCTGAAACATGAAAACGAAACTCAAAAAAATTGATATGAAAACGAAGCAGCTCGGTAACTCCGACTTGTTCATCACACCAATCGGCTTTGGCGCGTGGGCTATCGGTGGATCGGGTTGGGAGTTTGGTTGGGGCGAACAGGATGACACGCAGTCTGTCACCGCGATTCATCGCGCGCTTGAGCTTGGTGTAAACTGGATCGATACTGCGGCCGTTTACGGAATGGGCCATTCCGAGGAAGTCGTGGCGAGAGCGCTGCGCACCTGGCCCGGCCCACGGCCGTACGTTTTCACCAAGTGCGGGCTGCGTTGGGACGAACAGGGATATGTCCATCGCGACTTAAGCGCGGATTCCATCCGCAGCGAGTGCGAGGAGAGTCTTCGTCGGCTCGATGTCGATGTGATCGACCTTTACCAAGTCCATTGGCCGATCGACCACTTGGAAGACAGCTGCAAAAGGAAGGGAAAGTCCGATGGATCGGCGTATCAAACTTTGATGTCGAGGAATTGCGCCGGGCGCAGAAGATCGCTCCGATTACTTCGCTGCAACCGCCGTACTCGTTGGTTCGTCGCGAAGTTGAGCAAGAGATTCTTCCTTATTGTCGATCCAACGGGATTGGCGCGATCGTTTATTCGCCAATGGCTTCCGGTCTATTGACCGGCGCAATGACCCGAGAGCGAGCGGCCAGTCTTCCGGAGAGCGACTGGCGGAGTCGTGACGTCGAGTTTAAGGATCCGAGACTTTCGCGAAACCTTGCGCTGGTGGAACGCTTGCGAGAAG
>QHOX01000219.1 GCA_003219465.1 Verrucomicrobiota bacterium | reverse complement strand
GGACCGAGCGTGGGATATCCTCTCGCGAAGTGGGAAGCGTTCGATTGTCATCGGCGTGCCAGGAACGTATCCACCCCGACCACTCATTGGCTTGTTGATCGGCGACTTTTTGACCCCCGACATCAGCTGCAATTACACACATCCGGCCGAGCTCAAAGATGAAATTGCCCGCGTGGTTGGAGAGTATGTTCTGGATGTGCGGGATTTTCGCTCCGGCAACAAGGCCAAGATCCTGGCTGACATTTATGAGATGACCCGAAAGCGTTTTCAAGTCGCCCGCCATCTTCTTGCAAAGGAAGATTGGGATTTTTTTATGATGGTAGAAATGGGTGTCGATCGAATTCACCATGCATTTTGGGATGACATGGATCCAGCGCATCGCTTCTATCAGCCCGGCAATCAATTCGAGAATGCAATTCACGACTACTACCAGGAAGTGGACGATGAAATTGGGAAGTTGCTTGCTTTCGCCGATGAGACGACGGCTGTGCTGGTAGTGTCCGATCACGGCGCCAAGCGCATGGACGGCGGCATCTGCGTTAACGAATGGTTGATCGCAAACGGCTACCTTTCGTTAACCGAAAAGCCTGCCAGCCCTGTGCCGCTCTCGAAAGCCAAGGTTGATTGGTCGCGAACAAAAGCATGGGGGGATGGTGGCTATTACGCGCGTGTTTTTCTTAATGTCGCAGGCCGCGAGCCAAACGGAACCATCGCACCAGAAGATTATGAAAAAGTGCGGGAGGAATTAGTCGCCGGACTGAAAGCCATTCCGGATGAAAACGGACATGGAATCGGTACGCAAGTTTTTCGGCCGGAGCAATTGTATAAAGAGGTGCGCGGTGTCGCGCCGGATCTGATCGTTTATTTCGGCGACCTTTATTGGCGGTCTGTCGGTACCGTCGGCGGCGGCAGAATACATACCTTTGAGAACGATACCGGCCCCGATGGGGCTAACCATGCGGAGAATGGAATTTTCCTTTTTCGGCCAGGGGGAGGTGGAATTTCGGGTGGGCGGCGAATCGAAGGGCTGCGGATCACCGACATTGCGCCAATGATCTTGCAATTATTCGGCTTACCGGTTCCACAAGATATGGAGGGCACGGCGCTGATCTCGTCCTTTGCGGTATCCTCTAGTGGGAAAAATTTATCACCGGCCGATCGTGATTTGCTCCTTTTATAAATTTTGATGGAAACTATGAGGATTAGGAATTGTTGATCACTGCGGAGACGATCGGAGAATACTTTGAACCCGAACCATCACCGCGAAGTTAAGAAACGCCCTAAGGTAGTCATCTTAGGTTTGGATGCGGCAACATGGACACTCATCCGTCCCTGGATTGCCGAAGGTGGCATGCCAAACCTGGCAAAGTTGATGAAGACGGGGGTGTCCGGGACCCTTCAGTCGGTTGTTCCGCCAATTACCCCGCCCGCGTGGACATCGTTCATGACCGGTAAAAATCCTGGCAAGCACGGCGTCTTCCATTTTGTCGAAACCGAATGGAACGGTTACGCGATGAAGTACGCCAATGGCGGTTCACGCCGTTCACCCACGGTTTGGAAGCTACTCAATGCCGCCGGATTTTCCGTGGGCACGATGAACATTCCGTTTACCTATCCGCCTGAGGCTTTGGACGGCTTTCAGATTTCGGGCTTGGATACCCCATCGGCTAATAGTCCGTTTGTCTATCCGCCGGAGCTGAAGCGCGAGCTATTCGAGCAGGTGGGTAAGATCAACCATGACATCCGCTTCCTCGGATTCATGTCCACAGACGAGCGGCGGGCTCAAGTGCTAGGCGAAATGGAAAAAACCGATCGGCAGTGGGCCGCAGTCGCTCTTTATCTCCTAGAACACCATCCGCAAGACGTGATGATGTTCGTTTTCATGTCGATAGACACTGTGCAGCACTATTTCTGGCAGTACATGGATCGCAATCACTTCCTTTACGACCCGAAGGCCGAATCTCGTTTCGGAAATGCCGTGCGTCAGGTGTACGAACGACTGGATGCCATAACAGGCCAGATAATTGAGAGGCTTTCCGACGATACGACCGTCTTTATTGTTTCCGATCACGGGGGTGGTCCGGTCGTCGACCGAACCGTATTTCTAAATCGTTACCTGTGCCAACTCGGTCTGCTGCACTACAAAGGAAATGGAAGCGCCGGCGTACGGGGAGGATTCGGGCTCCGCGAGATCGGCTTAAAAATCTTGCGGGGAGGATACTCGTTTTTGCGTAAGTCGCTCTCTTCCCGACAGAAAAGCCTTCTCGCGGAAACATTTCCGGGCCTAAGAATAAAGGCGGAACTTGCCTACACCTCATTCGTAAACATCGACTGGAGTCGCACCAAAGCGTATTGCACCGAAGTGCTCGCCGCGCCACCGAGTATCTGGATCAATCTAAAAGGGATCAAACCCGCCGGAATCGTGGAGCCAACAGAGTACAAACAACTGATTGATTTCATTATCGAGAAACTGGATGAGCTCAAAGACCCACGCACTGGCAAACCAGTAATCGCCCGCGTCCATCGCCGAGACGAACTCTTTGATGGCCCGTTTTCCGGCGAAGCCGCCGACATCGTACTCGACTGGTGGAGCGAAGATAGTCTTTTTTCAGCGGAGCCAAGTTTTGCCAAGGACAGGGACAAACCGGCTGTTATTATTCGCGAGCATCGTCCATCTAAAGACAGCGAATGGGGTGGAACGCACCGGCTTAATGGAATCTTAATCGGTCGTGGGCTAGTGCTGAAAAGCGCTACGGAGATCGAAAGCGTGCAGCTCATCGATCTCGCTCCAACGCTGCTGTACTTGCTCGGTGTGCCTGTGCCGGAAGATATGGACGGCAAAGTCCTGACGAGCGCTGTCCGACCGGACTTTCTGGCTGCGCATCCAGTCCGAGCCGGGATTGCTTCTGGCATCTCCGAGACACGCCCGAGCGATTACACAGAGGAGGAATCAGCTAAAGTTGAAGAACGTCTTCGGGCGCTGGGGTATCTCGAATAACCGATCTATTGACGCACATGTTTGAAATCGACGCTTCAGCCGGCGACATAAGAACTGCGTCACATCCGCGGAGGCGAGCGGCGCGCTACTCGATCGCCATGGTGGCCGCGTGTCCATTCCCCGCTAATCATGGGTCGGCGGCAAGTATCAGAGAGATGTCCGATACCCTTTCGCAGATGGGACATGCTGTGCACATCGTGACATATCCGACGGGCCAGAAAGACATCGCGGTTCGCTATGCAAAAGTTCATAGGACGAGACCGTTTCGGCCCGAGACTAACGCTAAGGTAGGGCCTTCGTCGGAGAAATTTCTGGAAGATTTGGCGCTTTTGCGGTTGCTTCGTCGCGTGGTCAAGCGCGAGCGTATCGATGTTATTCACGCGCACAATTATGAAGGGGCGCTGATCGGCGCGATGGCAAAATGGACCACTCGTCGCCCACTGCTTTACAATGCCGTCAACCTAATGTCTGACGAGTTGGCCGGTTACGGTTTCATTCGACCGGCTTGGCTCGCCCGCGCAATCGCGCGCGGACTGGATTGGTTCGTCCCAATTTTTCCCGATCACGTCACAGCGGTATCGCCCGAGCTGAAGCAGTGGTTTGTGAAGCGCGGAATCCCCGAGAGAAAACTGGATATGATCCCCGCGGGGATCGTGCCAGAAATGTTCGACAACGCAGATCCGGACAAGATCCGCCGCCGTCATTCACTTAATGGCCGTGCGATCGTGATGTATACTGGAGTTTTGAACGCGTTCCAGAGAATCGACTACCTGCTTCGCGCCTTCGCCGTGGTTTCAAAGCAGCTACCAGATGTTCTGCTGATGATGGTAAGCCCCCTCGTGTCGGAATCCCATGAAAGAGAACACAAAAAGCTAGCAAATCAGCTCGGTATTTCTAATGCCATTATGTGGATCGCGCCGCATTCGCTCGAGGATTTGCCGAGCTATCTCGCGCTCGCCAACGTGACAGTGATTTCGCGCCCGGAATGTCCCGGCCATCCGGTCAAGCTCTTAAACTACATGCTGGCAGGCAAGCCAATCGTTTGCTTTGAAGGCGCGGCCAAAGGCTTGCGCCATTTGCACGACGCGTTCATTGTGCCGGATTGCGATTGCGAAGCGCTCGGCAAGGGAATCATCACACTGCTGGAGGATCGCGAGCTGGCGGCCCGGTTGGCAGCGAACGCGCGCATAACTGTCCTCGCCAATTTTGATTGGCGACAAATATGCCAGAGAATCGAACGCGTTTACGACAGACTTCTTGGCAAGCCGGAGTCCAGCAATATCCAAAACGAGCACCATGCGTTTGCGCGGCTGCAACCCTGAGGCTTTTCGTCTTATGGCTTCTCCAGTAGCACACAGTTTCGCCGGCTTTTGGACATTCCTGCTTCTGACCGCGCGTTTGAAGGTGCGTCTTGCCACAGCCTGTCGCCAATACCTACCACAACTGGTCTTATTGGTGTTGCTTGCGAATTTGGCTGACGTCGATTTTCTCTTCGGCCTTGGTGTCGGTGCGGACCTGCACCATGGCTTTATCCACAGTCTCGCAGCAGCCGTTTTTGTCGCGCTCGGCGTCAGCTGCCTGTGGCGGATAGCTGACAGTTTTTGGCGAAGCGCCACTTTTTATTTTTTGGCATACAGCTCACATCTTCTCATTGATCTGTTCACCGGCACAAAGCTCGGATGGAATGCGACCGCCTCTGGCATTCCTCTATTGTGGCCGTGGGAGAAAGACTTCCGCTCGCCATTGGTACTGATTGTGGGGGTTAAGCACAAAGATCTTCCTGCTCTATTCAGCATACAAAATGTCCAGTCTAGCTTTTACGAACTATTGATTTTCGGCGTGATCACCGCAGCTCTGCTGGCCTTATGGGTACGACACCAAAGAAGTCGTGCCATGTCTCACAGCAGGGAAACGGCGTCACGCGTTGTCTGCAACTCGAATCCGATCCAATGAGAGATTCCTCCCAACTATCCACCAGGCGCCAAGAAATCGCTCCCGCTCCGCGAAAACGTTCCCACTGGATGATCTTCCTGGTCGTCTGTTGCTTGCTTGGTATGCTGGTTTTTAAAGCCGTTCTTCACATGATCGCCACCGACACTGGAAAGGCTCGCCGCGTGCATGCGCCGTCACCCGTGGAAACCGTTCCGGTGCGCAGACAGACGCTTGAAGAAGTCATCGGAGGCAGCGGCACGGTGGAGCAATTCAACACCGTCCTTCTTACCACACAGATTAGTGCCCGAGTCCTTGAGGTCCCTGTGAAGATTGGCGACATCGTCAAAAAAAGAGACCTTCTCGTTCGTTGGGACGACCGATTAATTCAGGCAACCCTCGAATCCAACCGACAGTTTGTGGAAACGAGCAATATCAAAATCAAGAACGAAACGCGGCAAGTCGAACGCTATATAGCTCTCGTAAAGCAGCACATGGGCACGCCGCTCGATTTGGAGAAGGCAGAGATCGCACTTGCTGATGCGCGCGAGGAGCTGGCAAAGGCAACTATGGGACTCCGGCAGGCGGAGATCGCGCTTGAACATGTGCAAATGAGATCTCCCATTTACGGCATCGTGCTCGAGCGACTCGTAAATCCGGATGAGACGACCCATAATGATCAGCTTGTCATTAAACTTGGAGCGATTGAAACTGTCTTGATGGCGGCGAAGGTTACCGAGGAAAAAATCCATTCCGTGCAGTTGGGCCTTTCCGCCGAAGTTAGTTTTCCCGCCTTTCCGGCAGAGACCTTCCGGGGCAAAATCTTTAAGATCGATCCGAACACTGACCCGGTAACGCGGACTTTCACTGCCTACGTAGAAATTAACAACCCGGATTTCCGCTTGAAGCCAGGTATATCGGGGTTCGCGCATATCCATCGCACCGCCAATGATGTGCCGGCCGTACCTAGCGTTGCAATAATTAACCCGTCAGGCGATCGGGCGTCGGTGTTTGTTGTTGACAGCCGCGGGCACGCCAATCTTCGCAACGTGAGTTTAGGGATCGTCGCCAATGCCATCACTGAAGTTACATCTGGGTTAAGCGAAGGGGAAAGAGTCGTAACGGTTGGCCAGCTATACTTGAAAGAAAATGATAAAGTTCGTTCCACCTCCAAATCGAATATTGCGAAATAGCGTGTTTGGTTTTTTAGCAGCCTTACTGCTAATTATACCTCTTGAGTTATCAGCCCGAGAAATAACCGCTCGCAGCGTAACTCTTCCCAGCCATCCGCTGACGCTTCACGATTGCATTGCCATTGCATTGGGCGAAAGCCCAAAACTGGAAGCCACTCACTTCGATTTGCTCGCGGCAGGTGAGGAGATTCGCGCAGCCCAAGCCTCACTTTGGCCGAACCTGACGGGATCAGCCACTGGGGAGGCATTTTCGGGTGAGCGGACCAGCAAGTTTGGCATTGTGAACGCTGGGACAACTGGAACCGGAATCAGTCCGACCAAGACCGTGAGTCTCGCCGGAGTAGGTATTTTTGGCCTTAAGCTGGAGTATCCCCTTTTTAAGGATGGGAGTATTTTTGGATTCAACGATGCGCCGGCCGTCGAGGTTAAAAAAGCGGAAAGAAATGCGCTCGCCTGGACGGCTCATCTTACTCGCGAGGACGTCATCTATCGACTCACGCAAGTCTTCGTCGACACCGTTTCAGCGGAGAACCGCGCGGAGCCGACCGACCGTAGAGTCGCT